>NZ_JCAKNG010000003.1:0-324789 GCF_059516005.1 Propioniciclava sp. LT294
GTGGGAACGGCTCGGGTTCGACACCATCGACGATGAGGCGTTCTTCCAACTCGTGCTCGCCCGCTTGGTGGAACCCACCTCGAAGCTGGACAGCGTCCGGGTGATCGAGGAGCTCGGGCTGGTTGCCGCGCACCGCAACACGTTCACCAAGGCGCTGCGACGATGCGCTGACAAGGACTACCGCGACCAGATCGCGCAGGCGTGCTTCCAACACGTGTGGGCCGAGCGGGGTGGTGACGTGTCGCTGCTGTTGTACGACGTGACGACGTTGTACTTCGAGACCGACACCGAGGACGACCTCCGCAAGGTCGGATTCAGCAAGGAACGTCGGGTCGACCCCCAGATTGTGGTCGGCCTGCTCGTGGACCGGTCGGGCCACCCGTTGGAGATCGCCTGCTTCGAAGGGAACAAGCCCGAGACCCACACGCTCATCCCGGTCATCAAAGCCTTCCAACAGCGCCACCAGGTGGCGGACATGGTGGTGGTCGCTGATGCGGGCATGTTGTCGGCGAGCAACCTGAAGACGATCGACGAGGCTGGCCTGCGGTTCATCGTCGGCTCCAGGATGACCAAGGCTCCCCATGATCTGGCCAAGCACTTCCGCTGGCACGGCACCGCGTTCACCGATGGCCAGGTCATCGACACGATCACGATGCGGTCCACCGCCCCCGACCCCGACCGGGTGAAGACGCGCGCCGAACCCGTGTGGGATCCCGTGGCGCATCCCACGGCGTGGCGGGCCGTGTGGCAGTACTCAGCCAAGCGGGCAGCCCGGGACACCCGCACCCTGACCCTGCAACGCGACCGTGCCCAAGCGGTCGTCGACGGTGACAAGCCGGCCAAGAAGGTCCGGTTCGTGAAAACCACCGGCCAGCAGGCGAGCCTCGATGAGTCGTCCCTCGCCCGCGCCCAAGCGCTGGTCGGCTTGAAGGGCTACGTCACCAACATCACCAGCAGCGTCATGCCCGCCACCGAAATCATTGCCAGCTACCACGACCTGTGGCACGTCGAGCAGTCGTTCCGGATGTCCAAGAGCGACCTGGCCGCGCGTCCCATCTACCACTACTTGAAGGATTCGATCGAGGCCCACCTCACCATCGTGTTCACCGCACTCGCGATCGCCCGCGACCTGCAAGCCCGCAGCGGCTGGTCGCTGAAGAAGATCGTCCGCGGACTACGCCCGTTGCAGCAGGTCACCATCCAACTCGGAGGTCAACAACTCCAAGCCGAACCCCGAATCCCCGACGACATCGCCCAAGTGCTCGCCCGTTTGGGTCACTAAACGTGTGCAAGTCAGGAACATGAGAACTCTTGCCAGCCTCGTAGGCTTCGGCCTTCTTCTGGCGGGTTGCAGCGCCGCGCCCACCGCAGGCCCGCCCGTGGCCCCGGTACCGCCGGCCTCACCCGGCACCGTGTCGGTACAGTCGCAAGTGGCGACCCCTAACCCGACACCCACGGCTGCCGCCACATCGAGTCCGACCCTGAACGATCGTGGCGCGATCGTGAAGAAGATCGGCGAGATGGCGGGCCTCAAACTGGAGAGCAACGAGTGGACGGTCCAGTTCAAGGTCACAATGATCGAGGCTGGCTACAAATGCCCCGCCAAGTACGCCGAGCGGTCGAAAAACGGCAACTTCATCGCGATTCACATGGACGTTCAGACAACCAGGGCGCTCGGTTCAGACAAGTTCTGGACGGATCAGTGGAAGGTGATCGGCCCGGACGGCACGACGGAAAACGACTCTAACGGCAACGCCTGGGGCTGCGCCAATGAGGCCGACAGTCTGCCCGGGATGATTGGCGCCGGGGAGCACGTCAAGGGAATCGTGGTTCTCGACTCCAGGTACACCAGTGGCGCAGTGATGCTTGAGCAGCCCGGGATGGACGGCGGTTGGGAGTGGGGCTTCTGATGGCGATGGACAAACCCCTCCGACGTGGTGATCCGCGAGCCCAAGCCGGTGGAGTTGGTTTATTAGCGTATTCCTTATCTGCGTCCATGCCTCGTGCGCCGAGACGGCCTTAGGGCCTCCGGAGACGCCGAAAGCCCCGCCCAGGATGGACCGGGGCGGGGCCTTTGTCGTGCCGTTGGGCCCACAGGGACGAGGCCAGGAGGGCTCGTCCTTGGCGGCCTGGCGACTCCTGGCGTGGCCTTGGGCGCGGCCACGGGGAGGCCGGAGGCGTCAGCCCCGGTTCTCACCCTTGGCCTCGCCGGGCCAACCGTCGGTCACCGGCTCTTCGGCCGCGGCGTACCCCTCGGGCACATCCTCGATGTCCACGCCGTCCTCGGCGGCGACAGCGTCCGCGGCCGAGGCGTCGTCCTGGAGGTCGAAGGCCTCCGGTGAGTTGGTCCGGGCCTCACGGGCCGCCTCGCGCGCGGCGGTCACCTGACCCTGGAAGTCGGCCACGGTGTGACGCCCGCGGTCCGCGAGGTCGTGGAAGGCCTTGGTCGCCTCGTCGAAGAAGCCCTTGAACTGGTCGGGCATGGAGTCCACGAACTGGCGGAAGTTCGGGTCGACCCCCTCCGGCGTCTGCTCGGCGATCTGCTTGCGCTGGGCCTCGTAGAACTCCTTGGCCCTCTCGGCGAGCATCTGCGCGGCACCTGCGGCGGCGTAGGCGGACTCGGTGGCGAACTTCAGAATCGCGTCGCCCAGCTGCTCCGGGGTGAACTTCTCGCCGGGGGCGAGGTGAGCCTCATCGGCGGGGGCCTCGTACTCCTCGACGAACTCGCCCTCGGGCGTGGTCTGCTCGTTGAACTGATCGGACATGGGTCACTCCTCGGTGGACGCCGGAGGTTCCGGCTGGGGTTGGGGTGCTTCGGCCCCGCCGTCGGGCTGGACGAACGCCAGGTAGACGGAGATCAGGGCCTCCTTCTGTGCGGCGGTCAGGGCTGGATCGGCGTGGATGGAACGCTCCACCGACGTCGGATGGATTTCGTCCGGGTCGAGGATGCCGGCGCGGACGTACAGGGACTCAGCGGACACCGACAGGGCGGTGGCGAGCTGACTCAGCACCTCCGCGGACGGCTTGCGCAGCCCACGTTCGATCTGGCTCACATACGGATTGGAAATGCCCGCCCTCTCGGCGAGCTGCCGCAACGACATCTCTGCCGCCCGGCGGTGGGCCGCGATGAAGTCACCCAGCGGCAGCCGCTCGTGCTGCTCGGTGACCTTGTCGCGCGCCATGGCTACCAGTCTGCTAGCCAGAGTTAGCACTGGCAACCCCTCCGCCCCCGGAAAGGGACCCTGACATCCCCCCGACAACGGCCTCGGGGTGCAAGCACGGCTAGCAGAAACCCCAGCGGCTACGCTGGCGCCGGACCCGGCAGAAGGAGACTCGACGTGAGCGCACAGAACCAACCGATCCCCGGTATGGGCGCCATCCCCGCTGATGGGGGCGTCGGCTTCAGGGTCTGGGCGCCGAACGCGGACGCGGTGGCCGTCGTCGGTGACTTCAACGATTGGGATCCCAGGAAGGACGCCCTCACCTCCGAGGGCAACGGCTACTGGTACGGGTTCGTCGACGGGGCCGAGCCCGGGCAGGAGTACAAGTACCAGATCACCAACGGGGAGGATTCCTTCGCTCGGGTCGACCCGTACGCGATGCAGGTGACCAACTCCGTGGGGAACGGCGTCATCCATGACCACTCCGCCTTCGACTGGGAGGGCGATTCCGCCAACTGCCCGCCCCACCACGAGCTGGTGATCTACGAGATGCACATCGGCTCGTTCGGCGGGCAGGACTCCGACGGCACGGTCGGCCACCTCGAGGACGCCATCGCCCGCCTCGACCACCTGGTCGACCTCGGCGTGAACGCCGTCGAGGTCATGCCGATGGCCGAGTTCGCCGGCGACATGAGCTGGGGCTACAACCCGGCCCACATCTTCGCCGTCGAGAGCGCCTACGGCGGCCCGGACGCGTACAAGTCGTTCGTGAAGGAGTGCCACCGCCGCGGTCTGGCCGTGATCCAGGACGTGGTGTACAACCACTTCGGCCCCTCCGACCTCGACCTGTGGGCCTTCGACGGCTGGAGCGAGAACGGCAAGGGGGGCATCTACTTCTACAACGACGACCGCAGCGAGACCCCGTGGGGCGACACCCGCCCCGACTACGGCCGTGACGAGGTGCGGAGGTTCATCCACGACAACGCGCTCATGTGGCTCCGCGAGTACCACGTGGACGGCCTGCGCCTGGACATGGTGCCCCACATGTACACCCACCAGGGCAACTACCTGCCCGAGGGGTGGTCGCTCCTGCGCTGGATCAACGACACCGTCCGCGAGGAGTTCCCCGGCCGCATCATGATCGCCGAGGACCTGCACAAGAACCCCCTCATCACCGACGACGACGCCGACGGCGCCGGCTTCCACGCCCAGTGGGACGCCGCCTTCGTCCACCCGGTGCGCGCCGAGTTGATCTCCCCCGACGACGGCTCCCGTTCGATCGGTGCGATCGCCGAGGCGGTCGCCCACCACTACGGCGACCCCTTGGAACGCGTCATCTACACCGAGTCCCACGACGAGGTCGCGAACGGGCAGGCACGGGTGCCACAGGAGATCGAGCCGGACAACGCGACCGGGTGGCCCGCGCAGAAGCGCTCCACGATCGGGGCCTCCCTGGTCATGACGGCACCGGGCATCCCGATGGTGTTCCAGGGCCAGGAGTTCCTCGAGGGCGGCTGGTTCCGCGACGACGTGCCGCTGGACTGGAAGCGCAACGACAACTTCTCCGGCATCGCCCGGCTGTACAGCGACCTGATCGACCTGCGCCTCAACCGGGGCGGCGTCACGCGAGGGCTCACCGGCCGCGGCCTGACGATCCACCACATCAACGAGGACGACAACCTGCTCGTCTTCCACCGCTGGCTCGACCACGGACCCGGCGACGACGTCATCGTGGTGGTCAACCTGTCCGCCGCCCCCCTTGAGTACCGGCGCATCGGGCTGCCGTCCGGCGGGCTGTGGAAGCTGCGCTTCAACTCGGACGCCGCCATCTACAGCTCCCTGTTCGGCAACTTCGAGAGCTTCGACCTGGAGGCCTACGACGAGGACGCCGACGACATGCAGTGGCACGGCAACGTGTCCGTGGGCCCCTACTCGGTGCTGGTGTACAGCCAGGACGCCTGAGCGGGGGTTTGGAACCCGCTGCCCCGCCGACGCGGCTCGGTGGCAGACTGGCGGGCACCAGCCGAGGTGAAGTCGAGGAGGTGCCGTGATCCGATCGCGATCCCCCGTCGACCGCTTGGACCACGACGGCCGCACCCTGCTGCTGTTCGAGCGTCAGGTCGTCGAGCTCAGCGACTTGGCGCAGTGCGCCCATGACGCCGCCCTGGGCGGCATCGAACCGGACGCCCTCGCCGATCTCCTCGTCGCGACCTTCGGTGCACCGCCGAACGAGACGCCGGCGGAAGCCGTCGCGCGCATCGTCGAGGAGCTCCGCGCCCTGGGTGCCGTCGAACCCGCTTCCGAAGCCGATCCGATCCCGTGAGGAGCCCCCTGTGACCCCCGCTGACTGCGTCCGCGTCCCGCGCCTGCTGCTGCCCACCGCGTCCGTCGACGTGCACCGCTGGGCCGTGATCGCGTGCGACCAGTTCACCTCCCAACCCGAGTACTGGGCCCAGGTCGAGGAGGTCGTGGGCGACGCGCCGTCGACCCTGCGGATGGTGCTGCCCGAACTGTTCCTCGGTGAGCCGGACGTGGCCCAGCGCGTCCACGCCTGTCAGGCCGCCATGCACGACTACCTCGGACGCGGGCTGCTCGAACCCCACGAGGCGATCGTCCATGTCGAACGCACCCACAGCGGAGGGGTGCAGCGCGGCCTGCTGGTCGAGGTCGACCTCGAGGCGTACGACTACACCTCGACCGCCCTCACGCCGGTGCGCGCCACCGAGGGCACGGTGCTCGACCGCCTGCCCCCGCGCATGGCCGTCCGCCGCGACGCGCCGCTGGAGCTCCCCCACATCATGGTGCTGTACGACGACCCGGACGGCACCGTGCTCGCCCCGCTCGACGCAGTCCTGGGCGACCTGCCCGTCGCCTACGACGTCGACCTCATGCTCGGATCGGGCCACGTGTCCGGCCGCCTCGTCGAGGACGCCGACGTGCAGCGGGCGATCCTCGACGCCCTCGGCGCCCTCGTCGAACCGGAGGCGTACAGGGCTCGCTACGGCCTGGACGCCGACCATCCCCTCCTGTTCGCGATGGGCGACGGCAACCACTCCCTCGCCACGGCCAAGGCCATCTGGAACGAGCACAGGGCCGCCGGCGCATCGCCCGACCACCCCGCCCGCTGGGCCCTGGTGGAGCTGGTCAACCTGCACGACGCCTCCTTGGCGTTCGAGCCCATCCACCGGGTCGTCTTCGACGGTGCGGCCGCTGCGGACGACCTCATCTCCGCGTTGGAGGCCGGCGCGCATCCCGTCGGGTCGCTCCAGGAGGCGCTGGACGCGGTGGCGTCCGGCCCCGCCGACGGGGTCCAACGGGTGGGTGTCGTGCAGGCATCCGGCGTCCGTGTGGTCGAGATCCCGCACCCGACCCACGAACTGGCGGTGGGCACCCTGCAGGCGTTCCTGGACCGCTGGCTGTCGGCACACCCGGACGCCGAGGTCGACTACGTGCACGGTGAGGACGTCACCGCCGAACTGGGTGCCCGCGACGGGAACGTCGGGTTCCTGGTCCCCGGCATCGGCAAGGACGCGTTCTTCAGGTCGATCGCGGTCGACGGGCCGATGCCGCGCAAGACGTTCTCGATGGGGCACGCCCACGACAAGCGGTTCTACCTTGAGGCGCGTGCGATCAGGTGACTTTCTCCCACGGAGGCATGAATACGACAGTGAGTCGGACTAGGCTCGGGGACACCGAAGCACCACCTACGAGGAGGTCTTGACCAATGGAGCATGAGATCACCGAAAACCCACTACGGGGCGTCGAGGCCAGGATCGGCTCGGGCCACTACGGCGTGTTCGACCATGGCGCGCACGTGTGGTCCTGGCAGCCCGACGGCGCGGCCCCCGTCCTGTGGATGAGCGCGAAGTCGTGGTTCGCGGATGGCCAACCCATCCGCGGCGGCATCCCGATCTGCTTCCCCTGGTTCGGCAACGGCCGAGCCGGCGACCAGAACCCCGGCCACGGCTTCGCCCGCCTGGCGACCTGGCACCTGAGCGACCTCAAGGACACGCTCGACCGTGACGGCCGGCTGATCGTCGAGTACACCCTCGACAACGCCATGACCGGCGAGCAGCCCGACTGGCCGCACCGCTACAGCGCCCGCTACGTGGCCAAGTTCACCCCTGAGTACCTGGGCCTGACACTCGAGGTCACCAACACCGGCCAGAGCTTCGTCCCGCTCGACAACGCGCTGCACACCTACCTGGCCGTCGGGGACGTCCGCCAGGTGAAGGTCACCGGCCTGGACGGTGCCGAGTACTTCGACAAGGTGACGGGCAGCACCGAGACCCAGTCCGGCGACGTGACGATCACCGCCGAGACCGACCGCGTGTACCGGTCCACCGGCGAGGTCACCCTCGAGGATCCGGTGCTCGGCCGGAAGCTGGTCATCGCCAAGTCCGGTTCAGCGAACACGGTCATCTGGAACCCGTGGGCCGACAAGTCGGCCGCGATGCCCGACTTCGGCGACGACGAGTGGCAGGGCATGATCTGCATCGAGGCCGCCAACGCACTGGGCGACCAGCTCACCCTGCGGCCCGGCGAGACCCACACGTTGCGCCAGCGCATCTGGCTCGCTTGATCCACCGACCGTTCGCGCCCGCCTGCCCGCTAGGGTGGCGGGCGTGACGCTGTTCGACCTCCATGGCCTGGGGACGCGTGTCCCGGTGACGCTGCGGGGCGAACGCGCCGACGAGGCTGCGGACGCCCTGCGCCGGGTCTGGTCCCGGTGCCTGCGCCCCCGGGGCGGCGAGATCGACGCCGAACCCCAGGTCGCCGAGCTGACCGGCCCCCTCGCCCCGTTCCTGCAGGGCTTCACGCAGCAGGTCACCGGTGCCGCCATCGCCGCCCAGCGCGGCCGGCTGTTCATGTTCCACGCGGGCGCGGTGACCGACCCCCGGACGGGTGCCGCGATCGCCTACGTCGCACCCGGGGGGACGGGCAAGACGACCCTGTCGCGGGTGCTGGGACGCACACACGGGTACGTGACCGACGAGACCGTGGGCTTCACCCCGGACGGCCGCATCCACCCCTACGAGAAGCCCCTGTCAGTGCGCACGCACGACGGCGCCGGGGTCAAGGACGAGATCTCCCCCGACCAACTCGGCCTCGTCCGGGTCCACCCGGAGCCGCGCCTGCACCGGTTCGTCCTGATCGCCCGGGACCACACCCTGTCGACCCCGGTGATCGAACCGGTGTCGGTGGCCGACGCCATCCTGCGGCTGGCCACCGAGAGTTCGTCGCTGAGTTCGCTCGTGCGTCCCCTGCGGACGCTGGCCGAGTTCCTGGCCGCGCGTCCCCCGACCCTGTCGGTGACCTACGCCGAGGCCGAGCAGGTGCGGGACGTGCTCGTCGACCTCCTGGGCGAAGCGGCGCCCTGAGGCCCGGTCAACGGTTGGTGTCGACCGGACCCGGCGGCCACGCCTTCGCGATCACCTTGCCGGTGATGCGGTCGGCCGGGACGAAGCGGGCGCAACCCTCGGCGTCCGGCCTGCCGCGGCAGGCCGCGACCGAGTCGGCCGAGTTGGAGCGGTGGTCGCCGACCACGAGGTAGGAGCCTGCGGGCACCGTGATCGGCCCGAAGCACCGGGCTGAGCGGGGGTCGCTGTCGCAGTCCAGCCCGCCCGCGGTGAAGGGGATGTCCTGGTAGACGTACGGCTCGACGATCCCCGTCCCGTTCACCACCACCCGGCCCTCGGCATCACAGCACGCGACGGTGTCGCCCGGGGTGCCCAGCACGCGCTTGACCGTGTACGTCCGATGGGAGGTGCCGATGCCGGTCACGTCACCGAAGAGCCGGACCACCGCGACCAGCGGATTGGTGTCGGGTGGGCGCATCGCATCCTCCCAGGTGTCACCGTGGGCGAAGATCACGATGTCCCCGCGCTGGGGGGTCGAGTTCAGGTAGGGCAGGTTCGAGGACAGGACGCGGTCGCGGACGTCGAGGGTCTGCTCCATGGACCCCGAGGAGACGTTGTGCACACGGACCACGAAGGCCTGCACCAGGGAGACGATCGCGAGGGCGACGACGACGTTGCCGAGGAGGAGCAGCCACAGGGGCGTCGGCTCGCGTTCGGGCAGCGTCTCGTCGGGCGGGACGGTTTCCTGCGCATCGCTCACGACTACCCCTTTCGCGGCCAGCTTACTGAGGGAAATGTGGGCGGGCGCGTACCAGTCGTGGTTGGCTATGGTGTCCCCAAGCACGTCGTTTCAGGGAGGAAATGGATGTCCCGCATCGCTTCTGACAAGTACCGGTCCAAGGTCATGTCGGCCGAGGAGGCCGCCAAGTTGATCAAGAACGGTGATCGCGTCGGCTTCTCCGGCTTCACCGGCGCCGGCTATCCCAAGGCCCTGCCCGAGGCCCTGGCCCACCAGATCAAGACCGCGCACGAGGCCGGCGAGGAGTTCCAGATCGCCTCCTACACGGGTGCATCGACCGCCCCCGAGCACGACGGCGCCCTCGCCGCCGTGGACGGCGTCTCGATGCGCATGCCGTACCAGTCGGACCCGGTGATGCGGAACAAGATCAACGCGGGCGTCTCCGAGTACAACGACGTGCACCTGTCCCACTCCGGCCCCCAGATCCGCGCGGGCTTCTGGGGCAACCTGGACGCCGCCGTCATCGAGGTCGCCGCCATCAAGGAGGATGGCACTGCGATCCCGAGCTCGTCGATCGGCAACAACAACGTGTACCTGGAGAACGCCGACAAGATCATCCTCGAGGTGAACGCGTGGCAGTCCCTCGACCTCGAGGGCATGCACGACGTCTACTCGATGGGAAAGCCGGGCCACAACAGGCCCATCCCCATCCAGGGCCCCGGTGACCGTATCGGCTCCACCACCTATGCCATCGACTGGGAGCGCGTCGTCGCCGTCATCGAGACGGACGCCGAGGACCGCAACACCCCGTTCAAGCCGCTCGACCAGGACTCCAAGACCATCGCGGAGAACCTGCTCGACTTCCTCGGCAACGAGGTGAAGCAGGGCCGCATGCCCAAGCACCTGCTGCCGATGCAGTCCGGCGTGGGCAACATCGCCAACGCGGTGCTCGTCGGGCTGAACGAGGGCCCGTTCGAGCAGCTGACCTCCTACACCGAGGTCATCCAGGACGGCATGGTCGACATGATCGACTCCGGGAAGCTGCTGGTGGCGTCCGCCACCGCGTTCTCCCTGTCGCCCGAGGCCGCGGAGAGGATGAACGACAACGCCAAGAAGTACCGCGACCACATCGTGCTGCGTCCGCAGGAGATCTCGAACAACCCCGAGGTCATCCGTCGACTCGGTGTCGTCTCCTGCAACGGCATGATCGAGGCCGACATCTACGGCAACGTGAACTCGACCCACGTCATGGGATCCCGCATGCAGAACGGCATCGGCGGCTCGGGCGACTTCACGCGCAACGCCTACATCTCGTGCTTCGTGTCGCCGTCGCTGGCCAAGAACGGTGCCATCTCGGCCATCGTCCCGATGGTGTCGCACCACGACCACACCGAGCACGACGTGCAGGTCATCATCACCGAGCAGGGTCTGGCCGACCTGCGCGGCCTGTCGCCCAAGCAGCGCGCCCGGGTCATCATCCAGAACTGCGCGCACCCGGACTACCGTCCGATGCTCGAGGAGTACCTCGAGCGCGCAGCCGCGCACGCCAACGGTGAGCACACGCCGCACGACCTCGGAACCGCGCACTCGTGGCACCGCCGCTTCCTCGAGAACGGCTCCATGAGGGCCTGACCCTCCTCTGATGGTCATCCCCAACGGGGCGTCGGCGCAGGCCGGCGCCCCGTTGGGCTCCCGGGCTGCCTCCCGCGTCGTCGCCACACCCCCCGTGTTGCATTTTGTGTAGGCGAAATACCCGCATGATGACCAGTTCTGCCCACACAAAATGCAGCACGGGGGCCCTGACCGCCCCCCGTAGACTGGCGTCATGTCTGACCCGTCCCCGCAGCACAGCATCGGCACGGCCGTGCGGGTGGCCGACGCGGCTGTGGATCCCAGCACGGGTGAGCCGCGACGTCCCCGCGTGGTGTGGGCGGCGTCCGCCCTGTTCTTCGGCGGTCTCACCTGCGTGGTCGCCGGGCTGCTGTGGGCGTTCTGGCGCAGCGTGCGCGAGTTCGCGGACGCAGCCTGGCTGACCGGGCTCGTCGACACCGAACCGGGCTCGCTGGCGCGGGTGTTGATGGTGACGGCCCTGTTCGTCGCGACCCTGCTCATCGGCGCCGGATCGATCATCGCCGGGCATTACGCGTGGCGGGGCTTCGGCTGGACACGGTGGGCGGGTGTCGTCGCGGCGGGGATCTCGCTCCTGGCCCTGCTCATCAACTGGGTCGCTTGGATCGGGATTCCGCTGATCATGGCGGGGGCGGCCCTCCTCTGGACGCCCACGGCCCGCCGGTTCTTCGAGCGCTGGCACCTGCGTCGGCATCCGGCGCCCCCGGTGCTGGGGGCCCCGGTCGAGGTCCTGTACGGCCCGCTTCCCCGTTATCGCTAGGGTCTCGGCATGGACAACGGGAGGATCCTCACCGCGCTGATGCGCATCGTCCGCGACGTCGCCCGTGCCGGGCTGCGCGAGGCGCTCCCGCATGCATTTCCGGGTGGCAAACGCCCGAGGATTCCTGGGGATGCGCCACCCGGAAATGCCACACGGGCTGGCAGGCGCTACCCCGGCGACTTCCGCGGGACGCCGAAGGTCGAGTACGCACCCGCGCGCGGGGAGCGGCCCGACCCGGGCGAGGTCGTGTGGACGTGGGTCCCCTACGAGGAGGACCACTCCCGCGGCAAGGACCGTCCCGTCCTGCTCGTCGGGCGCGACGGGCCGTGGCTGCTGGGCCTGCAGTTGACCAGCAAGGACCACGACCGGGACGAGGCCCAGGAGGCTCGCGCGGGACGCTTCTGGGTCGACATCGGCCCGGGCGCCTGGGACGAACGCGGTCGCGAGTCCGAAGTGCGGGTCAACCGCGTCGTCCGAGTCGACCCGGACGCCGTCCGTCGCGTCTCGGTGTCCCTGCCGCGTGACCTGTTCGACGAGGTCGTCGCGGGCATGCGCCGCCACCTGTGACGTGACGGTCACCTGATCGTTCATCTCCGGGTCGAACCGTCTTCACCGAGCAGACACCTTCACGCGATTGGGTCAGGACGTGGCCACCGTGGCCACACCCTCGCGAAAGAAGGTTCCATGTCCATCACGCGCCGCTCCCTCCTGGGTGCCACCGCCACGGCTGGTGTCCTCGCCGCCACCGGACTCCCCGCGTTCGCCGCCCCCGCCGCGGGCCAGGGCCCTGCCAAGCAGGCCGCCAAGGCCGCCGGCCAGAGGCTCCTCTCCACCCTCGCCGACAACGGCAAGGTCGCACTGCCGCAGGGCTTCCGGGCCTGGCGCGTCGGCACGATCGGCGTCGAGGACCTGCTGTCCGACCGCAACGGCTCGCCGATCGGCACGACCCCGTCCAA
This sequence comes from Propioniciclava sp. LT294, assembly GCF_059516005.1. Classification (NCBI taxonomy): domain Bacteria; kingdom Bacillati; phylum Actinomycetota; class Actinomycetes; order Propionibacteriales; family Propionibacteriaceae; genus Propioniciclava; species Propioniciclava sp. LT294. The sequence goes on from NZ_JCAKNG010000003.1 coordinate 12,606, forward strand.
GCTCGACGGCACCGGCGCCTTCGACTACGCCGGCGGCATCCGCCTCGTCCGCAACCACGAGTGCCGTGCGGACACCGATGTGACCGTCCCGCTGGTCGCGGGCACGGTCTACGACGCCGGCATCGCCACCGGCATGGGCGGCAACACCGTCGTCGAGCTGGACGCCTCGGGTCGGTTCAAGCAGCAGTGGGTCGCCCTGTCCGGCACGATCCGCAACTGCGCCGGCGGCGAGACCCCCTGGGGCTCCTGGCTGGCCTGCGAGGAGGACACCACCAAGGCCGGGACGGAGATCATCCGGGGCGGCAAGTCGTGGGGCACCACCCAGAAGGACCACGGCTACGTCTTCGAGGTCTTCCCGGATGTCGTCGCCCAGCAGTCGCCCCTGCCGATCAAGGCCTGGGGCCGCGCCGTCTGGGAGGGTGCCGCCATCGACCCCGACCTGACCAAGGCGTACATCACCGAGGACACCGGCCGCGGGCTCCTCTACCGCTGGACGGCCCCCGAGGGCACGAAGCTCGGCGCCTACATCGCCGAGCAGTTCGGTGAGAACGATGGCGTCCTGCAGGCCGCCCAGGTCATCCGCAACGGCGTCCCGCTGGTGCACTACGGCCAGCTGACCGCTGACGACGTCGACCAGGCGTACCCGGTGAAGTGGGTCGACGGTGGCGAGGACCGCCAGGCGCAGACCATGAACCTGCGCGACCAGTACCCCGGCGCCACCCAGCACCCGAAGGTCGAGGGCTGCTGGCCGGACGCCGAGGGCCTGTGGTTCACGCTGTCGTTCACCAACCAGGGCCAGATCGACTCGTACAGGAAGAGCCACGGCATCGACATGCCGGGCGACTGGGGCATGATCGGCTACTACCGCTTCGCCGACGAGACCATCACGATCAAGGACCACTACGCCAAGGACAACACCGCCGGCGGCGTGGTCCCCGGTGACGCGACCGAGGACGTCAAGCAGTTCCACGGCCCCGACAACATCACCGTCAACAGCAGGGGCCTCGTCGTCATCACCGAGGACGGGAACAACCCCTGCTCGATGCTGGCCATGTCCCACACGAAGAAGTCGGTCGAGTTCGCCCGCGACCTCGCCGACCGCGGCGAGTGGGCCGGTCCGTGCTTCAACAAGTCCGGCACCATGCTGTTCTCCAACATCCAGGGGGACTGCACCTACGCGATCACGGGTCCGTTCAACGCGATCCTCTGAGCACCGGACGGTCCGCACCGGCGGCCGGCGTCCCCACCGGGACGCCGGCCGCCGGCCTTCGCCACGCGCGCAGCGATCAGGCGCCGCGCTCCTGGGCGGCCTTCGGGTTGACGAAGTAGCTGTCGTCCATCGCCGGGTCCGGCGCGACCGGCACGAACTGGCGACGCAGGTGCTCGGCCGCCCACTCGCGGCCCTGCACCGCGTCGCGGGCGGCGTTGACCTGGTCGCACTGGTCCTGGTTGAGGTAGAACTCGATCGCCATGACCGCCCGGTTGGCACGGTCGAAGGCCTCCAGCTCCTCGCCCTCGGCCGAGCGGGCGACCAAGCGGTCGACGGCCCGCTGGACCGTCTCGCGACGCATCCGTCGCTTCAGCTTCGGGAGCAGGTCGATCTTGCCGTCCTCGCTGACGATGATCACCATCGCACCGCGTCCGGCGCCGGCGAGGTAGCGGATGGCCGAGTTGTAGCGCGCACCCCGTCCGGAGTCCCCGGTGCCGGTCGCCACGCCATCCAGGATGACGCCCACCGCGTGGACCCGGCCGTCCGGACTGACCAGCACGGCACCGTCGATGGAGGTCGCGGCCGTCAGCACCCGCCCCGACAGCCGGGCGGGCGCGATCTTGTGCACCTGCGGCAGGAGGCGGTCGGCCTCGGCTGCGGCGTCCGGGTGGACGACCAGCATCGTCCCGTGCGCCTGGCGTGCGCACGCGGCGGCCATGTCCCAGAGGTGGCGCGCGTTGCGGGCGCTGACCTCGGGGAACACCAGGTCGACGGTGTGGCTGAACTCGTCCTCGTCCAGGCGCTCCCGCGGGAGTTGGGGCAACCCGTTGTCCACGCGGAGCAGGGGCTTGGCCTGGTGCCAGAGCTCCCATGACCCGTTGCCGCTGATGGTGGCGGTGAAGATGTAGTCCGAATCAGCGTTGTAGGTGTCGGCGAGGGCACCCAGCCCGTACACCTCCCGCCCGTCACAGAGCAGGTGCAGGTCGGCGTCCGACATCTCCAGGACCTTGCGGAACGAACGGGTCAGCGCCACCGGCACCGGGTGCTCGAGCGCGATCTCCACCGCGAGGTCGGGATGCCCCTGGTGTGCCAGCAGGATCGACCCGGAGCCGGCGCGCCCCTCGTACGGCTGCGCCGACACGGCGTCCAGGGCGTGGCGGACGCCGTGGGCGAGGTCCTGGCCCGACCGCTGGGCCAGGGAGGACACGAACACGTCCGCGGCGGACCTCAGCACGGCATCCGGGTCGACGTGGAGGCGCGTGCCCGGCACACGCCGGTCGAGCTCGCGACTGGCGGCGTCCAGCACGCCGGCGACGGCCGCCTCGGGGAAACTGCGCGGCGACGAGTCGCCCGCGGGCGTCCGGCGCAGGCGCACCAGGTCATGCCAGTGATCGGCGTGGATGGCGAGCACGGGGACGACGAACCACTCCCCGACCGGCACGCCGATGCCGGCGAAGTGCTGGCGCCCGTCGGCGCGGGCCGCTTCGCCGAGCTTCTCGACCATCACCTCGCGGCGGACGTACGACTCGGCCGCGGCCAGCGCCGCCTCGTCGTCCCCGGCCTCGCGTCGGGCCTTGGAACGCAGGAACTTCTGGTGGGCCCTCTCCAGCGCGTCGGCGAGAATGCCGCGGTCGAAGTGACCGCGGGCGGGCTCGACGGTCACCTGCCCGTTGTCGCGGAACCCGACGAGGTAGGCGCGGGGATCCATGTTGGCGCCGGCCCGGTCGAGGACCTCGTTCGCCAACTGTTCCAGGGACCACCGGAACCCCGCTTGGTGCTCCCACATCTCCGCCACCTGCGAATCGTGGCAGGCCGAGGGCGTCCGCGCTAGTCAGGCTGCACGTCGGCCCGCCACGGACTCACGCGTAGAAGCGGTTGAGGAACGTCGCGACGACGGCCGGACGCTGCCCGCCCTCGATCTCGATGGTGCCGTCGGCGACCAGGTGGATGCCGTTGCCCTTGACCTCGGAGGCCTCCTTGATCGTGACGACGAGGCGGATGCGCGAACCGACCTTCACCGGGCTGGTGAAGCGGACCTTGTCGAGGCCGTAGTTCACCTTGGTGGTGACGCCGGTCACGTCGAACAGCTCGCTCCACATCGGCACCAGCAGGCTGAGCGTCAGGAAGCCGTGCGCGATCGGCGCGCCGAAGGGGCCGGACGCCGCCCGCTCGGGATCGACGTGGATCCACTGGTGGTCGCCGGTGGCGTCGGCGAAGGTGTCGATGCGGTCCTGGGTGACCTCGATCCACTCGGACGGGCCGAGGGTGGTTCCGACGACGGACTGGACGTCTGCGAAGTCGACGACGGTCTGGGCCATGGTGATGCTCCTTTGTTGGTGTGGTTCGTGGGTGGTGCGTCGTCAGACGAAGGCGCCCTTGCCGGTGAGGCCGCGGCCCACGACGAGCGCATTGATCTCGTGGGTGCCCTCGTAGGAGTAGACGGCCTCGGCGTCGGCGTGGAAGCGGGCGACGTCGGTGTCGAGCGTGATGCCGTTGCCACCCACGACCTCGCGGGCCAGGGCGACGGTCTCCCGCATGTGGAGCGAGGTCCACATCTTCGCCAGCGCCGAGTCCTCGTCGCGGTACTCACCGCGCTCCTGCTTGTCGGCCAGCGCGGCCACCATCGCCAGCGAGGCGGTGAGGTTGCCGAGGATGCGGGCCAACTTCTCCTGCACGAGCTGGAAGTGGCCGATCGGACGTCCGAACTGCTCGCGCTCCTTGACGTAGGTCAGCGCCGCCTCGAGGGCACCCGCCTGGATGCCGGTGGCGATCCAGGCGACGTCCGAGCGCATGACGCGCAGCATCGCGGCGACGTCGGAGAAGGAGTTCACGTTGCCGAGCCGCTGCGACTCGCGCACGCGGACGCCCTGCAGCGTGATGTGCGCGTTCTGCATCATGCGCAGGGCTGTCTTGCGCTCGATCTTCTCCAGCGTGACGCCCTCGGCCTCGCGGTCGACGAGGAAGCCCTTGACCTGGCCGTCCGCCTCGTCACGCGCGAAGACGACGAGGTGGTCGGCGGTGAAGGCGCCGCCGATCCAGCGCTTGGCACCGTCGATGACCCACTCATCCCCCTCGCGGCGGGCCGAGGTGGCCAGGCCGCCGGCGATGTCGGAGCCGTGGTCGGGCTCGGTGAGGGCGAAGACGCCGGTCATCTCGAAGCTGCGGATGCTCGGATCCCACTGCGCGAACTGCTCCGGCGTCCCCCCGAGGCGGCAGGACGTCCGGAACAGGCCGGCCTGCGCCGTGTAGAAGGTGGCGACCGAGGCGTCCGTGCGGGCCAGCTCGAAGATGCGGAACCCGTGGTACAGCTGGCTGGGCCGCTCACCCAGGGCGTCCGGCTGCATGAGGTTGAGCGCCTTCAGCGGATCGAGCACCTGGTAGGGGAACTCCCCCGCCTCCCAGTACTGGTTGACGAGGGGCTTCACCTCGGAGTCCAACACCGAGCGGAGCGCGCGCAGCACGCCGACCTCGGCCTCGGAGAGGCGGTCGGAGACGCCGAAGGGGTCGCAGGTCACGTACAGGTCGGCGGCCACGTCACACCCCCAGCCCGAGCAGGCGGACGGCGTTGTCCTTGAGGATCTTCGGACGCACCTCGTCGACGAACGGCGCCTGCTCGAACGCCGACAGCCACTTGGCGGGCTCGATCAGCGGGTAGTCGGTGCCGAACAGGACACGGTCGGAGAACATACGGTTCGCACCCTTGACCAGCGACTCCGGGAAGTACTTCGGCGACCAGCCCGACAGGTCGATCCACACGTTGGACTTGTGGGTGGCGATCGAGTTCGCCTCCTCCTGCCACGGGACGCTCGGGTGCGCCATGATCACCTGCAGGTCGGGGAAGTCCGCGGCCACGCTGTCGAGCAGCAGCGGGTTGGAGTACCCCAGCTTGATACCGAATCCGCCCGGCAGCCCGGCTCCCATGCCGTTCTGGCCGGTGTGGAACAGGGCCGGGACCCGCAGCGCCTGCACGGCCTCGTACAGCGGGTAGTACCGCTCGTCGGACGGGTCGAACCCCTGCACCGACGGGTGGAACTTGAAGCCGCGGACGCCGAAGTCCTCGACGAGGCGGCGCGCCCTGTCGACGGCCCTCTGCCCCTGGCGCGGGTCGACGGAGCCGAACGGGATCAGCACGTCGTTGTTGCGCGCCGCACCCTCGGCGATCTCCTCGGAGCTGACCGGCGGGTGCTTCAGGTTGGTCTCCGCGTCCACGGTGAAGACGACCGCGGCCATCCCCCACGCGCGGTACCGCTCGGCGATGACGTCGAGCTTGGGCGTCCGGTCAGCGGCCTTGAAGTAGGCCGCCGAAGCCTCGTTCAGGACGTCCGGCAGGGAGAGGTGCCCGTGATCGGAGCACTCGATGTGGACGTGCATGTCGATGGCCGCGACGGCTGCGACGTCGATGGCGGATTCGTAACGCATGGCTGCCTTTCGGTGGCTGGTCGGTGGTCAGACGGCCTGAGGGGCCTGCAGTTCCTCGGGCAGGGGCGGGAACTTCTCGCCGACGCTCGCGAGCCTGCCCTCGAACAGGCCGGGCGCCTGGGCCGCCAGCTTGTCGAAGGTCCAGCCGCCGTCGGCGTACTCGGTGACCGTGGGGGTGGGGTGCGAGAAGAGCTGGAGCCGGTCGCCGCCGATGCCGATGGCCTGGCCGGTGATGTTCGCGGCGTCATCGGAGGCGAGCCAGGCCACCAGGCCGGCGACGTCGTCGACACGGCCGAAGCCGAGGGTCTTGCGGAAGAAGTCCGGCATCGCCTCGCCGCGCTTGTCTGCCTCGATGGCAGCGTTGAAGTAGGGCACGGTCTCGGTCATCGCGGTGGCGGCGACAGGGACGACGGCGTTGACCGTGACGCCGGCCTTCTTCATCTCCAAGGCCCAGGTGCGGACCATGCCGACGATGCCGGCCTTGGCTGCGGCGTAGTTGGTCTGCCCGAAGTTGCCGTACTGGCCGGTCGGCGAGCCGATGGTGATGATGCGGCCCGGCTGGTTGTTCTCCTTGAAGTGGCGGTAGACCTCGCGCACGCAGGTGAAGGTGCCACGCAGGTGCACGTTGATGACCGTGTCGAAGTCGTCGTCGGTCATCTTCAGGATCGACTTGTCGCGCAGGACGCCAGCGTTCGTGACCAGGATGTCCAGGCGACCGAACGCGTCCAGCGCGCCCTGGATGAGGGCGAGCGCCGTCTCGGTGGTGCCGACCGGCGCGACGACCGCGGTCGCCCTGCCACCGGCGTCGGTGATGAACCGCACCGCCGCGTCGGCGGCGTCGCGGCTGACGTCGTTGATCACGACGGACGCGCCCTGCCGGGCGAGCTCGGCGGCGTAGGCGAGGCCGAGGCCCTGGCCCGATCCGGTGACGATGGCGACCCTGCCGTCAAGTGCTCCCATGGCCTTCTCCTTTGATTGGTCCGGTGGCGTTGGCACCATCGCACCAGCAATCGTTGGAAAAGTCAATGATTGGTTCTAGGAATCGTGAAGGATTGTTAGTATTGTGGTCGCAAGACTTCTCAAGGAGCCCCTCGATGACTGCTACCCGCCCGGCCGCCGAATCCGATCGGCTGGTGATGTCCGAGCTCGCCCAGGACCCTGGGTTCCTCTTGGTGCGGGCGCGCAACATCGTCCAGGCGGCCGTCGCCCAACGGCTCGGCGACCTGGACCTGCGGGTGCGGCAGTACGCCGTCCTGACGTTGGCGTGCAGCGGAGAGGCGCCGACCCAGCGCGAACTCGCGCAGTTCCTGCAGCTGGACCCCGGCCAGATCGTCTCGCTGATCGACCCCCTCGAGGAGCAAGGGCTCGTCCAGCGCGTCGTCGACGAGAACGACCGCCGCAACAAGCTCATCGTCGCCACCCCAGCCGGACGCGCCCTCCAGCGCAAGGCCAAGGCGCTGTGCGAGGAAGCGAACGATGAGTCCCTCGCCGCGCTGTCGCGGGCCGAGCGGATGGCCCTCCAGGGCCTGCTCTTCCGCGTGGCCTTCTGACTCCCCGCCGAGGGCTCGGCTCCCCTGCGCCGAGGGCCCCACTCCTGTACGCCGAGGGCCCCACTCCTGTACGCCGAGGGCCCCGCAAGGATGGACACGGCCAGCAGTCCGTGCGGTCCACTCTCAGCCTGCCCGGAGACCCTGGCCGAGTGCCGGAACAAGATGAAGTCCCGGGTGCACGCAGAATCACGCACACCCGGGACAGCGATTAGACAAGCCCTCGGTACAGAGGAGCCGAGCCCTCGGCACAGAGGAGCCGAGCCCTCGGCGGTTGGGGAGGTCAGCCCTTCGCGCCGGCCAGCAGGCCGTCGACGTCCGCGGGCTTGTTGACGAAGCCGAACTTGGTCATGAGGTCACCCATGGCCTTGACCTTGTCCGCACGGACGGGACCACCGAAGTCCTCCAGGATCATGGACTTGGCCAACTCCGGCTTGACCTTCAGCTTGTCCACCGCCATCTGGCGCACCTCGTCCGGGTGGGACTGCGCGTAGTCCATCGACTGGTTGATGGCCTTCTTCATCGCGCCGACCATCGCGGGGTCGGACGCGATGAGGTTGCCGGACGTGAAGTACATCATCGTCGGGTGGCCGTTCACGGTGTCGGCGCCCACGTGGGTCAGGATCCGCGCACCACCCTGCTCGATGATCGACATGAAGGGCTCAGGCGTCCAGACGGCGTCCACCTGGCCGGACTGCAGCGCGGCCTCCATGTTCGGGAACGGGAGCTCGACGAACTTCACGGCGGCGGGATCGCCACCGTCCTCGGAGACGGCCTCCATGGTCAAGAGGTCTCCCATCGAACGCAGCGTGTTGATCGCGACGGTCTTGCCGGCGAGGTCCTTCGGGGACTTGATCGCGCTCTCGGCCTTGGTCAGGATCGCGTGCGACCCCTCCTTGGGGTCGTAGGTGTAGGACGCGATGACCTGCACGTCGAGACCCTTGTCGCGCGCCTGGAGCAGCGACGGCGGGTTGGCGGTGCCGAACTGCATCGTGCCCGCGATGACGGCCGGAACCAGGGCCGCGCCGCCCTGGCCGGTCTCGAGGGTGATGTCCAGGCCGTTGTCCTTGAAGAAGCCCTTCTCCACGCCGAGGTGGATGACGGCCGTCGGGGCGATGGGCAGGGCACCGACGGTGACCTTCTTGAGTTCCCCTCCGGCGGCGGCCGTGCCGCCCGCCGCGGCCGGGGCACCGGCCTGGGGAGACGAACACGCGGCAAGGGCGATCGCCAGGGAGGCGGCGACTGCCGCAACGGTGAACTTCTTCATGGTGGTGCCTTTCTTGGTGGTGGAGCAGGGGCGCTGGGGGTCGACGGGATCAGACGGTGAGGGTGCGCAGGTCGTGCTTGCGGACCTTCCCGGTGGCGGTCCGGGGCAGTTCGTCGATGATGACGATGTCGCGGGGCATCTTGTAGCCGGCGATGCGGGTCTTGAGCTGGGCGCGGATCTCGTCCACGCCCGGGGCGTCCGGGGTCGGGACGACGAACGCCCGTCCGGTCTCGCCCCACTTCTCGTCCGGCACGCCGATGACCGCGGCGTCCCGGACCCCGGGGAGGTTCAGCAAGGCGTTCTCGATCTCCGCGGGATACACGTTCTCCCCGCCGGAGATGTACATGTCCTTGAGGCGGTCACGGATGTAGAGGTAGCCGTCCTCGTCGCACGAGCCGATGTCACCGCTGTGGTACCAGCCCCCCTCCAGCGCGCGCTCGGTGGCGGACGGGTTGCTCCAGTACCCCTTCATGACGGCGGGGCCACGGGCGAGGATCTCCCCGGTCTCCCCCGGCTCGACATCGTCGCCGTTGAGGTCGACGAGGCGGTACTCGGCGAAGAAGTGGACGCGGCCGGCCGAGCCGAGCTTGTCGAGGCTGTCGCGCGGCTCGAGCATCGTGATGCCGGGGGACGCCTCCGTCATGCCGAAGCCCTGCATCGTGGGGATGTTGCGGGCCAGGTACGTCCGGATCGTCCGCTCCGGCAGCGGCGAGCCGCCCACCATGACCGCACGCAACGACGACAGGTCGGACGCCGCGAACTCCGGCGACTGCGACAGCAGGTCGAGCATGGACGGGACCATGAAGGTGCTGGTCACCCGCGAGCGGGCGATCTCGGCGAGAACGGCCTCGGCCTGGAACCCGCGGTGGATGATGATGCGCCCGCCCAGGGTGAAGGTCGGCAGCGTCATCATGTTGAGCCCCGCGATGTGGAACAACGGAGCGACCGCGAGGTGCACCTCGTCCTGGCGGAGGTCCTGCCCGATGAGCGCGTTGACGTACTGGTAGAAGAGGTTGCCGTGCGTGAGCATGGCGCCCTTCGGATTGCCGGTCGTGCCCGAGGTGTACATGATCAGCGCGACGTCGTCCTGCTGGACGTCGACCATCGGCATCTCCGGAGCGCCGGACCGCAGGAACTCCTCGAAGGGCCGCCCCACACCGGGCTCGTCGACCGAGAGCCACTCCCGCACCTCGAGCCGTGGCGCCAGTTCGGCCGCCACCCCGACCAGTTGGCCGCCGTGGACGACGACGCTCGGTGCGCTGTCGCGGAGGATGTACTCGATCTCGGGAGTGCGCAGGCGCGGGTTGACCAGCACGCAGATCGCACCGATCAGCCCGGACGCGAAGAACGTCTCCAGCACCGCGGGGTGGTTGAACGAGACGACCGCGACGCGGTCGCCGTGGCGGACGCCGGCGTCCGTCAGGGCATTGGCCAGGCGGTTGACGCGCGTCGCGAAGTCTGCGTACGTCGTGGCCGCGCTCTCGAACTCGATGCACACGTCGAGCGGGCGGACGGCCGCGCGTCGCGCCGGCCAGGTCCCGATCCCGAGGTTCATGCTTGCTCCTTTGCTCGCCACTGCCTGCACTCGATTACAAAGCACATCGTTGAAGAAGTCAATAGATTAGATCTATAACGGTTACATCGCGGCCTCCGGGCGGCTAGCCTCGGAGCATGCACCCGGAGAACTGGGAGGCCGATGTCGTCCTCGCCGACGGCGGCACTGCCCGCCTGCGTGCCGTGGCGCCCACGGATGTCACCAAACTCGTCGAGTTCTACCAGCGGGTCTCGGACACGTCCAAGTACCTCCGGTTCATGCAGCCCCACGCCGAGCTGACGCAGGAGGAACTCCGGGACGCCACGCACCCGGACCAGCGCGACCACGTGGTGCTGGTGTTCGAACTCCGTGGCGAGCTCATCGCGCTCGGCCGGTACGACCTGCTGCCGGGCAGGTCCGAGCGGGTGGCGGACGTGGCGTTCCTGGTGCGGGACGACCAGCAGGGACGCGGCGTCGCGCACCTGCTCCTGGAACACCTCGCGGCCGTTGGGCGTGAGAACGGCATCGTCCGGTTCGTGGCCGAGATGCTGCCCGAGAACCGCCGGATGATCCGCGTCTTCGCCGGTGCCGGCTACTCGGTGCGGCCCGAGTTGGTCGACGACCTGGTGATGGTCGACTTCTCGCTGGACCCGACCGAGGACACCCGCCGGCAGTCCCGGCGGCGGACGCTGCGGTCGCAGTCCGCGGCGATCCGGCGGTTGCTGCACCCCGACAGCGTCGCGCTCGTCGGGTCGGAGGCCGCGCTGCGCCCCTGGGTGGAGCAGGTCCGGTCGTCGTTCGCGGGGCGCGTGGTCACCCGACTGGCGGGACCGGAGGACACACGGACCGCCGGCGAGCTGTTGGCCTCGGTGCAGGGCGACGTCGACCTCGTCGTCACGGAGGCCGGGTTCGACCAGCTCGGGGACCTGCTGCGCGAGGCGTCCGCCCACGACGCGAACGCCGTGGTGGCGCTCGCCACCGTCGGGACTCGGCCCTGGGATGCCGACGAGGCGCGCCAGCTGGTCCGGCGAGCGCGCGCGCACGATCTCCGGGTGCTGGGTCCGGAGTCGCTGGGCCTGATCTCCACGGCTCCCGAAGCTCCCCTCAACCTGACCCCGGCCCGCGGCGTCCGGCCGGGTGGCGTGGCGATCTTCGCGCAGTCAGCGGGTGTCGCCGCCCTGGTCCTGGGGCGGGCGCTCGGCGTCGGGCTGGGGATCTCCTCGTTCCTGTCCACCGGGCTGTTCGCGGACGTGAGCGGCAACGACGCCCTGCGCCACTGGGGAGCGGACGCCGCGACCCGGGTGGTCCTGATGTCGCTGGACACCATCGGCAACCCACGCACGTTCCACCGGGTGGTGCGGCGCGTCGCCGCCGACAAGACGGTGGTGCTGTTCGCGCCGGCGCGCGCGCTGCGCAGCGTGGCGCCCTCGTCGGCCGGGTTGCCGCGCATGCCGGACGAGGCGATCGCCCAGGTCATGCGGCAGACCGGCGCGGTCGTGGTGCCCAGGCGTGACACGTTCATCGACGTCGCCCGGATCGCGGCACGGCAACCGGCACCGCGCGGAGTGCGGGTGGCCGTGGTGTCGAACGCTGCACGCCTGGCCGACCAGTTGGCGCTGGCCTGCGCCCGGTACGGGTTGCGCGCCGCCCACCTGGTGGCCGTGCCGGGTGGGCCCCAGGTCGCCGCGCACCTCGCCGAGGCCGCCCACGCCGAGGCCGCCTCCGGCGAGGTGGACGCCGTCGTCGTGGCCGCCGTCGAGATCGGCGTGCCGGTGTTGACCGAGGCGCACAAGCGGTTGTCCGTCGTGGCAGGAGCCGGGACGGGGGTGCCCGTCCTACTGGTGACCGTCGGGCTGAATCCGCCCGCCCTGGAGCTGCCGCCGACGGACGAGATGGGCTCGCTGCCCCATTTCGACAACTACGGCGAGGCCCTCGAGGCGCTGGGGCTGCTGGCGCTGGCACAACCGCTCCGCGGCGAGTCGCCGGCCCCTGTCGCGTTCGACCGGAACGCCGCGGACTCCGCCGTGCATGCCGTGCTGCAGGATGCACCCCGGGGCCGCGCGCTGGGCCCCACCGAGATGGAGTCGCTGCTCGGGGCGATCGACGTGTCGGTCGCGCCGGACGCCTCTGGCGTGCGGGTGACCGTCCGGGCGATCGAGGACGGGATCCTCGGGCCGGCGGTGTCGGTGGGCGTCGCGGGGATCCCCACCGAGGTGTTCGCCGACGTCGCGTGGCGGGTCCCACCCCTGGACGCCGCGGGGGCCCGCGCGATGGTGGACGGACTGCGCGCGCGCGTCCTGCTCGCGGACGCGGGCGAGGCCGTCCTCGACGATCTCGCAGACCTGATCGCACGGGTGGCCGCCCTCAAGGATGCCTTCCCCGAGGTCGTCGAGCTGACCTTGGACGTGCTCGTCGACGCCGGTGGCGTCACCGTGTCGGACGCTGCGGGCCGGGTCCTGCCGATCCCCCACGAGCGGGACACCCTCGCGCGCCGGGTGGATTCGTGAAACCGGTCGCCGTCCACTCCCCCGACCTGCTCGGCTACAGCTTCGGTGATGACCACCCGATGGGCCCGCGCCGGGGGGAGCTGGCCTGGTGGCTGGCCGGGAAGCTCGACCTGGACGCCGGCGTCCGGCTCGTCGACGCGCCACCGGCCCATGACAGGTGGCTGCGGCTCGTCCACACCGAGGACTACCTCGCGGCCCTCGCGGATGGACTCCCCCACCCCCACCGCGGCATCGGATCGGACGACAACCCGCTCGTGCCGGGACTGGCCGCGGTGGCCGCGCGCATCGTGTCCGCAACGGTCGAGGCTGCGCGCCAGGTGTGGACGGGCGAGACCCGCCGGGCGGTGAACCTGTCCGGCGGGCTGCACCACGCGCTGCCGGGCGCGACCGCAGGGTTCTGCATCTACAACGACGCGGCGATCGCGATCCGCTGGCTGCTCGACAACGGGGCCCGGCGCGTCGCCTACATCGACCTCGATGCCCACCACGGCGACGGCGTCGAGCGCGTGTTCTGGGACGACCCCCGTGTCCTGACGATCTCCATGCACGAGTCGGGGCTGCATCTGTTCCCGGGGACGGGGTTCCCCCACGAGGTCGGCGGAGAGGCGGCGCGCGGGCGGGCCGTCAACCTGTCCTTCTGGCCGCGGACGACCGACACGGCGTGGCTGCACTCGTTCGCCGCGATCGTCCCACCGCTGGTGGAGGCCTTCGGACCGGACATCATCATCAGCCAGCACGGAGCGGATCCCCATCGCGCGGACCCGCTGGCCGATCTCTCCCTGTCCGTGGACGCCATGGCCCTGGCCCCGCACCTCGTCATCGACCTCGCGGACCGCTTCGCCGGTGGCCGCTGGATCGGCGTGGGTGGGGGCGGCTACAACCGGGACGCGCTGGGTCGCACCTGGGCGACCCTGCTGGCCGCGGCACAGGGCGTCCGGTTGGATCCCGGGACGAAGCTGCCCCGGGAGTGGAGCGTGTTGGCGGACGGCAAGGGTTCGGCCACCCTCGGTGACCCCTGGGCCGAGGCCGAACTGCACTGGACGGACGACGTGCGTACCCACTGGCCCAACGCGTCCATCATCGCCACCTCGCGCGCCGTGTTTCCGCACTGGGGCCTCGAACCGTACGCATCGCGCCGCGGTTGAGGCATGAAGAGAGCGGGCGACGGGAATCGAACCCGCGTGTCCAGCTTGGGAAGCTGGCGCTCTACCATTGAGCTACGCCCGCGTGTTGCTCGCGCAACCCGGCCATCATAGCCACCCGAAGCGGCTGCTCGCACGTCGACGCTCAGGGGGTACCCCGGTCTCTCCCCACCCCCCTCGGAATGCGGTCCGGAACAACCGTTCGGCGGACTATTTTTGGCGCCATGAGCAACGCGTACCCCGAGCCCCAGCGATTCCCCGGCCACATGCGCGCGGCTGACTCGGATCGTGCGATCGTCACCGACCTGCTCTCCGCCGCTTACGCCGAAGGTCGCCTCACCCGCGACGAGCACGACGTCCGGCTCGCCCAGGCGATGGAGGCGAAGACCTTCGACGACCTGCGCGGGCTGACCGCCGACCTGGTCCCCGGCTCCACGCCCGGACGTACCATCGGCGCCTTCTCCTCGGCCGGCGCCCCGATCGACCGCTCGCTCGACACGAACGAGGCCGAGACCACGTTCGCCGTCTTCGGCGGCATGGAGCGTGCCGGGGTGTGGCGAGCCCGGCGCAACATCTCCAACCTGACGCTGTTCGGCGGGTCGTCGTTCGACTTCCGCGACGCCACCTTCGCCTCGGACATCGTCACCCTGAACGTGTTCTGCGCCTTCGGTGGCGTGGAGGTCACCGTCCCCGACGGCGTGAACATCCGCAACGAGACCGTCGCGATCTTCGGCGGCACGGACGTCAAGAACATCGATCCGGCACCGGGCGCCCCCACCCTCGTGCTCAAGGGCCTGGTCCTCTTCGGCGGCATCGACGCCAAGGGCAAGCGCCGGCGGCGCTGACCCCCATGGCTCCCCCACCGGCACCGTTCGTTCCCGACCCGAGCCTTTCCGGACTCCCCGATCGCACGGCCGAACCCTTCGCTCCCCCGTCCGACCGTTGGCGCCGGGTGTCTCCGAAGCTCATCACGGTCCAGCGCATCGCCTCCACCGTCCGGGTGGTCCTGATCCTCGTCCCGATCGCGCTGACCCTCTGGTTCATCGTCCCCCCCGAGATGCGGTGGTTGTCGTTCGCGGTGGCGGCCGTGGGGCTGGCGTGGTGGGTCTGGTCATTCTTCCGGGCGGGTCGCTACGTGCGGTCCCTGGGCTGGGCCCGGCGCGAGAAGGACCTCTGTGTCGCCAGCGGCCTCATGTTCCGCCGCCTCGAGGTCGTTCCCTTCGGGCGCATGCAGGTCGCCAAGGTGAGCTCGGGGCCACTCCAACGCGCTTTCGGCCTGGCGACCGTGGAGCTGGTCACAGCGAGCGCCAGCATCAACGCGGTCATCCCGGGCCTGCCGGCCGATGAGGCCAAGGCCCTCCGCGACCTGATCATCGAGCTGAGTGACGCCGAGGGGTCCGGCCTGTGAGCCACGAGTACGGCTGGTCGGAGCAGCAGCCACCACCAGAACCCCGGTCATCCCATCCGCCCCAGCGTGCGTCCGGCCCCATCATCGAGGAACGCCTGCACCCGCTCAGCCCGCTGGTGAGCCTGTGGCTGGGCGTCGTGGCCCTGGGCTGGTACGCCGCCACGTCCTTCATCCAGGGCGACCCGATCTGGCAGGACGTCGACAGGTTCCGCACCTGGCTGACCGAGGTGCCGTGGTGGGTCTTCGTGGCAGGGGGCGCGGTCGTACTGGGGCTGGGGTTCGGCTACTGGTCCTGGTGGACGACGAAGTTCGTCATCGACGACCGGGAGTTCCGGCTGGAGAACCTCGGCGCGTTCCAGGAGAGCCGGCGGATCGCGTTCGGCCGGATCCAGTCCGTCGACGTCACCCAGCCGTTCGCGGCGCGCCTGCTGGGGCTGGCGCAGGTGCGGATCGACGTGGGCGCCGAGGGCGGGGCGTCCCTGAAGTACCTGACCCGCAAGCGCGCGGTGGAGATCCGCGACCACCTGATGGTCCGGGCCCATGGGCCGGCCGCTTCGACCGCCGAGCCGGGACGCACGGCGTCCGCCTGGGACGACTCGGCCCAGGGCGACCAGGTGCTCGTGCGCCTGACGCCGGGCGAGATCATCCTGAGCGCCTTCGCCACGCTGGACATGCCGTTCATCATGCTGGGCTTCCTCATGCCCCTCGTGCTGGGCAGCATCTTCGACTGGAACGTGCTGGCCTGGGGCGGCGGCCTGGTCGGCATGGGGGTGGCCCTGCTGGGTTACCTCTCGCATCGGCTCTTCGGGCAGTTCAACTACACGCTCGCCCGGACGCCCACGGGCCTGCGGATCACGCGGGGCCTGCTCACCCTGCGGTCGCAGACCATCCCGACCCACCGGGTGCAGGCCGTGACCACGAACCAGCCCTTCCCGTGGCGGTTCCTCGATCGGGCCCGCCTCGACATCACGATCCTGGGCGGGCCGGGCGATGAGAGCGACCCCACGGCCTCCATGATCTACCTCCCCTTCGGGACACCCGCCCAGGTGCAGGTGGCCCTCGCCGCGCTGTGGCCCGGGCTGGAACTCGAGCGGCTCCGCTTCACCCGCACACCCGCGCGCGCCCGCTGGCTCGACCCCCTCCAGTGGACGTGGCAGGGGTACGCGTGGGACGACCAGGTCCTGGTCGGCAGGGCGGGCTGGCTGCACCGCCGCCAGTTCATCGTTCCCCACGCCCGGCTCCAGGCGGTGACCATCTCCCAAGGTCCCCTCGAGCGTCGGCTCGGCCTGGCCGGTGTCCGCGCGGAGACGACCCACGCGCTCAGCCTCACCCACATCCGCCACCTCGACGGTGCGCAGGCGCGCGCGCTCGCCTTCACCGAGATGGACCGCGTCCGGACCTCGCGCATGCACGCGCTCCTCCACCCGCCCGGGGCTCGCGAGGCGTCCGTCTCCGCTGCCGGGATCGGCGTGGTGCCGGGCGGCGTCCCGGACGTCTGGACGCCGCCCACCGCGCCGTTGCCGACCGCCCTGCCGACGTCCCCCGGCACCACCCCCGGGGACTCCCCGGACTGACCCTCGTTGCCACTAGTGTGTGCCCCATGAAAACGCGGTACGCACTCGGCATCGACATCGGCGGCTCCGGGATCAAGGGGGCCATCGTCGACCTCAAGAAGGGCGAGTTCGCGAGCGACCGCCTCCGCATCGCCACACCGCAGCCGGCCACGCCCGAGGCAGTCGCCGCCGTCGTCAAGGAGATCGCCGACTCCTTCGCCGACCAGCTCGGTGACGGCCCCGTCGGCATCACCGTCCCCGCGGTCGTCACGCACGGCATCACCCGCTCGGCCGCCAACATCGACCCCACCTGGGTGGACGCCCCCGCCGAGCGCATCTTCGAACAGGCCCTCGGGCGTCCGATCACCCTCGTCAACGACGCGGACGCCGCGGGTGTCGCCGAGGTGCGCTGGGGTGCCGCCAAGGATCACCCGGGCCTCGTCATCCTCACGACGCTCGGGACGGGCATCGGCACGGCCGTGATCCACAAGGGTGAACTCATCCCGAACCAGGAGCTCGGCCACATCGAGATGTTCGGCAGGGACGCCGAGCCCCAGGCCGCGGCGTCCATCAAGGACCGCGAGGGCCTCAGCTACGAGACGTGGGCGACCGAGCGCCTGCAGCCGTACTACGAGCGTCTCGAGTTCTACACCTGGCCCGACCTGATCGTGGTCGGCGGCGGCGTCTCCCGGGACTCCGACAAGTTCCTGAACCTGTTGAACCTGAAGACCCCCATCGTGCCCGCGAAGCTCCGCAACGCCGCCGGCATCGTGGGCGCCGCGTGGCTCGCCGTCGACAGGCTGGCCCACCCCGACGAACTCAAGGACGTCCTGCCCGAGGAGATGGACAGCACCTCGCCGGAGAAGCTCAAGGACAAGGCGAAGAAGATCAGGGCCGCCAAGAAGAAGTCCAAGAAGCAGTGACGCGAGAGCCCCGCCGGTTGCACAACCGACGGGGCTTCACTCGTGGGTCCCGGACCTCACATCTGGTCGGGTGCCTCGATACCGAGCAGGCCGAGACCGGTCGCCATGACCTTCTTGGTGGTGGCACACAGGGCCAGGCGGGAGGCCCGCACGTCGCCCTCGGACTTCAGCACCGGGCACTGCTCGTAGAACACGCTCATCGCCGAGGCGAGCTCGAACAGGTAGGTGCAGAGCTTGTGCGGCTGGAGGTCCTCCGCGACGAGGGAGACGATCTCACCGAAGCGGGACAGCAGCAACGCCAACGCCTGCTCGGCCGGCTCCTCCAGCACGGTGATGGTCGACCACGCGATCCCCTCGGCCTCCGCGCGCCGGAGGATCTGGTTGGCGCGGGCGTGCGCGTACTGCAGGTAGGGGCCGGTGTCCCCGGTCGTCGCCGTCATCCGCTCGGCGTCGAAGACGTAGTCCTTCTGCAGCTGGTTGGACAGGTCGGCGTACTTGATCGCGGCCAGCGCGACCGGACGAGTGACGTGCTCCTCCGCCGCGTCCAGCAGGTCGATCAGGTAGGCGGCCGTGCCCTCGCGGGTCGAGAAGGGGCGCCCGTCGCGTCCGAGCACCATCCCGTAGCCGACGTGCTCGGTGATCAGCGACTCGGGGATGTAGCCCGCCCTGCGCGCGACGGCGAACACGAGCTCGAAGTGGTTCCGCTGTCGCGCGTCGGTGACGTAGATGAGCCGGTCGGCCTTGAGGTTCTGGGCGCGGTGCTTCAGGGCGGCGACGTCGGTGACGTCGTAGCCGTAGCCGCCGTGCCGGTTCCGCAGGATCGCCGGCGCCTCGAAGCCCTCGACGAACACCACGAGGGCGCCGTCGTCCATCACGGCGATGCCCCGGGATTCGAGGTCGGTGCAGACGTCCTCCAGCATGTCGTTGTAGAACGACTCGCCGGCGATGTGCTCGTCCCTGAGCAGGACGCCGAGCCGGTCGTAGGTCTCGTTGAAGCCGACCTGCGAGACGTCGATCAGGCGCTGCCAGATGCCGCGGGTCTGCTCGTCACCGGCCTGCAGCTGCACGACGCGCGCGCGGGCCCGGTCGGCGAAGGCCTCGTCCGCCTTGAGCCGCTCATGGGCACGCTTGTAGAGCTCCTCGGCCCCCGCGAGGTCGAGCGTGGTGAGGTCGAGGCCCTCGTCCAGCGTCTGCTCGATGAGCATGCCGAACTGGCGGCCCCAGTCGCCGATGTGGTTCTGCGGCAGGACCTCGTTGCCCCGCGCCGTCAGGACGCGGTTGAAGCAGTCGCCGATGATCGTCGTGCGCAGGTGACCGACGTGCATCTGCTTGGCCACGTTCGGGGAGCTGTAGTCGATGACGATCTTCTGCGGAGCGGCCGCCTGATCGATGCCGGCGTGCGGGTCGGCGAGCAGGTCGGACGCCGCTTGGGCCAGCACGCCCGACTTGATGCGGAAGTTGATGAAGCCGGGGCCCGCGACCTCGAGCGGCTCGCACAGGTCGGCGACGTCGATCCGCTCGATGAGGGCTGCGGCGACGTCGCGCGGGGGACGTCCCTCGGTCTTGGCCAGGCGCAGCGCCACGTTGCTCTGGAAGTGACCGAACTGGGGCTTCGTGGCGGGCCGCATCTCCGGGTCGATCCCGGAGGCGGCCTCGACGCGCGCGGTGAGCAGCGAGGCGAGCGATTGCATGATGAACATTCTCCCACACGGCGTCACCTACCCCCCGTGCTGCATTTTGTGTAGACAGAACTGGTCATCATCCGGGTACTTCGCCGACACAAAATGCAGCACAGGCTGTGGCTGCCCCGGCCGGGAAGAGTGCAGGCCGGACACCGCGGCTCCTGTTCCGCTGGCCCGGCACGGACCAGCGACGACCGGCCCCTCCTGCTCAGGGCCCACCGGGAAGACGCCCCGTGGGAGGGAGCCTCGCTTGGTGGGAGCGTCGCTCTAGCCTGATGCCAACGCCCGCCGGACGGCGTCGCGGTCACCCTCGAGGTTGGGCGTCCGCGCGGTGGCGAGGTCCCACACCATCTTGAGGTTCGCGCCCACCTCGCGGCGGGCGAACTCGTCCCAACGCTTGCTCGTGCGCTTGACCGACACGTCCCCGACACCCACGGCGTCCACCCCCACGGCCCGACACGTGGCGACCGCGCGGTGCAGGTGGTAGCGCTGGCTCACCAGCAGGGCCTCGGTGACGCCGAACACGTCCCGGGCACGGACGCAGGTGTCGTAGGTGTCGAGTCCGTACGCGTCCACGACGATGCGGTCGGCCGGGACCCCCTGGCCGACCAGGTACTTCTTCATGTTGGTCGACTCCCGGTTGTGGGCGGGGTCGTCGTCTCCGGAGACGATGAGCACCTTGGCCTTGCCGTCCTTGAACAGCCGGACGCCGAGGTCGAGCCGCGCGCGCAGGTAGGGCGAGGGGCGACCGGAGGGGAACATCTCGGCACCGAAGATGATCGCGACGTCGCGAGCCGGGGCCTGCCCGGCGGTGAGGTTGCGATCGAACGCCATCACGCGCGTCCAGACCGTGGGTGCCGCCAGGGCCGCCGCGCCGAGACCGACCAACGCCACGAAGGCACCGAGGACGGGCACCGAGGGGCGCCGTTGGGGAGGGGACGTCACGGCCTCCACCTTATGCGGCCCCGTGGTGCAGGCCCTCGGCGCGAGGGACCCGAGCCCTCGGCGGTCAGGCCCGGTTTGCCCGGTAGTACTCGATCAGGGCCTTGGTGGACGGGTCCTGGGCCTCCAGAGCCTCGGCGTCGCCGCCGATGGCCGGCGTGATCTGCTTGGCCAGCACCTTGCCCAGTTCGACGCCCCACTGGTCGAAGGAGTTGATCCCCCACACGATGCCCTGGGTGAACGTGATGTGCTCGTACAGGGCGATCAACTGGCCGACGACGGACGGCGTGAGCGCCGGTGCCATGATCGACGTCGTCGGACGGTTGCCCTCGAACACCTTCGCGGTGACGAGTTCCTCGGCCACGCCGTCGGCGCGGACCTCGTCGGCGGTCTTGCCGAACGCGAGCGCCTTGGTCTGCGCGAAGAAGTTCGCCAGGAACAGCTCGTGCACGTCCTGATCGCCGTCCTTGAGTGCACGGTGGGGCGTCGCCACGGCGATGAAGTCTGCCGGGATGAGCTGCGTACCCTGGTGGATCAGCTGGTAGAAGGCGTGCTGCCCGTTGGTACCGGGCTCGCCCCAGAAGACCTCACCGGTCTCGGTGGTGACCGGGGTGCCGTCCGACTTCACGCTCTTGCCGTTGGACTCCATGGTGAGCTGCTGCAGGTACGCCGCGAAGCGGTGCAGGTACTGCGCGTACGGCAGGACCGCGTGCGATCCGGCCTTGAAGAAGTTCACGTACCAGACGTTGAGCAGCCCCATGAGTGCGGGCACGTTCTCGCGCCACGGCGTGGAGGCGAAGTGCTCGTCGATCGCGTGGAAGCCGGCGAGGAAATCCTCGAAGTTCTTCTGGCCGATCGCCACGACGACAGCCGTGCCGACGGCCGAGTCGACCGAGTAACGGCCCCCGACCCAGTCCCAGAACCCGAAGGCGTTCTCGGGATCGATGCCGAAGTCGGCGACCTTGTCGAGCGCCGTCGACACGGCGACGAAGTGCTTGGCGATGGCGTCGGCCCTCGCGGCGTCCGAGCCGTCGATCGCACCTGCCTTCTCGAGGCCCTCCAGGAGCCACGCTCGGGCCATCCCGGCGTTGGTGAGGGTCTCCAGCGTGGTGAAGGTCTTGGAGGCCACGATGAACAGGGTCGTCGAGGGGTCGAGGTCGACGGTCTTCTCGTACACGTCGGTGGGATCGATGTTGGAGACGAAGCGGCACTCCAGACCGTCCTGCTTGTAGGCCTTGAGCGCCTCGTAGACCATGACCGGGCCGAGGTCGGAACCACCGATGCCGATGTTGACGATGGTCCTGATCGGCTGTCCGGTGACGCCGGTCCACTCCCCTGAGCGGACCTTGTCCGCCCACGCGTACACCTTGTCGAGCGTGGCGTGGACATCCGCGACGATGTCCTGGCCGTCGACGGTCAGCGCGTCGGTCCTCGGACGCCGCAGCGCGGTGTGCAGGACGGCGCGATCCTCGGTGTTGTTGATGTGGTCGCCACGCAGCATCGCGTCGCGCTTCCCCGCGAGGCCAACCTCGTCGGCCAGTGCCACCAAGGCGTCCAGCACATCATCAGTGAGGAGGTTCTTCGACAGGTCGACGTGCAGGTCGCCCGCGGTACGGGTGAACGCGGTGGCACGATGCGGGTCGGCCTCGAACCAGCCACGAAGGTCGGGGGCGAAGGTCTCCTTGAGCTGGGCGAGCCTGGCCCAGGCAGCGGTCGTGGTGACGTCGGTCATGGACGCCAGCCTAGAGGGACCCGGCGGGCCGGGCGGGTCGGCGTACAGAAATGCGCCGGCCCCCGTCGCTGTCGAAAGCGTCGGGGGCCGGGCGACTGTGGGATGCGAGGCGTCAGAGCTTCACGGACACGTGCACGTGGTCGTAGTGGTTCGCGGTGATGGACCCACGATCCGCCATCGGACGCCAGTAGGGCTTGTAGGGCGTCCAGATCTTCTGCTCGAAGATGATGTGGTCGACGTTGAAGGCGGCCGCGTTCTCGGCGAGGTACTTGGCAACGGCCCAGCCCTTGGCGGAATCGCTGTAGGTCATGAAGTCGATCGCACCGCCGTACTGGTGGTTCGATCGGGACGAGGGGCGGTAGCCGCCGATCGACGAGAACGACCAGCGGGCGGTCACGGCGTTGTAGACGACCATGGCGCGGGGCTTGAGGCCGAGGACCGACTTCCCGGCTGCGGGGAGCGCGGTCGCCTTGGGGGCGGCCGCCGGTGCCGCCGCGGGGGCCGCCGCTGCGGGGGCCGGCTTGGGCTTCGGGGTGGCCTTGACCGGCGCCTTGTCACCCAGACGCGCCTCGAGCACGTAGCCGACCTTGCCCTCGAAAGCGACCTGTCGATACCCGCCGGTCACCTTGCTCAGCACCTGGAGCTTGTCGCCCACCTTGACCGAGCCGAGCTCGGCCGCATCGCCGGAGGCCCCGGCGCGCACGACGAGGTTGGCCTGGGCGAACTTCACGCCGGCCGGCGCACCGAACGCTGCGGCCCACTCGCCACCCACGACGCCGTCGGCACCCACACCACTCTCGGCGGCCGCGGTCTGCTCGGTGGCAGCCTCGGCAGCGGGGGTCTCGGTGGCGGTCTCGACCAGCTCGCGGACGGCGTCACGGCTGACGGGCTCGGTGTTGCGGAGGGGAACCGCGGTGGCGGGCGTCGCCTCCGCGGCGCGCAGGTTCAGCGCGAAGGCGCCGGACGTCGCCAGGAGGGCCACGGACACCGCGGTCGGTGCGACCCGGGTGCGCAGGACGTCAGAACGCGTACGCGCTGCACGTCGGGGCGCGATCATGAAAGCGGCAGCACCGGTGTACTCGGTGGCCTGCGCATTCGCAGCTCGACGAGCTTCGTACATCACTGACTCCGATTGCTTTGACGCTGAGACGAGACCCAACTTAGCTGAGATTTTCTCAGGGTCAAATCGGGGGCACTCAGGTTCCGCTCAGTTGCCAACCAACGGCCTGAACGCCCCGGCCCGGCGCGCCACTTCGTCCGGGGAATTGACGCCCGAGCCGTCCTCCGGGCGGAGGACCACCTCCGAGACGACGGCAGCCGCAGCACCGGCCTCGAACCACATGTCGCACTGGTAGCGCTCGAGCCTCCCCCACGGAACCAGCACCGCGTCGGCGAACATCGGGGGAAGCACCCGCGCGTAGCCGGTACCCAGCGCGTCGGCCGGGGTGATGAGGACGGCGTCCACCCCGGCGCGCACGGCCGCCGCCACCTCGGACGGCGTGAGCGCCCCCGTCAGGACGGGCACTCCCCCACCGGCCTCGACGAGGTCCGCGCCGCCGACGGCGGCCAGGACGAAGTGCGCACCGGCCTCCACCGCTCGGCGCACGCCCTCGGCGTCCGTCACCCCGCTCACGCCGACCCGGGCGCGGTACCGATGGACGGCGAGCACCTCGGGTACCAGGTGGACCAGGTTCGAGGGGAAGGCCCACGCACCCAACCCTTCCTGGAGGAGGACCTCGGCGACTGCGACCCAGTCCTCCACGCCCGTGCGGGGCACCTCCACAACGATCCGGTGACCACGCAGGGCTGCTTCCAGGACGCTCATGCGGCCCATCATGCCGCACCCGGCGAACCGCCTCCCGGCCCCGAGTTCCCGGCAACATCAAGCAACGATTGGCCAGTTCCTGAGAACTGTCGTGGAATGAGTTCATGTCCTCTGCCCCCTCCGCCGACCTGGCCACGTCCGCAGACCTGGTCGCGAGCCTCTTGGCCGCACAGGCGCCCGCGCTGGCCGATCTGCCCGTGACCCTGCACGCGAACGGTTGGGACAACGACACCTACCGCCTCGGCGAGACCCTCGTGGTCCGCCTTCCCCGCCGCGAGGAGGCGGTGCCGCTCATCGAGCACGAGGCGGCCTGGCTCACGACGGTCGGCGACCTCGTCACGCTGAGGACCCCGCAGCCCATCTTCGCGGGAGAACCGTCGGACGCCTTTCCTCGTCCGTGGCTCGTCGCCGAGTTCATCCCGGGTGACCCCGTCTCGTCGGTCCCGGTGGCTGAGCGGACCGCGTTCGCCCGGCAGTTGGCCGACTTCCTGTGGTCCCTCCACGCGCCCGCCCCCGCGACCGCGCCGGTGAACCCTGTGCGGGGTGGCTCCCTGGCCACCCCCGAGGCGGCCGCTCGCGTCGGAACCCGCCTCCAGCAGCTCCGGGCGTCCGGCGCCGGCGACCTGGCCGACGCGCTCCTCCCCCGTTGGGAAGCATGGGTGAACGCGCCCGACTTCGACGGCGCGGACGTCTGGCTCCACGGCGACCTGCACCCCCACAACATGCTGCGCGGCGCCGATGGGCAACTGTCCGGCGTGATCGACTGGGGCGACCTCACCCCCGGCGACCCCGCCTGTGACCTGGCGACCTCCTGGCTCACCTTCGACGAGGCCGGGCGCGCCGAGTTCCGCGGCCAGATCGACGAGGGTGGGCCGGTGGACGAGGCCACCTGGACCCGCGCGAAGGCGTGGGCGGTGCACCTCGGGTTGATCCTCACCACCATGACCGACGACCAGCCCTGGCTCACGGCGATCGGCCGACATGCGCTGTCCGCGCTCTCGACCGAGGTCGTCTGACCTCCTTATACTGTGCGGCCGTGCCCCGCCCCAGGACGTACCCCGATGACCTCCGCGACCGCCTCGTGGCGGCGACGCTGGAACGTCTGCGCGTGCACGCGCCGGAGGACGTGTCGCTCCGCGACCTCGCCGCCGAGTGCGGGACGTCCACGAACGCGATCTACTCCATCTTCGGCGGGAAGGACGAGCTGGTCGCCAGTGTCGTCCCGCTGGGACTGCGCGAACTCACCGACGCGGCCATCGACCTCGACTGCGCGGAGCCCGGCATCGCCGCCCTCGCGGCCGCAGGCCACCGCGTCCGCGCCTGGGCCCGCAGCCAACCCACGCTGTACAGGCTGCTGTTCAACGGCTTCAACACCCCGGGTGCCCCGTCGCGAGTCAGCGATGCGGACTTCTCCCGCGTGGCCGCGATGCTGGAGTGCTTGATGGACGAGGGGATCGTCCGCCCTGACGACCCGAGCGCCCTCGCCTTCACCCTGTTCGTCTGCCTCCACGGTTTCATCCTGCTGGAGCTCGACCAGTGGCCGGACGGAGGCCCTGAGGCGGACCGCTACTTCGCGGCCATGCAGTCCCACCTCGCCGCGGGCGTGGCGACGGACGGGGTCCTCGAGGCGGTGGCCGCCGCCGGCGGTGCCGCGCGGGTCACCCCAGCGCCGACCTCGTGAAGTTCTCCCAACTGCGGGACGCCGTGGGCCCGCGCTGCCCTTGATAGTGGCTCCCCCGCCGGGCCGAACCGTACGGGTGCTCGGCCGCGGAGCTCAGTTGGAAGAAGCACAGTTGGCCGATCTTCATGCCCGGCCACAGCTTGATGGGCAGGGTGGCGACATTGCTCAGCTCGAGGGTGATGTGGCCGGTGAAGCCGGGATCCACGAACCCCGCGGTGGCGTGGGTGAGGAGTCCGAGGCGTCCGAGGGAGGACTTGCCCTCCACCCGGGCGGCGACGTCGTCCGGCAGCGAGACCTGCTCCAGCGTGCTCGCCAGCACGAACTCCCCCGGGTGCAGGATGAACGGCTCGCCGGCATCCACCTCGACCAGGCGGGTCAGATCGGGCTGCTCCGCCGCGGGGTCGATGAACGGGTACTTGTGGTTGTCGAAGAGCCGCAGGTAGCGATCCAGGCGCACGTCGACGCTGGAGGGCTGCACCAGCCCGGGGTCGAAGGGGTCGAGGCGGACGCGCCCGGCGTCGATCTGGGCGGAGATGTCGCGGTCTGACAGGAGCACGGGCAACACGATAGGGCCTGTCTCGGTTGGGTCACGATCAGTATTGGGGGCAGACACGTCCCTCGCTCGTCTGGTTACGTTCTGGCACCGACGTCGGGTCACTGCGCCCCGACCCCCTTGGAAGGAGACCGAGCGACGTGCTGTCCCGGACCATGAAGACTGCGGTGGGTGCCATCGCAGTGACTCTCGCTCTGACCGGCTGTGCCGCGTCGCAGCGAGACGCCTCGACTCCCGCCACCGGTGCCACCGGTGGCAAGGCCGGCGCCTCGGCGTCCGATGCCACCTTCATCTTCGGCGCGGCAGGCGCCCCCAAGCTCTTCGACCCCTCCTACGCCAGTGACGGCGAGACCTTCCGTGTCACCCGCCAGATCTACGAGGAGCTCCTCTCCTTCGAGCCCGGCACCGCCAAGGTTGCCCCGGGCCTGGCCAAGGAGTGGAAGGGGTCCGAGGACGGCCTGACCTGGGACTTCACGATCCGGGAGGGCGTGAAGTTCCACGACGGCACGGCCCTGGACGCCCAAGCGGTCTGCACCAACTTCGAGCGCTGGTACAACCTCAAGGGCGTCGCCCAGACGACCGCCGTGGCCTACTACTGGGCCAACAACTGGGGCGGCTTCGCCGGCGACGGCAAGGACACCCTGTACGGCGGCTGCGAGGCCACCGAACCGATGGTCGCCACGATCAAGCTGACGCGGACCACCTCGAAGTTCCCGGCGATCCTCGCCCACAACGCGTACGCCATTCACAGCCCGGCCGCCATGGAGAAGTACAACGCCAGCAACGTCGTCGCGCAGGGCAGCGGCTTCACCTACCCCGAGTACGCCACCAAGCACCCGACCGGCACCGGCCCGTTCACCTTCGGCGGCTACGACGACGCCAAGGGCGAGGTCACGCTGAACCGCAACGACGACTACTGGGGTGACAAGGCGGGCGTCGCGAAGATCGTCATCCGCACGATCCCGGACGAGTCCACGCGCCGTCAGGAGCTGCAGGCGGGCACCATCCACGGCTACGACCTGCCGAACCCCGTCGACTGGAAGGCGCTCGAGGACGCGGGCAACACCGTGGCGATCCGCCCGGCGTTCAACGTGCTCTACGTCGGCCTCAACGCCACCAAGAACGAGGCGCTGAAGGACGTCAAGGTCCGCCAGGCCCTGTCGTACGCCATCAACCGCGAGCAGCTCGTGAAGTCGCAGCTGCCCGAGGGCGCCGAGCCTGCCAGCCAGTTCTTCCCGAAGACCGTGTCGGGCTACAACACCTCATTGAAGCCCTACCCGTACGACCCGGAGAAGGCCAAGTCCCTGCTCGCCGAGGCCGGTCAATCCAACCTCAGCATCGAGTTCTGGATGCCCACCGAGGTGACGCGCCCGTACATGCCGGACCCGGCCGCTCTCTACGAGGCCATCCGCACCGACTGGGAGAAGGTCGGCGTCAAGGTGAACCCGGTCTCCAAGCCGTGGAACGGCGGTTACCTCGACGGCGTCAACAAGCACGAGGCTCACGCCTTCCTCCTGGGCTGGACCGGTGACTACGACTCCGCCGACAACTTCATCGGCACCTTCTTCACCAAGCAGGACAACCAGTTCTCGACCGGCAACTACCCGTTCGCCGCCGAGCTGACCGCCGCCCTCGTGGCCGCCGACTCCGAGCCGGATGCCGCCAAGCGCGACCAGATGGTCTCCGACCTGAACAAGAAGATCGCAGAGGAGTACGTGCCGGCCCTCCCGATCTCGCACAGCCCGCCCGCGCTGGTGGTGTCGGGCAAGGTGAAGGGTCTGGTCCCGACCCCGCTGGCGGCGGAGGACTTCTCGACCGTCACCATCGAAGCCTGATCCTCGCAGCGGGGGCCGTGGCCCGTCCACGGCCCCCGCTGCTCGCCTTCGACCGACCAGATGTGAGGGAAGTGAGTGGGTAGGTACATCGTCCGGCGACTGCTGCAGGCAGTCCTCACGCTGTTCGTGCTGAGCATCCTGCTGTTCGCGTGGTTGCGCTCCCTGCCCGGTGGGCCGGTGTCCGCGCTGCTCGGCGAGCGCAGCACCCCGGAGGACCTCGCGGCTCTCCAGGCCGCGCTCGGCCTCGACCAGCCCATCTGGGTGCAGTACTGGCTCTTCCTGAAGCGCGCGGTGACCGGCCAGTTCGGCGTCTCCACCGGCGTGCTGCCGGGCCGCGATGCCTTCGAGATCTTCCTCAGCCGCTTCCCCGCCACCGTCGAGCTGTCGTTCTTCGCGCTCACGCTCGCGATCCTCGCCGCCGTGCCGCTGGGCTACCTCGCCGCCCGTCGCCGCGACACCCTCCTCGACACGGGATCCGTCCTGTTCTCGCTCGTGGGCATCGCCGTCCCCGTCTTCTTCCTGGCGTTCGCGCTGAAGTACGTCTTCGCGATCCAGCTGGGCTGGCTGCCGCCGTCCGGACGCCAGTCCGTCGGCATCGACGCCACCGCGGTCACCGGCCTGTACGTCCTCGACGGGCTCCTCACCCGCGAGTGGGACGCCGCGTGGGACGCCCTGCGCCACCTCGTCCTCCCCGCCCTGGCCCTGAGTTCCATCCCGTTCGCAGTACTGCTGCGCATCACGCGGGCCTCCGTGCTCGAGGTGCTGGACGAGGACTACGTCCGCACCGCCCAGGCCAAGGGGCTTCGCGCCGCGCCCATCCGCGGACGCCACATCCTCCGCAACGCGCTCATCCCGGTCGTCACGACCATCGGACTCCAGACGGGCGCCCTGCTCGCCGGCGCGGTGCTGACCGAGCGCGTGTTCACCTTCCGGGGGGTCGGCCACGCGCTGGCCTACGGCTTCGAGACACGTGACTATCCGGTCCTCCAAGTGCTGATCATGATGGCCGCGCTCATCTACATCCTGGTGAACATGGTCGTCGACATCGCCTACGCCGCCATCGACCCGCGCGTGCGCGTCCGCTGAGAGGGGGCTGGACATGACCGAGAAGAAGGCGTCCCCCCTGTCGCCGACCGCCCGGAAGCAGCGGATCGACGGCCTCGCGCAGACGGCCGGACACGTGGCGTCCGGCGAGGGCGTGAGCCTGTGGCAGAGCGCCTGGCACCGGCTGCGGCGCAACTGGGTGTTCCTGTTCGGCGCGGCCCTCGTCGTGGCGTTCATCGTCCTGGCCGTCGTCGCGCCGCTGATCGCGCCCCATGACCCGGCGACCCGCGTCCTGATCGACCAGGTGAACCGCCAGACCAACCCGGTCCCCGGCCCCCAACCGGGACACCCGCTCGGCGCCGACAACCTGGGCCGCGACCTCCTGTCCCGCCTGATGGTGGGGGCCCGCCAGACCCTGATCGTCGGCGTCCTCGCCACGGTGGGCGGCCTGTCCGGTGGCGTGCTGCTCGGCACCCTGGCCGGCGCGCTGGGCGGGTGGGTGGACTCGGTCGTCATGCGCATCGTCGACGTGCTGCTGTCGATCCCGTCGCTGCTGATGGCCTTCACGATCGCCGCGATGTTCCGCTCGCCGTCGCAGTGGACGGTCATCCTCGCGATCGCGATCATCCAGGTGCCCGTGTTCGCCCGGTTGCTGCGCGGATCGATGCTCGCCCAACGGGCATCGGACCACGTGCTCGCCGCGCGGGCGCTCGGCGTGCGGAAGGGCCCGATCGTCTTCCGGCACATGCTGCCGAACGCCATGGGTCCTGTCATCGTCCAGGCGACGCTGGTGCTGGCGACGTCCATCATCGACGCCGCCGCGCTGTCGTTCCTCGGCCTGGGCAATCCCGACGACCGGTCGCCGGAATGGGGCCAGATGCTCGGCAACGCGCAGCCCTACTTCGACTCCCACCCACAGCTCGCCGTCTACCCCGCGCTCTGCATCATCGTCGTCGCGCTCGGCTTCACCCTCGTGGGTGAGGCGCTGCGCGAAGCCCTCGACCCGAAGTCCCGCAGGTGACCCGCATGACGAACCCATTGCTCGAGGTCGAGGACCTCTCGGTCCAGTTCACCGGTCAGGGGCGCACCCCTTTCACCGCCGTCGACAAGGTCACGTTCAACGTCAGCCCCGGCGAGGTCGTCGGCCTGGTGGGCGAGTCGGGCTGTGGCAAGTCCGTGACCTCGCTCGCCATCATGCGTTTGCTGCCGCGCCTGGGGAACAGGGTGACCGGCAGCGTCCGCTTCGCCGGGACCGAGTTGACCACCCTCACGGATGCCCAGATGCGCGACAAGCGGGGCGCGGAACTGGCGATGATCTTCCAGGACCCGCTGTCGTCGCTGAACCCGGTCGTCCCCATCGGCGTCCAGGTGGCCGAGGTCATCGAGCGCCACCGGGGCGCCAAGCGGACGGTGGCCCAACGGCAGGCCGCCGACATGCTCGAGAAGGTCGGCATCCCCGACCCGACGCGCCGCCTCAAGGAGTACCCGCACCAGCTGTCCGGCGGCATGCGCCAGCGCGCGTTGATCGCGATGGCCCTCGCCTGTGAGCCGCGCCTGCTGATCGCGGACGAGCCGACGACCGCCCTGGACGTCACGATCCAGGCGCAGATCCTGACCCTGCTGCGGGAGTTGGTGGTCAACTCGGGGACCGCGCTGATCATGATCACGCACGACCTCGGTGTCGTGGCCGGCCTGTGTGACGGTGTGAACGTGCTCTACGGCGGCCGGATCGTCGAGCGGGCGAAGCGGCATCCCCTGTTCGCCTCGCCGCGCCACCCCTACACCGGAGGGTTGCTCGCCTCGATCCCGCGGTTGGACGCCGACCGCGCCGAGCGCCTGCTCCCCATTCCCGGGTCCGTCGCGGACAACATCCCCTGGGAGAACGCCTGCGCCTTCGCACCGCGCTGCCACCAGGAGGGCGAGCTCTGCCGGACGGTGTCGCCCCCGCTGGAACCCGATACCGAGGCACGCACCGACGGCGGAGTGCGCCTGCTGCGCTGCCACTACCCGCTTGCTCCCCAGCGGGCGACCGAGGAGGTGCTGGGATGAGCGACGTGCTCGTGGACGTGCGCGGGGTGAAGGTGCACTTCCCCATCCGGCGTGGGCTGATCCTCGATCGGACGGTCGGCCATGTCTACGCGGTCGACGGGATGGACCTGAGGATCCGGCGCGGTGAGACGTATGGGCTCGTGGGTGAATCCGGCTGCGGCAAGTCGACGTTCGGACGTGCCCTCCTGCAGCTCGAGGAGCTCACCGCCGGGTCGGTGCACCTGGGTGGCGTCGACCTGGCCACCCTGCGGGGCGAGGAACTCCGCAAGCAACGCCGTCACATGCAGATGGTGTTCCAGGACCCGCTGGGCAGCCTCGACCCGCGCCAGACGGTCGAGCAGCTCCTGCTGGAGGGCATGCAGGCGCACGGGTTGGCGTCCGACCGGAAGGGCGCGCGCGAACGCCTCGTCCGGCTGCTCTCGGCGGTGGGGCTGCCGGCGTCGGCGTTGAGCAAGTACCCGCACGAGTTCTCCGGTGGCCAGCGCCAGCGCGTCGGCATCGCCCGGGCGCTGTCGGTCGATCCCGAGCTGATCGTCGCGGACGAACCGGTGTCGGCGCTGGACGTGTCCGTGCAGGCGCAGGTGATCAACCTGCTCGAGGACCTGCAGGACGAGTTCGGACTCACCTACCTCGTGATCGCGCACGACCTGGCCGTCGTCCGGCACATCTCCGACCGCATCGGCGTCATGTACCTCGGCGCGCTGGTCGAGGAGGCGGACGCGGACGACCTCTACGTGGCGCCGCTCCACCCCTACACGCGGGCACTGCTGTCGGCGATCCCGGTGCCGGACCCGGTCGTGGAGGACTCCCGGGAGCGGATCATCCTGGCCGGCGACCTGCCCTCGCCGGCGAACCCACCCACGGGGTGCCGGTTCCACACCCGGTGCCCGTGGGCGCAGGCGACGCGTTGCTCGACGGAGAGGCCGGAGTTGCGCGTGGTGTCGATCGCGGGCATCCCCGAGTCGCACCGCGTGGCCTGTCACTGGGCCGAGGGCATCGCGGCCGGCGAGATCGAGCGCCACGCGGTCGAGACGGTCCTGACCGAGCCGCTCGAGGCACCCGAGCCCGCGCCGCACGGAGTCCCGGGGACGACGCTGCTCCCCGAGTAGGTGTGCTGCATTTTGTGTCGGCGTTTCTGGTCATCATCCGGGTACTTTGCCGACACAAAATGCAGCACGGGGTCAGGCGATGACTCCTCCGGCGTGGTCAGCCCTGGTGTTGCCCGGCGCGATCGGGCCGGCCGGGGTCCGGGAGAGCTTCGGAGCGGGAGCGGGCTGCCAGAGTCCGTCGACCTCGACCATCGTGGACCGGGCCGCGTTGTGGGGGTCGTGCCGCACCTCGCTCATGCGCAGGACCGGCTCGAGACAGGCGTCCGTCCCTTCAGCGCGCTGGGCCCACTCGGCGCGGGTGCGCAGCTTGATCGCGCCTCCGATCGCCTGACGGAGGGTCGGCCAGCCCGCTCGGTCGTGCTGGCCGGGCAAGCGTGCGGGGTCGAGTTCGAGGAGCTCCAGCAGTTGGGCGTAGAACTTGGGTTCGAGGGCTCCGACGGCGACCCACTCACCGTCCGCGGTCTCGTAGCAGTCGTAGAAGGGGGCACCCGAGTCGACGAGGTTCACCCCGCGCCGGTTCTCGTCCCACAGCCCCAGTTGTGCGAATCCGTGGAACGCCGTGGCCAGCAGCGTCGCCCCGTCGAGGATCGCGGCGTCCACCACCTGACCGCGTCCGGAGGACTGACGCTCGTACAGGGCGGCGAGGACCCCGAAGCAGAGCATCATCGACCCGCCGCCGAGGTCGCCGACGTAGGCCAGCGGGACGGTGGGCGGCTGCCCCACGCGTCCCAGCGTGGAGAGGGTGCCGGACGCCGCCATGTAGTTGAGGTCGTGGCCGGCCCGGGCGGCCTTGGGTCCGTGCTGGCCCCAGCCGGTGACGCGGCCGTAGATGAGGCGCGGGTTGATCTCGAGGCAGGTGTCGGGGCCGACGCCGAGGCGCTCGGCGACGCCGGGCCTGTTGCCCTCGATGAGGACGTCGGCGGTACGGACGAGGTCGAGGACGGCGTCGCGGCCCTCGGGGGTCTTGAGGTCGAGCTCGATGGTGCGCCGGTTGCGGTGGATGATGTCGGTGCTGCGGTCACCGATCGGCCCCACCGGGGGGACCCCGCCCGGTCGCTCCACGTGGATCACCGTGGCGCCGTGGTCGGCGAACATCATCGCCGCGAACGGGCCCGGACCGATCGTGCCGAGTTCGATGACCGTCAGTCCCGCGAGTGCGCCCGTCGTCATGGGTCCATCGAACCAGACGGGTCAACGGGGCGACCCGGCACAGCGCCCCCGGGTCGCCCATGCCTCGACCGATGGGGGGCCGGCCGTCGTCCGGCCCATAGAGTGCTCGGGTGTCCGAGCCCCCTGCCCAGTCCGCGCTCACCGCGTCCGACGGCGTGGAGCGCTCACGCGGGCTCACCGCGGGCGTCAGCGCGTACATCATCTGGGGGTTCTTCCCGCTCCTGTTCCCCCTGCTGAAGCCGGCGGAGCCGGTCGAGATCCTCGCCCACCGGATCGTGTGGTCGCTGGTGGCGGTCACGGTGACGATGGGGGCGCTGCGGCAGTCCTGGGGCTGGCTGCGGACGGCACTGACCCGTGAGCGGTTGCCCTGGATCGTCACCGCCGCACTGCTCATCGGGGTGAACTGGCTCACCTACATCTGGGCGGTGAACTCGAACCACGTGGTCGAGGCGAGCCTGGGCTACTTCATCAACCCCTTGGTCAACATCACCCTGGGCGTGGTGTTCTTCGGCGAGCGCATGACGCGGGGCGGACGCGTGGGCACCCTGCTCGCCGCCATCGGCGTCGGCGTGATCGCCTGGGAGAACTGGGCGGGGCTCTGGATCTCCCTGCTCCTGGCCTTCTCGTTCGGCCTCTACGGCGCCGTCAAGAAGCGTGCGACGACGCCGGCGCTGGGCGGACTGTTCCTGGAGTCGGCGATCCTGCTGCTGCCGGCGCTGGGCTACTGGGCCTGGCTGGCCCAGATCGGTGGCAGCCACTTCGGGAGCTCGGCGTCCCTGTCGTGGCTGCTGGTCCTCGCCGGCGTGCTGACCGCCATCCCCCTGTGGCTGTTCGCGATCGCCGCGCGGCGCCTGCCGTACGGCGTCGTCGGGATCCTGCAGTACCTGGGCCCGACGATCCAGTTCCTGCTCGGCATCACGGTGTTCGGCCAGCACGTCGGACCGTCGTACTGGGCGGGGCTGGTCCTGGTCTGGGCCGGTTCCGTGGTCTACTTGCGCTCGGTGTTCGCCCGGGCGCGGGCGTTCCGGCGGGGTGGACCGCGGGGGTGAGCCGCGAGGCTCCCGGTGCGGCGGTGCCTCCGCGTTCAGGCGACCGGCCACTCCCAGCCGTCGAGCCGACCGAGGAAGTCGTCCGAGGGATCGCCCTCATAGCCGACGTGGAAGGGCTCCAGCTTGGCGGCCTGCAGGACCTCGAGGGCGTTGAACATGCCGGAGGCGAACTCCTCGGCGAGAACGACGGCCAGGGCCTCCCGCTGGTCCGGGTCCAGGCTGCCGACGAGCCGGTTGAGGGCGGTTTGGCGGGCGTCGTCGGCGTCCGCGTTCTCGTTCCAGACGCCCACGCGGATGCGCTCGGCGGACACCTGGCCCGGGCCTGAGCAGCACACCACCATGGCGTCGATCATCTGCCGGTACATCCAGCGGGGGTCGTGCTCGGTCATGGCTCCATCATGCCCTCTCGCTCACGTGACGCTCAGAGGTTGGGGGCGAAGTCCCCGCGCTCGCGGTAGAGGTCGACGGCCTCACGCAGGGCGTTGAGCACGTAGGGCGGGAAGTCCAGGCCCTGCGACTGCGCCCACAGCAGGTTGGCCTCGAGGCGTCCGATCTCCTTGGCGAAGACCTCCAGCTCCTTCTCGAACCCGAGCTTGGTGATGACCTCGCCCATCTGGGCCTGGTACCGGGGGTCCTGGTGCGTCCCCACGAGCTCGTAGGAGAACGAGCGGAGTCGCTGGGCCAGCCACATCTGCCACGGGCGGAGTGTGCCGTCGGTCGTCACCTTCTCGGCGCTCATGCGGTAGAAGGCGAAGTGGCCGGGCTCCTGGCGCTTGATCGGGTTGATGATCGTCTCGCGGGTGGCCTTCTCCCCCATCTCGTCCAGCTGCGCCGCGAACGCGTTGTACGCCAGGACGGCCTGGCGCTCGGTGGAGGCGCCGGTGAAGTAGTAGATCGTCCGGGCGACGTCCTGGGTCGGCTCGAACTTCGCCATCGCACCGAGCACCTTCACCGCGAAGCCGACCTGCAGCAGCGGCTCGGACCCGGGCAGGCCGATGCGCTTCTTGAGCTCGTCGAGGATGAGGCCGTGCTGGATCTCCTGGCCGTACCAGACGTCGGCGTAGAAGACCCGGTCGGCCTCCGACGGGTTGGGCATGATCGTCAGCAGTTCGAGGACGTTGCGCTCGACCTCGAGCTCGACGCGCGCGAGGTAATCGAGGACGCCGGCGAAGCGCCTCCGCATCGCGGCTGGGTCCTTCACCGTGAAATCGACGGAGTCGAACGGGACGGGCGGGTGCTCCTCCCCCATCTTGCGCACGTGGGAGAGCAGCAGGGCATCGGTGATCCTGGACGTTCGAGCCACGGGATCACCCTAGCTTCCCGCCCACCGAACCGAACGAGCGCTCTGGCCGGCGAGCGTTCCCCGCCACAGGGCCGACGGTGCCGTGCCTGCCGTCGCCGTCGCGTCAGGCGTGGCGCCAGTCCTCGATCGGCCAGTAGAGCCTGGACGCCGTCCGGTACAGCGGCAGGTCCGGGTTGACGGCGACCGGACGCCCCAGCAGTTGCAGCCAGGAGGCGTCCGAGATCGAGTCGCCGTAACCGTGCGAGCGGGACAGGTCGTAGCCACCAGCCGCGGCGTATGACTTGAGCCACTGGGCGCGGGCCTCGTCCACGAGCGGCGGGGTCGTGAGGTAGCCGGTCAGGACGCCGTGCCGGCTCTCCATCGAGGAGGCCACGACCTCGTCGAACAGGTGCGCCACCGGGGCCGCGAACAGGTCGAGGGAGCCCGTGACGAGGACCGTGCGGTGTCCGGCCGCACGGTGCTCCTCGATGCGGGCCAGCGCCCCGGGGCGCAGGGACCGCACGACGTTCTGACCCCAGCCTCCCCCGACGACGCGCTCGATGTCGGCGACCCTCGTCCCGGCGTAGCGCCGCGAGAACGCCCGGACGAACTCGCCCCGGTCGCGCCGCTCGGCCTTCAGGTAGGTCGCCGTCTTGCCGACGAGGTCGACGATCTCACCCGGCAAATCACCGACCGGGCGCAGACGCCCCATGATCGACAGGTACTGGGTCACCAGCGAGGACGGCAGCACGGTGCCCTCGAGGTCGAACACCGCCAGCACGTCCGTGCCGGATTCCAGCTTCCGGGCCTGCGACCGCGTCGCCCGCTGCGCGGAGGAGGCCCGCGCGTGCACCTTCGCCAGCGACGTCATCGCGGGCAGGTGGACCTGCTGCCAGTACTGGCCCCAGTCGATGTCGCGGACGTCGAAGGTCCGGTCGACGGGGACGTCCGCCGGCAGCTTCGCCCCGAGGGCGCGGGTCTGCTGGTCGTCGAAGAGCATCTCGGTGCGGGTGTAGCTCTGGTACAGGTCGACGTAGGTGCGCAGCGAGCCCAGGCCACGCTCCATCCTCGACAACGAGGACGCCCATTGCCGCGTCCGGGACGTCGATGGCAGCGCGTCACCCACCCGCGAGCCGAGCGCGGACAGGCGCTCCTTGAGCCGCAGCGACCGCTCGGCTGCGTTGTTGGCGGGGAACTTCCAGGTCGGGACGACGATCGGGCGGCCCTTGTCGTCCTCCAGCGGGTGGGCGAGGAAGTACTCACGCACCTCGGCGTACATCCGGTGGAACGGCAGCGGGTTCGAGGCGCCGGAGCACACCTGGTAGTAGCCCGTCTCGGGTGTCTCACGAGCCTCGTCGGCCCGGCTCGTCCCCGTCTTCGGTGACGACTGGTGACCCAACGCGACCAGCGCCATGATCACGTTCACGACGTAGTCGACGGGGATGACGTCCAGGACCGAGTCGGGCAGGCCCGGGAACTCGGGCAGCGCCCCCTTGGCGTACGCCATGATCAACGGGTCGGCGACCTTGAAACCGTCGATCCAACCCGGGAACGGATGCCGCAGCGCCGACTCGATGATCGCCGGCCGCACGATGGACAGGCGATGCCCCCTGCCGGCCCACTCCTCCTCGGCGACCCGCTCCCCCAGCGCCTTCGAGAACGTGTAGACATCGGTCCACCCGACGGAGCGGGCACGTGTCCGGCCGAGTTCGACCAGGCGGTGGTTCACCCACGCCAGCCGCGCCGCCTCGGACGCCCGGGCCACCGACTTGGGCCCCTCCTTGCCGTGCTCGCGGGTCGCGTCGTCGATGAAGGACTGCAGGCGCTCGGGCGTCCGGGACGCCGCTTCGGCCTCGACGCGGGCGACCTCGGCGGCGGCGAGCTCCGCGCGCCAGTCGATCTCGTGGTCGACGGACGCCTCGGGCCGCAGCCCCTTGGCGATGCCCCCCACGTAGCAGGTGGACACGTGGATGACGTGCGGATCGAGTCCGGACGCCTCCAGCGCGGCGTACAGCGCCCGTGGCCCGCCGACGTTGTTCGCGAACGACTCGTCGATCGGGGCGTCGAAGCTCACGGTCGAGGCGGAGTGGATCACGACGTCCACGTCGATGTCGATGCGCTCGAGAGCGGCGAGGTCGGCCTCGAGAACCCCGGTCCGCTCGGCCCAGATGCGCTTGGCCTCGGCGTCGCCGACGGAATCGCGCCAGGTCTTGAAGACGGGCTTGCGCAGGAGCCTGTCGAGACGGTTGCGGGCGTCCTGGTTGCCCTTGCGGCGGATCACGGCGGTCACGTGGGCGTCGGTGTCGGCGAGCAACCGCTCGAGCACGGCCTGCCCCAGGAAGCCGGTCACACCGGTCAGCAGAACCCGCACTGGTTGGGTGGACACGCAACACTCCTTCCGGGAGGTGATGGGGGTCACCTTCGAGGGGGCAGCGTAATGTAGCGTGCCGTCCCATGCGGATTGCGCTCATCACCGGCGGCACGTCCGGGATCGGGTTGGCCTTCGCCCGAGCCCTGGCGCGCGACGGCGTCTCCTTGGTCCTGGTGGCACGCGACCGGGTCCGGCTGGACGCCGTGGCCACCGAACTGGCCGCGGCCCACGGCGTCCGGGTCGAGACCCTGACCGCCGACCTGACCGACCGCGCCGACCAGGCGAGGGTCGCCGACCGCCTGCGGCAGGGGGACGTCGACACGCTCATCAACAACGCCGGCTTCTCGCTCAAGACCCCCATCGTCGGCGGGGACGACGCCCTGGCCGACGCGGCCTACGAGGTGATGGGCCGCGCACCGCGGGTCCTGGCGGGCGCAGCGGCGCCGGCCATGAGGGCCAGGGGTGAGGGCTGGATCATCACCGTGGCGAGCGTGTCCGCGCTGACGCGGCAGGACTCGTACTCCGCGCTCAAGGCCTACGCGCTCGCCCTCACCGAGGTGCTCGCCCTCGAGCTGGCCGGCTCGGGCGTGCACGTGACGGCGGTCCTGCCGGGCTGGACGCGCACCGAGTTCCACCAACGCGGCGGGTCGGGCCGCAAGGGCGTCCCCGGGTTCCTGTGGCTCAGCGCCGACCGCGTCGCCAGGGACGCCCTGCGCGACGCGCGGGCCGGACGCGTGGTGTCGGTGCCCAGCAAGCGGTACAAGGTGGCCGGGGCGCTGCTGAACCTGCTCCCCAACTCGGCCGTCCGCGCGCTGTCGCGCCGCATCAAGGGCACGTCGAAGAACCCCAGCGAAGGAGCACGGCCGTGAAGCACGTCAAGCACATGAAGTGGTGGGGCTGGGGTGAGGAGGGCGTCTTCTTCAACTACGAGAACAAGCCGGCGTTCGCCCCCTTCGTGAAGAAGCACCTCGGCATCGACCTGCGCCCCCGCCAGGTGGACACGATCCCGTTCGACTCCTCCACCGTCCCCGACTCCGGGCTGCCCGAGGCGCTGCGCGACGCCCTGGTCGCCGCCACGGCCCCGGACCGTGTGACGACCGATGCCCACGAGCGCGTCGTCCACGGGCACGGGTCGTCCGTGACCGAGCTTCTGCACGTGTCGCGCTTCGACTACGGGCGACTGCCCGACGTCGTCGTGTACCCGTCCACGGACGCCGAGGTCGCGGCCGTGCTGGCGGCGTGCGTCGCGGCGGACGCGGTGGTCGTCCCCTTCGGCGGTGGGACGAACATCGCCCGCTCCCTGCAGCTCGATCCCGCCGAGACCCGCCCGGCCGTCTCGCTGGACATGGGCCTGATGGTCGGCATCCACGAACTCGACGAGGAGTCGGGGCTGGCCCGCATCGGCGCCGGCATGCTCGGGCCCGACCTCGAGGAGGCCCTCGCAGCCCGCGGCTGGACCCTGGGCCACTTCCCCGACTCGTTCACCCACTCCACGCTCGGCGGCTGGGCGGCGACGCGTTCCTCGGGCATGCAGTCGGACAAGTACGGCGACATCGCCGACATCATCCGCGGCATGACCGTCGTGCGGCCGTCCGGCACCGTGACGCTGAAGCCCGTGCCGTCGGAGTCGACCGGACCGTCCTTGCGTGAGATGTTCATCGGCTCCGAGGGTCGCCTGGGCGTCATCACCGAGGTCTGGGTGCAGATCCACCGGATCGCCGAGGAGCGCACCGTCGTCGCGTACATGTACCCGACGTGGTCGGACGCCGTCGACGCGATCCACTCGATGGCCGATGCCGAGGTGCCCACCACCTTCGTGCGCATCTCCGACGCCAACGAGACCGCCTTCTCGCTGTCGACGCAGAAGGAGGCCCTCACGTTGAGGAAGAAGGTGGAGGGCAAGGTCCAGGAGCAGCTGTGGGCCTTCATGCGCCGTCGCGGCTGGGACACCGACGCCATGTGCATCAGCTATGTGTGCTTCGAGGGTTCGAAGGCGGACGTCGAGGCCCGCCGCCGCCAGGTCGCCCTCATCGCGAAGCGCCACGGCGCGCTCGTGCTCGGTACGGGACCGGGCGCGCTGTACGACCAGAAGAAGTTCGACACCCCCTACCTGCGCGACTTCCTGCTGGAGCAGGACGTCATGGGCGACGTGTCCGAGACCTCGGCCCCGTGGTCGAGGATCAACCCGATCCACGACGGCGTCTACGCGGCGGCGAAGGCCGCGTTCAGCGCGTTGGGCAAGCAGGGCTTCGTCATGTGCCACCTGTCGCACAGCTACCACGTCGGTGCCTGCCTGTACTTCACCTTCGCGTTCCAGGCCGGTGAGGACGCCGACCGCGAGTACGCGACCGTGAAGACCGCGATCCAGCAGGCGTTCATCGACCACGGGGGGACGCTCTCGCACCACCACGGCGTCGGCATGGAGCATGCTCCGTGGATGGAGCAGGTGCTCTCGGCCGAGGGCGTCTCCCTGATCCGAACCCTGTTCGAGGCGACCGATCCCGGCCGGCACCTCAACCCGGGCAAGATCATCGACCCGGCGCTCTCGCTGTACGACAAGCTCGGCTGACACTCCGGTGCGCGGTGTCGGACTGGTGTTCGTCGGCGGGGCGGTCGGCTCACTGATCCGACACCTCATCGGGCTGGCCCTGCCGGACCTGTGGCCCGTGTTCCTGGTGAACGTGCTCGGGTCGTTCACGCTCGGACTGCTGCTGGGCTCCTCCCCTCGCCAGGAGCGACGGCTGCTGCTCGGCACCGGGTTCCTGGGCGGGTTCACCACCTACTCGGCGTTCGCGGTGGAGGTGATGCGGCTGGGCTCGGCCGGTGGGCCGGCCCTGGGGCTGGCGTTGGGCGTCGGCCAAGTGGCGTGCGGCTTCGTCGCGGCGCTCCTCGGCTTCGCCTTGGCGGACGCCGCGAACTCACGGCGGCGTCGGGGGTGAGCGAGCTCGTGACCTGGCTGTGGATGGCCCTCGCGGGCGGTGTCGGTGCTGCCCTGCGGCACCTGGCGCACGTCGGTGTCCAGCTGGCGGGCGGACGGTCGTCATGGGCCACCCTCGCCGTGAACGCCGTCGGGTCGTTCGCGCTGGGACTCCTGGTCGGGTGGGCCGGACGCTTGGTTCCCGAGGCCGTCCTGACGATCCTGGGCACCGGGTTGCTGGGAGGGTTCACCACCTTCTCCACCTCCTCGGCCGAGTCGGCCGAACTGTGGCGGGACGGCCGACGCGACGCCGCGCTGGTCCTGGCCACCGTGATGCTGGTGGCGTCCGTGGCCGCGGCCGGCGCGGGCTGGGCGCTGGCGTCGGTCCTGCCCTGAGCGCCCGAGGGTGGGACCACCCCCCTGCCCGGGCCCTCCACGGCTGGCGGCACAATGGCCTCCATGAACACGCCGCCCTGGGTCGACTCGACCCTCCCGCGCATCGTCATCGCGGCTTCCGTGGGGCTCGGGACCTGGCTGGCGCTCGCGAGGACGGGCGCGCTGTGGGCCCCGCTGGGCGGTTGGATCACCACGGCCGCCGTCATGTGCCTGTGGGTGTGGCTGCGCGTGCGCGGGATGGACCCCGCGGAGGTCCGCTCCCACGCGCAGCGGGAGGACACCGGACGAGCCCTGGGTGACGTCCTCCTCCTGGTGGCCTCGGTGGCGGCCGTGGTGGGGGTCGGCTTCCTGCTCTTGGCCAGCTCCCACACCCAGCCCGATGCACCCCTGGACGCCCTCATCGGTGTGCTGGCCGTGGTGGCGTCCTGGCTCACCACCCACATGCTCTTCACGCTGCGCTACGCGCGCATCCACGTGGCCGACCCGGAGCACGGTGTGGACTTCCCCGGCGACGAGGAACCCACCTACCGGGACTTCGCCTACGTGGCCTACACCATCGGCATGACCTATCAGGTCTCCGACACCGGAATCAAGGGCGGCGAACTGCGCGGGACGGCCCTGCGCCACGCACTCCTCTCCTTCTTCCTCGGGTCGATCGTGGTCGCGACCACCATCAACCTCGTGGTGCAGTTGGCCAGCGCCGGCCCCTGACCCGACGACGCACAGGCCGCGCACAGGAACCGGGGGTAGGTTCGCCTCCCGTGACCATCGCAACCCTCCTCATCCCGACCCTGACGGGAATCCCGAACCTGCACGACCTGCTCCACGGCTGGGGTCCGTGGGTCCTGGTGGGGATCGCCGCCATGGTGTTCATCGAGTCGGGGCTGCTGTTCCCCTTCCTGCCCGGCGACTCGTTGCTGTTCACCGCCGGCATGCTCCACCTGGCACTCAATCTCGACATGAGCCTGCTCATCGGCGTGGTCCTCGGCGCAGCGGTGCTCGGTTCGGCCGCGGGCTACCTCCTCGGCGACCGGTACGGACGCGGGCTCTTCACCGAGGACGCGCGCGTGCTGAAGACGAAGTACCTGGCGCAGGCCGAGGGGTTCTTCCACCGCTACGGCGGGCGCTCGATCGTGCTGGCCCGGTTCGTCCCCGTCGTCCGGACGTTCCTGCCCGTCGTCGCCGGGGCCGTCCGCCACCCCTGGAAGCACTTCATGGGCTGGAACGTGCTCGGCGCGGCGCTCTGGTCGGCCGTGCTGATCCTCGCGGGCGTCTGGCTGGGCGACGTCACGTGGATCGCGAACAACATCGAGGTCATCTCCGTCGGGATCGTCGCCGTGTCGCTGATCCCGGTCGGCGTCGCCCTCTGGCGCAATGCGCAGGCGGGCCGAGCCGTCTGAGGCGGCCCCTCCCTGCGGTCAGGGTGCGCGTCCATGCCTTCTCATGGACAATCGGGGACATGACCGACGACCTGGTTGCCCTCAAGGCCGCAGCACTCGACCATGCCGGCGACGCGATCATCGTGATCGACAGCGACGGCATCATCCGCGCTTGGAACGGTTTCGCCGAGCGCC
This sequence comes from Propioniciclava sp. LT294, assembly GCF_059516005.1. NCBI lineage: Bacteria > Bacillati > Actinomycetota > Actinomycetes > Propionibacteriales > Propionibacteriaceae > Propioniciclava > Propioniciclava sp. LT294. The sequence continues at coordinate 55,327 of NZ_JCAKNG010000003.1, forward strand.
TGTTCCTGTGGACCGCCGAGCAGGTGATCGGGCAGGACGTGAAGATCATGATCCCCGAGCGCCTGCAGGGCTCCCACGATCGCGGCTTCTTCACGGCCATGGAGAGCGGGCACCTCGCCTCGGACGGCCGTGCCCGGCACACCCGCGCGGTGGGGCCCGCCGGAGAGAAGATCTACGTGACGATGACCTTCGCGGTCGTCTCCGGCACCGACGGGTCCGCGATCGGCGCCGTGGCCGTCGCGCGCGCGTGGGACCGCGAGGAGTAGCGACTCACCGGGCGTCCGCCTTCCTCTCGGGTCGCGGTTCGGGGCTGTGCCGCGGTCGGGCCGGAACGAGGGCGGAGAGGGCTCCGGCCAGGGCGCAGGCCACCAGAGCGGCCCCGACAACGGCGAACCTCCGCCCCCACCGCTTCGGGTCGGCGCCCGCGAGAGCACGCCGGACGGCCTCGTCGTACCCCAGCAGCCCGCCGGCGGGGTCGCCGAGCAGGTCGGCGGCGTCCGTCTCCCGGCGGACGGCCTCGTGGATCAGGCTCCCCACCAGGGGCTTGGCGATGGCGGCGGACACGGGGGTGATCAGCCCCACCCAGTGCGAGGCCAGCCAAGGCGTGAGCACCGGCACCGTCGCCACCAGGCGGGGCCGCAGCCCGGCGATCCGCGCGTAGCGCCGCATCATGCCGGCGTAGGTGAGCACCTCGTCCATCCCGATGTCGAGCGTGCGGTTGACCTCGGGCGGCAGGTCGGCCGCCCGGACGAGGTAGTGGACGACGTCGGCCAACGCGATCGGTTGGATGCGGTTGGTCAGCCACCGGGGGCCGACCATGACCGGCAGCCGTTCGGTGAGGTGGCGCAGCATCGCGAACGACGCCGATCCCGCCCCCAACACGACACCCGCCTGCAGCACCGCGGTCGGGACGCCCGAATCGAGGAGGATCTCGCCCACCTCGACGCGGGAGGCCAGGTGTGGGGAGAGGTGGCCTCCGGGGTGGAGGCCGCTGAGGTAGACGATGCGGCCGGTGCCGGCGGCACGGGCCGCGTCGGCGAACCCGGTGGCCAGCGCCCGGTCCCGCGCGACGAAGTCGCCGCGGGCGTCCATCGAGTGCAGCAGGTAGTAGGCCACGTCGGCCCCGTGCAGGGCGCGGCCCAGGAGGGCGGCGTCGGCGGCGTCCCCCTCGGCCACCGAGACGCGGCCACGCCAGGCCGCGTCCAGCGCGTCCGGGTGGCGGGTCAGGACGCGCACCGCCCAGCCCTCGTCGAGCAGGGCGGGCACCAGGGCGCCGCCGATGGTGCCGGTGGCGCCCGTCACGAGTGCGGTTCTGGCCATGGTCAGCCTCCCAGGGTGAGGACGGGGCCGAGCAGGAAGAGCATCCCGAGCGACCAGGTGAGGTGTGCGGCGATGGGTCCGGCGACGCCACCGGTGACGCGGCGCTGGGCCGCGGTGAGCAGGCCGAGGCAGGCCGCGGCGAACGTCAGCAGCGGCACGCCCGTGAACAGGGTGGAGGCGGTGTAGAGCGCCGTGGAGCCGAGGAGGTCCCACCGTGGGCCGATCGCGGCGTGGACGGCTCCCCGGAAGAACAGTTCCTCGGCGATGCCGTTGAGGACGGTGATCGCCGCGACGACCCACACCGAACCGACGCGGGCGTGGTCCAGCAGGTCGTCGACCGGCGCCCGCAGCAGGGGAACACGCGCGATGACGAAGGCGCCGGCGAGGAAGACCGCCAACAGCATCGCGCCCAGGATGAGCCCCTGGAGGACGCCGCGGCTCGCCCCTCCGGAGCGGGTGCGGCCCCGACCCAGACGCAGGGGTCCGGACGCCAGCGCCCCGGCGCCCCACAGGCCGGCCACGCCCAGGGCCGCGCCGTAGAACAACGGGTCACCCGGGCGGATGGCCAGCGCCCAGCCCAGGGCGAGCGCACCGGCCAGCACCGTGACGGCGACCACGACGCGACGGCGCACCTGTTGCGCGCGCGTCTCGGGGAGGCGCGTCCCCACGGGGCTGAGCAGCGAGGCCCGGAAGAAGGCGTGCAGTTCGGCCAGCGGCCCGCGGCGGCCCACGGGTGCGCCCCTCAGCTCAGGCACCCGACCCCACCGCCCCCCGCGCCTCGGCGTACCGGGCCAGCGCCTCGCGCCGCTCGGCGGCGTGGTCCACGATGCGCTCGGGATAGCCGTGCGCGTAGCCGTCCCCCACGGCCCAGGGCTCGTGGGCGCTCGCCCCGGCCAGGTGCGCCAACTCGGGGACCCACCGGCGGACGTAGTCACCCTCGGGGTCGAAGCGCAGCCCCTGCAGGACGGGGTTGAACACCCGGAAGTAGGGGGCGGCATCGGTCCCGGTGCCGGCGGTCCACTGCCACCCGTGCGTGTTCGAGGCGAGGTCGCCGTCGATGAGGTGGTCCAGGAACCACCGGGCGCCGACCGGCCACCACACGTGCAGGTCCTTGGTCAGGAAACTGGCGGCCACCATGCGCACCCGGTTGTGCATCCAGCCGGTCGCCAGGAGTTGGCGCATGCCGGCGTCCACGAGCGGGTAGCCCGTGCGCCCCTGCTGCCACGCCGCCACCAGGTCGGCGCCGTCCTCGTACCGGATGCCGGCCAGTGCGGGCCGCAGGTCGGCGGTCAGGCTGTCGGGGTGGTGGTGCAGCACGTCGGCGTAGAACTCCCGCCAGGCCAGTTCGGTGACGAACCGCTCGGCGTCCGGCCCCCCGTACGCCTCGAGGTCGGCCAGCAACGTGCGCGGGTGCAGGACGCCGAACGTCAGGTACGGCGAGAGGTGGGAAGTGGCGTCGAGGTCCGGGCGGTCGCGACCCGTCGCGTACCCCGCCAGCCCGTCGCCCAGGAACGCGTGCCACCGTTCCAACGCGGCCTGCTCCCCGGCGGGCGGCAACGCGGGTACGCCCGGCCCCTCCAGCGCCGCCTCGAGGGTGGCCCACGCGTCGTCCGCGGGAGCGGCGGGAGCGAGGACCAGGCCGGGTGGCTCCTCGTCCGGGGCCCGCCAACCGTGCCCGCGCCATGCCCTGGCGAAGGGGGTGAAGACCTCGAACGGCTTCCCCTCCCGCGTGCGGACCCGTCCGGGCGTGACCGCGTAGGGGCTGCCCGTCTCGACCCAGGTGACGCCGACCCGGGCGAGCGCGGCCCGGACCCGTGCATCACGCGCGGCCCCGGCGGGCTCGGTCTCGGCGGAGACGTGGACCGACCCCGCCCCCCGAGCCTCCGCGAACGCCGGCAGCACCGTGTCCGGCTCGCCCTGGAGCAGCGTCAGGCGCCCGTCGTAGGCCTCCCGCAGCGCGAGCAGGGTCGCCGCCAGCCACGCCCGGCGGGCGGCGCCCGCCGTGTCGAGGAAAGCGGGGTCGAGGACGAAGCAGACCGCGACCTCGCCCCCGGCGGCGCGGTCGTGGGCCGCCGCCAAGGTGGGGAGATCGGCTCGGCGCAGGTCGCGACGGAGCCAGACGATCGCGCTCATGGGGCCAGCGTAGGGATTGGACAAACATTGTACAAGTGGCGGACCTGCGCGCTACGGTGGGGGTCGACCGACCGCGAAGGAGCCCTCGTGACCGCGCCTGCACCGAGCCGCCGAGCGTCGCGCGCCGACGAGCGCGAGGTGCCCCGCGTGGCCAAGGAGGGCGGCCTGTGGCGCATCCGGTCCCTTGCGGTCGCGCGCCAGGTACTGCGGGCTCGCCGGGAGACCACGCAGGCGGGGTTCACGGCCGAGTGGATCCCGCAGGGGTGGCTGCGGCACCACCCGATCCTCATCTCCGACGGCCCGCTGCACGACGAACAACGCACCAGGGTGGCCCGGTTCCTGGCCCCTGCGGTGGTCGCCGACCGCTACCTCTCCCTGATGGAGCGCCGGGCCGACGCGCTGCTCGACGGACGGGGTCGGGAGGTGTTCGCCCTGGACGACCTGGCCCTGCTCTACGCGGTCGAGGTCACCGGGCACGTCGTGGGCCTGACGGAATCACCGGTGCCCGCGTTGGCCCGCCGGCTGGTCTCGTTCTTCCGGCAGCCACCGTTCGACCTGGCCCTGCCGCGCCTGGGTCGCACGCCGCGGCAGTGGGCCCTGGCCGCGGCCAACGGCGTGGTCCCCCTCGTCCGGTTCCACCTGGCCGATGTGCGCCCGGCCATCCGGCGGCGCCGGCGGCGTCCGGCCGGCGACATCGTCAGCCACCTCATCGCCGAGGGCTACACCGACGCCGACATCCTCGTCGAGTGCCTCACCTACGGCACCGCCGGCATGGTGACCACCCGCGAGTTCATCACGATGGCCGCCTGGCACCTCCTGGCCGACGACGCCCTGGCCGACCGCTACCGGGCCGCGGAGCGGACGGAGCGGCTGGCGATCCTCAACGAGATCCTGCGCCTCGAACCCGTGGTCGGGCACCTGTACCGGCGCGCCACGGCACCCTTCACCCTGACCGAGGGTGACCGGACCTGGGCGGTGGCAGCCGGGGACCTGCTCGACGTCGCCGTCCGGCAGGCCAACGCCGACCCGGAGGCGGTGGGCGCCGACGCGCTGACCCTGTGCCCCGGCCGCCGCCTGCCGGCCGGCGTCAACGAGGCGGTGCTCAGCTTCGGCGACGGTGCGCACCGCTGCCCCGGGCAGCCGCTGGCCGTCCTCGAGGCCGACGTGCTGCTCACCCGCCTGCTGGCGCGCGACCCCGTCCTGCTCGACGAGCCGATGCTGGGCTGGGACGACCTCATCGCCGGCTACACGCTGCGCGGCCTCCGCCTCCGGCTCGAGGCATCGGCCACCATCGCGAGGAGACGGCCCTGATGGACGACCGCTACCAGTACCTGGCCCTGATGGCCGCCTGCGTGCTGATCACGCTGCCCCTGGAGTTCCTGCTGCGGGCTCGGGTCTACCGACGGCCGGTGCGCCTGGCGCTGGCGATGCTGCCGACGCTGGTCGTGTTCGCGGCCTGGGACATCCTCGGGATCGTGCGCGACCACTGGTCCTACAGCCCCCGGTTCACGACCGGCGTCATGCTGGGCCCCATGCCGCTGGAGGAACTGGTGTTCTTCCTCGTGATCCCGGTGTGCGGCCTCCTCACCTACGAAGCCGCCGGCACCGTCCTCGGGCAAGTCCGCGGCGGGAAGGAGGACGCGCATGCCTGAGTACACCGCCCTCACCCTGCTCGCCGTCCCCGCCCTCGTCGCGGTGGAACTCCTCTGGCTGCGGACGGGACTGTTCCGCCGGTTCCAGTACTGGCTGGCCATCGCGATCGTCTTCTTCTTCCAGGTCTGGGTCGACGGCTGGCTGACCAAGCTGAGCGACCCGATCGTCCTCTACAACCCGGCGCACCACGCGGGGGTCCGCTTCCCCTGGGACATCCCGGTCGAGGACTTCGGCTTCGGCTGGGTGATGGTCACCCTCACCCTCCTGGTGTGGGAGCACCTCGGGCGTCGCACGCGCACCCCGGAGGCAGCATGAGCCGGCCCGGACCACGCAGCGCCCTCCCCGGCCGCGACCGGCGCGCGGTGCACCACCCCGCCCCGGATGGCGCCGCACGCGCGGATCCCGGCCGGCACGTCCTCGTCGTCGGCGGCGGCATCGCGGGGCTGGCCGCGGCGACGGTCCTGGCCGAACGCGGCGTGCGGGTCACCCTGGCCGAGGCGTCCGACCGGCTCGGCGGCCGGGTGGCCGCCTGGCCGCTGGCCGACGGGCGGACGATGAGCCGGGGCTTCCACGCCTTCTTCCGGCAGTACTACAACCTGCGCGCCCTGCTGCGTCGCGTCGACCCGGACCTCGGCTTCCTCACCCCCGTCGAGGACTATCCGCTCCAGCGCCCCGACGGCTTGCGTGACTCGTTCACCGGCCTGCCCACCACGCCGCCGTGGTCGGTGCTGGAGTTCGTGCGCCGCAGCCCTTCGTTCACCCTCGCCACGCTGGCCCGGGTCAACGTGCCCGCGGCCCTCGAGCTGCTCAGGACTCGGTTCCCCGGCACCCACGCCGCCCACGACGGCGAGTCCGCAGCGGCGTTCCTGGATCGGCTGCGCTTCCCGCCCGCGGCGCGCGCCCTGGCCCTGGAGGTCTTCGCCCGCTCCTTCTTCGCCGACCCGCGCGAGTTCGGCGCCGGCGAACTGGTGGCGATGTTCCACACCTACTTCCTCGGGTCCGCCGAGGGGTTGCTCTTCGACGTGCCCGACGACGACTACGACACCGCCCTGTGGGCACCCCTGGCCCGCCACCTGGGGGGCCTCGGCGTCACGGTGCGCACGGGGGCCCCCGTCAGCGACCTCGCGATCGGCGTCGACCGGGTGACCGCGCGGGTCTCCGGCGACCTCGTCGAGGCGGACGCCTGCGTCCTGGCGGCCGACCCGCGCTCCGCCCGGGAGCTGATCGCGCCCCTGCCGGACGCCGACCCCGCCTGGCGGGCCGCCGTCGCAGCGACGCGCAACGCGCCCCCGTTCGTGGTCGTCCGGCTCTGGCTGGAGCACTCCGTGGACGCCGACCGCCCCGCCTTCCTGGGCACCACCGGGTACGGCCCCCTCGACAACGTGTCGGTGCTGGAGCGCTTCGAGGCCGACGCCGCCGACTGGGCCCGGACGACCGGCGGCTCGGTGGTCGAACTGCACGCCTACGCCTGCGCCCCCGAAGTGGCGTCCGACCCGGCCGCGGCGGACGTGGTGGCCGCCACGCTGGAGGACGAACTGCACCGCGTGTTCCCCGAGACGCGTGCGATCGCCGTGCAGCACCGGGAGGTCCTGGTCCGCGACGACTGCGCCCTCATCACGCCGGAGCCGTGGGAGGTGCGTCCCGGCGTGCGGACGCCTTCGCCCCGGTTGGTGCTCGCGGGCGACTGGGTGCGTTGCGACCACCCGGTGGCGCTCATGGAGCGTGCCGCGACCACGGGCTTCCTGGCCGCCAACGAGCTGCTCCGCGGCTGGGGCGTTCGGGGCGAGGACCTGTGGACCGTGCCCTTGCGGGGCATCCTGGCCCGTCCCGTTCGCTGAGGCGGCCGGTCAGCCGCCGGCACCGTCCTCCCGGCCCGGATCGACGTCCTGATCGACGACCGGGGGCTCGGGAGGGGCCGCCTGGCCGGTGTCGCGCGGGGTCAGGGGCATCAGGTCCCACGCCGCGGACAGCGCCGCGGTTCCCAGGTTCCTGCGTGCGCCGTGGGTGAGGTCGTCCAGGCCGATCGCCGACCAGAAGCCCCGGTGCTGCTCGCAGTCCAGGACGGCGGTGACCCGTCCACGCACCGGGGACCGGTTGCGAGCCGCGGTGACGTGCAGGTAGCGATGGCCGGAATCCTTGGCCCGCCAGGCGACCACCTCCGGTCGGGACAGGACCAGCGCCCACGCGAGCAGGTCGGACGGGCCCGCGACGGTGGCGGTCACGTCGCCGACGATGTCGAGGTCACGGCTGGTTCGAAGCAGGATCGCCAGTTCGTGCGCATCCTTGGCCGGGTACACGATTCTCCCTCCGTCAGTGTCATGGACGGGTGCGAACCCGCCCTCGCCGGTCTGCACCGTGCACGGCTGGCCCCCTCGGCCATCCGGACGGGCAACTGGTTAGATTTTCCCCGTCCGGGAGAACGTGTCAAGGGTCGCCGGCACCCCCTCCGGGACCGCCCCGAGGAACGTCCGGCGCCGTCAGCGGCGCGGCACCCCGACGGTGACCGACCGCAGCGCCACGGCCAGCTTCTCGGCGTCCGGCACACGGATCCGCCCGCCGAACACGTCGTGACCGGCGGCCTCGATGCGGTCGAGGATGCGGCTGTAGAGCACCAGGGCCGTCCCCACGCAGCGCCGCGAAGCGGGAGGGAGCAGGGGCAGGCCCTCCTCCGCCCGTGCGTACAGGGCGCGGGCGCGCGCCACCTGTTCGGCCATCATCGCGCGCCAGGCCGGCGTGACGGTCCGCAGCCGTGGGTCGGCGCCGTGGCGTCGCAGGTCTGCCTGCGGCAGGTAGACCCGCCCCCGATCCAGGTCCTCGGCGACGTCACGCAGGAAGTTCGTGAGTTGGAACGCGTTGCCCAGCGCCCGCGCGGGTTCCTTCGCCTCGGCGGAGTAGGGCTCGAGCACCGGCAGCATCATCTCGCCGATCACGGCCGCCGAGCCCTCCATGTAGCCGTCCCGCAGCTCCTCCCACGTCTCCCAGGTGTCGCGCTCCAGGTCGGTCGCCATGGCCGCGAAGAACCGCTCGAAGCACTCCGGGTCGATCCCCCGCCGCCGGACGCTGTCGACGATCGCGGCCATCACCGGCTCGTCGGAGCCCGCGCCGAGGGCCCGGAAGAACGTGGCGCGGAAGGCGTGCAGCCGCTCCGCGGGCGTCCCCTCCTGCGGGACGGCCAGGTCGACGCGGCCGGGCTCGTCGACGATGTCATCGGCGAGGCGGCAGAGCGCGTACACCGTGAACACGTCGCGGCGCTGGGAGGGCGGCAGCAGGCGAGCCCCCCAGTAGTAGGTCGTGCCGTACTGCTTCGTGAGCTCGCCGCAGCGCCGGTAGCCGGCTTCGAGGTCGGTCATCGGTCCATCTCCTGGACGCGTTGGGCGGCGAGCTTGCCCGAGATGAGCACCATCGGGATGCCCACACCCGGCGTGGTGCCGGAGCCGGCGAAGACCAGGCCGGGCACCCGCCGGTCGACGTTGCGTGGCCGGAAGGGCCCGGTCTGCGGCAGCGTGTGGGCCAGGGCGAACGGCGTCCCGGCCGCCATTCCCTGCGCGTACCAGTCGGCAGGGGTGACGAGTTGCTCGGTGACGATGTCGGTGGGGTACCCGAAGTCACCCAGGAAGGCGTGCAACCGGTCCCGCAGCCGCGGACCCTCCACACCCCAGTCAAGACGCCCCACGGCCATGTTCGGCACGGGCTCGAGCGCGTACAGGGTGTGGGCCCCCGTCGGCGCCGCCCCCGGGTCGTCCACCGAGGGAACGGCGATGAAGCGGGACGGGTCCCGCATGGGGACGCCGCGCACCAGCAGGTCGGTGAACGCGTCGGACCAGGCGTGCCCGAAATGGATGTTGTGGTGACCGGTCGCCTCGGGCAGCTGACCGCGGACGCCGACGTGCCACACCAGCGCGCTGGGCGAGTAGCGACCGCGGCGGACGACCACCGGCGGCGTCACCCCGGGCAGGAGCCGCTCGTAGGCCACCGGCAGGTCGCACGTCACCACGACCGTGTCCGCGGCCAGCCGCTCGCCGCTCTCCAGCAGCACGCCGGACGCCCGGCCCCCGGCCGCGCGGGTGACGTGGTCGACCGTCGCCTCGTAGCGGATCTCCACCCCGGCGTCCCGCGCAGCGCGCGCCATCGCCGCCGGCACCGCGTGCATGCCACCCTCCGGGAACCAGACACCCTCGATCGAGTCCATGTACGTGATGACCGCGTACAGGGCCAGCGCCTGGTCGGGTGCCAGGCCGGCGTACATGGCCTGGAAGCTGAACACGCGGTGGAGGCGTTCGTCCGAGAACCGGCGGGAGACCTCGGGCCCGAGACGCTTGAATCCCCCCAGCCGCAGCAGCTCCGCCGCCGCGCGGGGCGAGCGGAACAGGCCCAGCGGGGAGTTGAAGTTGGTGTCGATGAAATGGGGCAGCTCCACGTCGTTCAGGCGACGCAACCACACCACGAAGTCGTCGAACGCGCGGGCGTCCTTCGGGCCGCTCTCGGCCTCGATGACCTCGCGCATCTTCTCGTGCCCGGGGCGGACGAGCAGGCGCGAGCCGTCGGCGAAGAAGGCGTGGTAGGCCGGGTCGAGCAGCTGCAGGGTGACGTAGTCCCCGACGGTGCGGCCCACCGCCCGGAACGCCTCCTCCAGCAGCGGGACCATCGTGAACACGGTGGGTCCGGTGTCGAAGCGGAACCCGTCGCGCTCGAGCATGCCGTTGCGCCCGCCGGGAACGGACTCGCGTTCGACGATCGTGACGCGGTGTCCCCCGCCCGCCAGGTGCAGGGCGGCGGCCAGTCCGGACAGGCCGGCACCGACGACGACGGTGTGCCGGCCGGCGCCGCCCGGCCGGGCGCTCGCCCCACCCCGTGCCGTCACGCCGACCGCCAGGCGATCGTGCGGGCGGCGTCCGTGAGGCCGACCACGCCGGGCTCGGCGAGAGGCGCCCGTTCCAGGCACGCCAACCCCGCCTGGACCTCGTCGGCGATCAGGCGCTCGAGCATGACGTCGATGCCGGCCGCACGCAGGGCGTCCGCCAGGGCGGGGACGTCCTCGCGGCCGAAGCACGGTGTGCCCACGCGCTCCAGGAGGTCAGCGGCCCCTCCCGTCAGGTGCTCGCGGGCCAGCGACAGCAGCACGGTCGCCTTGCCCTCGTAGAGGTCGTCGCTGGCCGGCTTGCCGGTCAGCTCCGGGTCGCCCCACACGCCCAGGTGGTCGTCGCGGAGCGCGAAGGCCGAGCCGAGGTGATCACCGCAGGTCACGAGCGCGTCCAGGACCTCCTGGGGTGCCCGCGCAGCCGTGGCCCCCAGGTGCAACGGGCGGGTGACCGTGTAGCGGCCCGACTTGGTGCGGGCCACGTGCTCGGCGTGCCGGCGGTCGCGACGTCCGGACGCCGCGCCGGTCAGGTCGGCGCGCTGGCCCGCGATCAACTCCACCGACAGGTCGCGCCAGGCTGCGCGCATGGCGGAGGGCAGCCCGTCGACCAGGCCGTCGGCCAGCGCGTGGGCCAGGTCCCCCAGCAGGATCGCCAGGTTGCGGCCGAACACCACGCCGTCCCCCAGGGCCGAGGCGTCCCGGTGCCACCCGGTCGCCTCGACGTGGGCCGAGGGGCGCCCCCGGCGCTGGTCGGATTCGTCCATGACGTCGTCGTGGAGCAGCGCGAACAGGTGGAGCAGCTCCACGGCGGCCGCCGCCCGGACCATGTGCTGGTACCCACCCTCGCCGTGGACGCCGCCGGCGGCGATGAATCCCCAGTAGGCCATGGTGGTGCGGACGCGCTTGCCCCGTCCGATCAGCAGGCCGCGCAACCATCCGGGCAGGTCCTGGCGCAGCACATCGACCCCCAGGCCTGCGGAGAACTCCTCCCAGTCCTCGGCGAGGGCCGCGAGCTCGCCCTCCAGCAGGGAGTCCACGTCGCGGTGGACGGCGTCCGGGTCGGGGCTCGAGTGGCGCCCGAACGAGGTTCCGGACGCCATCGCGGCGACCATGAGCGGCACCTGACGCGCCGCCCACGGGCTGTACACGTGGGGCGTCGCGGTGATGGCGGCGGTGAGGCTCTCCCAGGGCACCCAGGCCCAGTCGGCCACCTCGGCCGGGTCCGGCCGGGGATCCTCGCCGGCGACGAACCCGGCGTAGACGGGGCACACCTCGTTCTCCACGATGCCGGAGGCGTCCGTGGCCCGGTAGCGGAAGTCGGGCAGGAGCGGGATGAGGGGTCCCACCACCAGGCCCAGCTCCTCCCGGATGCGGCGTCGGGCCGCGGCCTCGATGTCCTCCCCCGGGCGCGGGTGGCCACACGCCGAGTTCGTCCAGACACCGGGCCACGTGCCCTTGCCCAGGGCGCGTCGGGTCACGAGGACGTCACCCCGGGCATTGAAGAGGTACGTGGAGAAGGCCAGGTGGAGCGGCGTGGCGTCCGTGTGGACCCGGCGCCGGTCGGCTCGCCCGATCGGGCGAGCCCGCTCGTCGAGCAGGACGACATCGTCGCCGACGGGTGATGGCGCAACCTCGTGGCGGGGGTGAGTGGGATGGCTCGTCATGGCTCCGTCCAATGTTTGTACAACTTTCTCCGCCACGGTAGACCGCACATGCACGCCACGCAAGACATTCGTCCAATGTTTGTATAAGCTCTTCACCGACGCCTCGCGAAGGAGGGAAGGGTGTACACGGTCAGCCAGGCTGCGGCACTCACCGGCATCCCCACTGCGACACTGCGTGCGTGGGAACGGCGGTACGGGGTCATCGCACCCGAGCGGACCGAGGGCGGCTACCGGCTCTACGATCCCACACAGATCGCGATGCTCCGCGAGATGGCCGCCCGCGTCGAGTGCGGGATGCGACCGGCGCAGGCGGCCGCCAGCCTGGCCGGCTCGCGCAAGGCGGCCCAGCGGACCGGCACCCCCGACCTCGTCGCCGCCGCGACCTCGCTGGATCCGGCGAGACTGCGCGAGACGATCGATGCGGCCTTCGCGGCGTCCGACTTCGAAGTCGTCGTCACCACATGGCTCATCCCCCAGCTCCGTGCACTGGGGGACGCCTGGGCGGACGGACGGGTCTCGGTGGCGCAGGAACACTTCGCCTCCGCCGGCCTGATGACAGCGGTGGCGTCCGCGTTCGCCGACGTGGCCGCGGACGCCCACGGGCCGACGGTGCTCGTCGGGCTCCCGGCCGGGTCCCGCCACCAGTTGGCGCTCTACGCCTTCGCCGCCTGCCTGCGCCGGCTCGGCCCCAACGTGCTCTACTTGGGGGCCGACCTTCCGGCGGAGGAATGGCTCTCCGCGGCGCTCGTCCAGCGTCCGCGCGCCGCCGTGGTGGCTGCGCACTCCCCCCAGGACGCCGCGGCCGCGACCCTCGTCGTCGAGGCGCTGGCCGCACCGTCGGTACCGGTGTGGGCGGGTGGGGCCGCAGCGGCAGGCGTCCGGGGGGCGACACCGCTCCCGGACGACATCCCCGAGGCGGCACGGCACCTCACCCGGATCCTGCTTGCCTGAAGGCACCCACCCGCAAGGCACCCCGGCACGATAAAATGGCGCAACGCTCCTCGGAGGAGGCATGCCATGGCCCCCCACTGGCCCGTCGTCGCGACCGTGATGCTGCTCCTGGCGGGGTGTTCCCCGGCCCCTCTTCCCGCGCCCACCGCGGGCCCCACGGCGGTGTCCTCCGCAACACCTTCCCCCACCTCCCCGTCGCCGTCCCCGATCATCACGCCGACACCGGCCGCCCCGATGGGACTGGTCTACTTCGTCGTGGACACCACGCGGGGCTTCCGGCTGGTCCGCGAGTCCCGGCGCGAGGCGGCGGACGCGCGGGGCGCGGTCGAGGGGATGATCGCCGGACCGCACGACCCCGACTACCTGAGTTCATGGCCGAAGGACACCCGCGTGCTCGGCATCGAACAGCGCGCCGGCGTCATCTCGGTGAACCTGTCGGGTGAGGCTCGGGGAGCCAACGTCGGGGCGTCCGGCGAGGCCATCATGGTGCAGCAGCTGGTCTGGACCGTCACCGGCGCGGTGGATCCCACGGCGCCCGTCCTGGCGACCATCGAGGGCGAGCCCGCATCCTGGGGGCACCTGTCCTGGGATGAACCCCTCACCCGGCAGGACGCGCTCGACGTGAGACTGCTCGTCGGCATCGACTCGCCGGGCGAGGCGGAGTCGGTCACCTCACCGGTCCGGCTGTCCGGCGAGGCGAACGTGTTCGAGGCCACGCTTCCCTGGCGCGTGATGCGCCCGGACGGCACCGTGATCCAGGAGGGTTTCGTCACCACGACCGAGGGCCAGGCATTCGCGCCGTGGGAGCTCACGCTCACGCTGCCGCCGGGTTCGTACGTCTTCGAGGTCCACGACTCAGACCCCTCCGGCGGTGAGTCGACGCGCCCGCCGGACCGGGATTCCCGCACCTTCACCGTCGCGTGATGACCGGGCGCGAGCCCCCGAGCAGCACGTCTGGCGGGCGCTGCGCCGGGAGCTGGACGCTCAGGGGTCCGTGAGCACGGCGCCGTTGCTGGCGATGATGTCGCGGTAGTACCCGAACGACTTCTTCCTGTACCGGTTCAGGGTGCCCGTGCCGTCGTCGTTGCGGTCGACGTAGATGAACCCGTAACGCTTGGACAGCTGCGCGGACGCGGCGCTGACGAGGTCGATCGGCCCCCACCACGCGTAGCCGAGCAGGTGGACGCCATCGGCGATGGCCTCGCGCACCTGCACGAGGTGGTCGCGGAGGTAGTCGATGCGGTAGTCGTCCTCGACGGTCGGGACGCCGTCGACGACGACCAGCGCGTCGGTGGCGCCGAGCCCGTTCTCGACGATGAACAGGGGCTTGCCCCAGCGTTCCCAGTAGTCGTTGAGCACGACCCGCAGCCCGACCGGGTCGATCTGCCAGCCCCACTCCGTCTCGGGCAGGTGCGGGTTCTTGACACCGGCGAACAGGTCGACCCCCGGCTCCGCACCCTGCGGGTCGTCGGTGGCGCACTGGCTGACGTAGTAGCTGAAGGACACGAAATCGACGGTGTGGCGCAGGAGCGCGCGGTCCTCGTCGGTGATGTCCAGTTCGACGCCCTGCTCCCGCAGCGCCCGCAGGTGGTAGCCGGGGTACTCGCCGCGGCAGTGGATGTCGCCGAACGCGTAGTTCTCGTGCTCGAGCCGACGGGCGGCCAGCACGTCGCCCGGGGACGGTGTGAGCGGGTACGTCGGCATGGCCAGGATCATGCAGCCCACCTGCGCGCCGGGCGCCAGTTCCCGGGCCAGCTTCGTGGCCAGCGCGGAGGCGACGAGTTCGTGGTGGACGGCCTGGTGCAGGTTCCGGGCGCTGAGCCGTTCCTTCGGCGTCCAGATGCCACCTGACATCAAGGGGGCGTGCAGCACCGAGTTGATCTCGTTGAACGTGATCCAGTACGTGACGCGGTGCCCGTACCGGGCGAACACGACCCGGCAGAAGCGCTCGAAGAACCCGATCAGCCGACGGTCGGTCCAACCGTCGTAGGCCTTGGCCAGGTGCAGCGGCGTCTCGTAGTGGCTGAGGGTGACCAGCGGCTCGATCCCGTGCCGCTCGAGTTCGTCGAGGACCCGGTCGTAGAACGCGAGCCCGGCCTCGTTGGGGGCCTCGTCATCGCCGTGGGGGAAGATGCGGCTCCACGCGATCGAGAACCGGAACACCGTGAAGCCCATCTCGGCGAAGAGGGCGATGTCATCGGCGTAGCGATGGTAGAAGTCGACGGCATCGTGCTTGAGGTTGAGCGGCACGTCGCCCTCGGTGTGCGGACCCACGATGCCGCGGGGCATCACGTCCTGGATGGAGAGTCCCTTGCCGTCGGCGAGGTGCGCGCCCTCCAGTTGGTTGGCCGCGGTCGCCCCGCCCCACAGGAACCCGTCCGGGAAGGAACCGCTGAGCATGAGTCTCCCTTCACCGGAACCGATGGGAACCCGATGGCGGTCCGGTCCGCTCAGCCTAGACGCTGGGCACTCCTCCCGGGCGGGAGCCCGACGGTCGCCGTACCGGTCAGGCGAGGAGCCCGTGGGTGCGGGCCGCGGCGACAGCGGAGGTCCGGCTGTCGGCGTGAAGCTTCCCGAAGATGTGGACGAGGTGGGTCTTGACCGTGGCCTCGGAGATGTGGAGGGCGCGGGCGACCTCCTTGTTGGCCAGCCCGTCGGCCACGAGGCGCAACACGTCGCGTTCGCGGTCGCTGAGGTGCGGGACGCCGCGGACCATCCGGTCGGTCACCCGCCGCTCCAGGTCGGGTGACAGGACCAAGCGGCCGGTGGCGGCGTCCCTGATGCCCTGGAGGATCACCTCGGGTTCGGCGTCCTTCAGCAGGTACCCGGCCGCGCCGGCCATGACCGCGCGCACGATGTCGCTGTCGTTGTCGTAGGTGGTCAGGATGAGCACGGCCGGCCGTGCGCCGTCGCGCCGCAGCGTGTCGGTGACCGTGACGCCGTCCATGCCCGAGCCCAGGCGCAGGTCGCAGAGCACCACATCCGGGTGCAGCTCGGCCACGAGCGCGAGCGCCTCCTCCCCGGACGCGGCCGCGCCCACCACGGTGACGGCGGGCTCGCTGTCGAGGAGGGCCTTCAGGCCAGAACGGACGACGGGGTGGTCGTCCACGAGCAACACGCGGATCACGGAGTCCCTCCCGTGGCCGGCACGAACGGCACCGTGACCGACAGGGCGGTGCCGCGCCCGGGTTCGCTCTCGAGGGCGAGCCCACCCCCGAGCGAGGCGAGCCGGGCGCGCAGGGCCTTCAAGCCGTAGCCGCCGTCGAGGGTGGGTCCGACCTCCGCCAGGGAAGCCGGGTCGAACCCGACCCCGTCGTCGACCACGTCGAGGCGGACCTGCGCGTCGACCCGGGTCACGGTGACGCCCACCCGGCGTGCCCCCGCGTGCCGGCGGACGTTCGCGAGCGCCCCCTGCGCCGCGCGCAGGAGGGCGACCTCGCTGGCGGTCGCGAGCCGGGGCAGGAGTGGGTCCACGTCCAGCGTCACCTCGATGCCGAGCTGGCCGGCCAGTTCGCTGGTCATCCGGGCCAGCGGTGCGGCGAGTCCGCCCGCGGCGAGGTCCTCGGGCGCCAGCGCGTAGACGATGCGCCGCGACTCGGCCAGGTTGTCGGACGCCGCCGCCCGGATCTGTGCCAACAGGTCCTGGACGCGCTGCGGGTCGGGCTCGCGGGCGGCGGCGCGGGCCAGCAGCAGGATCGAGGAGAAGCCCTGCGCGATCGTGTCGTGCAGGTCATGGCTCAGCCGGGTGCGTTCGGCGAGGATGCCGGCGTCCCGTTGCGCACGGACCAGTTCGTCCGACAACGCCGCGGCCTCGGCCTGCGACGCGAGCACCCGGGCGAGCAGGCGCCGGTGCTCCTCGCCCTCGCGCTGGAGGCGGAGGGCACCCCGGGACAGGCCCACCGCCACCAGCGCGCCGATGATCGGCCCCAGCACGGCGGCGGTCGAGTACTGGCCCTGCTGGTGGAACACCATGATCACACCCGTCACGCTGACCGCGGTGAGCGCCAGGGCCGCGGGCAGGGGCAGCAGGTGGGCGACCCACATCCACACCGGGAACGCGAGCCAGACGAAGTCAGGGGACAGCAACATCAGGGCGGCGGCCCCGGCCAGCAGGGCGACGACCCAGACGGCACGGCCGGTGGACCCGATCCGGCGGTGGGCGAGGAGCCCCGCGCCGAACAGCACCGCGACGGCAGCGCCGGCTCCGTACAGCGGCCAGCCGCCGCCGGCCAGGGCACCCCGGGCCACACCGATGAGCAGGAGCACGACGAACAGGGCGCTCTGACCGACCCGCAGCAGCCCGGCTGCCACGGACGACTGGGGCGTCGCGCTCATCGTGCTCCCTCCTCCCGGCTCACCGTAGCGGTGTCACCCGATCGTCAGGTCGGACGCCGCGGCTGCCGGAACCGCGGCGTCCGTCCTGAGCGCCCGGCGCAGGATCAGGAAGAACAGGACGAACGTCCCCGCGAGCGTCATGTGGCCCAACCCGGAGACGCCCGCGAGCATCGGCGAGGTCGCGAAGGGGACGTCGAGCACCTGCAGTGAACCCTTGACGAGCATCATGCCGAAGGTGAGGGTCAGGCCGGCGTTCCAGAACAGCAGGAACAGGCGCAGGCGGCGATCGTGGTCGAGGGAGAACGCCTTGGCCAGGGCCAGCACGACCAGCAGGACCGTGGTGCCGAGCGCGAACGCGTGGGTGTGTGCGACCGAGAGCTGGGTGACGCCGGTGAAGTCGGTCTGGCGGGTGAACTCGCGGTAGAACAGGCCAGAGGCCAGCCCCAGTCCGGTCCAGACGGCGGCCGAGGTGAACAGCTTCGAGAGCATGGGGGTTCCTTTCAGGACGGTGGTGTGGAGCACGGTTCAGGCGGCGGAGCCGAGCGCCCCGGTGACGTACGGCAGCAGCCACAGGCCCCAGACGGCGAGCGAGAACCGGTGGAAGGCCAGCCGCTCGTTCTCGCGGTTGCGGAGCAGAACGGCCACGGCCCAGGCGAGGTGGAGCGCCATCAGGGCGAGGGCGGCCGCTCCCGTGACCGCCATGATGGTGTTGAGGGCGCCGCTGAGGCCGGCGGGACGTCCGGCGTCCGCTCTGGCGATGAGGGTCATCAGCGCGGTCCCCGAGGCGTCGAGGGCGAGCCCCGCGCCGAAGAGGCCCACATGACTCCAGCGGAGCGTGCCGACCCTGCGTTCCCACCACACCCCCGACGAGTAGAGAACGAGCGCAGCAGTTATCAGGACTATCGCCATCACGAGCATGACCACCATGCTCGCCGGACCCCCGTCAGGCGCTCAACGCTGCGGCATCCATCGTTCGATGGACGCGCGTTGCCCCCCCGGATCACCGTCAAGGACGCGTCACCGTTCCCGTTCACCCTTGGTAGAGCAGGCCGATCATCATCCCCGCCTCGGCGTGGTAGATGTTGTGGCAGTGGATCATCCAGTCGCCGACATTGTCGGCGTCCAGGTCGAGTGCCATCGACTGCATCGGCGCCAGCAGCACGGTGTCCTTCCGCAGCCCCGACGGGAGCGCGAACGTATGCCCGTGCAGGTGCAACGGGTGCGTCATCATCGTCATGTTCATCACGTTGAGCCGCAGCCGTTGCCCCTCCCGCACCGTGAGGGGCTCGTTCTGCCCGAACGGGGCGCCGTTGATTCCCCACCGGTACGGGCGCATCGACCCCTCCAGCGAGAGCAGCGCGGTGGCATCAGGCGATCGCGGGGGCAGTTTCACCGACTCGTCCGGACGCAGGTCCGTGGCGAGCAGGATCCGCCCGTTGAACTCCGCGGGAACCGTGCCGGGCCCGGGCGGGTCGCCCGATCCGGTGCGGAGCAGCGCCAGTCCCTGCCCGCCCTCGGTCTTGCCGAAGGGCCGCGCCACCAACGGGAACACTCCGTCGCCGAGCGTGGCGACCACGTCGTAGCGCTCCCCCATCCCGATGTAGAGGGCGTCGACCTCCTGCGGTTCGACCGGGAAGCCGTCGCTGTGCGTGACGGTGAGGCGGTGGCCGCCGAGGGCGACGGTGAAGATCGTGTCGGAGGCCGCGTTGATCAACCGGATCCGCACGCGCTGGCCGGGCTTGGCGTCGAACGAGGCCGGCGCGGCGGGCACCCGCCCGTTGACGAGGAAGTACGGATAGGTCACGTCGCCGGCGTCGCCCCACGGCTGCAGGGCGTTGCCGCCGTGACCGCCGTGGTCCATGCCACCCATGCCGCCCATGCCACCACGGGAGGCAGGGCCCCCGTCGGCGATGAGCTTCGCCAGCACGTCGTCGGGGGTGCGTCCCGTACCGTCGACCCAGTCGTCGAGCACGACGACCCACTCGGCGTCGTAGGCGCCGGGCTCGTGGGGGTCGTCGATGATCAGCGGGGCGTACAGGCCGCGGTCGAGCTGGACGCCGACGTGCGGGTGGAAGAAGTAGGTTCCGGGATCCGGGGCGGTGAACTCGTAGGTGAACGATCCGCCGACCGGGACGGGGTCCTGGGTCATGCCGGGCACCCCGTCCGCCGCGTTGTGCAAGCGGATCCCGTGCCAGTGGATGGTCGTCTCCGCGGGCAGTTGGTTGTCCAGCCGCACCCGCAGGAAGTCGCCGGCCGTGGCTCGCACCAGCGGGCCGGGGGCCGTGTCGCCGTAAGCCCAGGTGGACACGGTCGTGCCGCCGAGGTCGAGGGTCACCGGCTTCGCGGTGAGCACCTGCTCGACGACGCGTTGGCCCGGGCTCGGGGTCGCCGGCAGGAGCGTCGGCATCGGCCCGGCGGTGGAGGGAGCGGGGCCGGCGGACGGCGCGGCGGAACAGCCGGCCAGGGCTGCGGCGCCGAGGCCGAGACCGCCGATCAGGAGCGTGCGTCGGGACATGCCAGTCATGCGTGCCTTTCGATGGGTGCTGTTCGGGACGGGGAGGAGGAGCCGGTCCGAAGCGGCGGCCGCTGGGCAGGGGCTTCGGTCTCGTCGGGGGCTCCGGGGCAGCGCCCCATCGCAGGTCGCCCGAGGAGCAACAGGGATCGAACGCTCATCAGCACGATCGCCCAGAAGGCGACCGTGGCGACGACCATGAGCACCCCCATGCCCCAGCCCATGAGGCCCCCTCCCGTGATCTCCTGTCACTGTTGCCCGTGCGTCTCGGGTCGGGGTCTGGTCGGGGTTCAGATCTGGTCAAGATCCTTTCGGGGCAAGCCGGCCGCGGTTCGGCGCGAAGGGGTGTTCCGTCCATACTGGCGGCATGACCAGTGAAGGGACGACACCGACGACCAAGGTGCTGGTCGTGGACGACGAGCGGGCACTGGCCGGCGTGATCGCCTCCTACCTCACCCGTGCAGGCCACCAGGTCGTCCAGGCCCACACCGGTCCCGACGCCGTCACCCGGACCAAGGCCGAGGACCCCGACGTCATCGTGCTCGACCTCGGCCTGCCAGGGCTGGACGGCATCGAGGTGTGTCGCCAGGTCCGCACGTTCTCCGACTGCTACATCCTCATCCTCACCGCCCGCGGCGACGAGGTCGACCGGCTCATCGGGCTGTCCGTGGGCGCTGACGACTACCTCACCAAGCCGTTCAGCAACCGCGAACTCGTCGCCCGCGTCCAGACCGTGCTGCGCCGCCCCCGCCGCCCCGCGGCCGCCCCCGCAGTGCAGGAGCACCGCGTGTTCGGCGACCTGCGCATCGACGCCGCCGGCCACGAGGTCTGGATCGCCGACCGACCGGTCGCGCTCACCCGTACCGAGTTCCACCTCCTCGAGGCCCTGTCCGCCCAGCCCCGCGTCGCCCTCACCCGCCGCCAGCTCATCGACGCCGTCTGGGACACCGCGTGGGTCGGCGACGAGCACGTCGTCGACGTCCACGTCGCCAACCTCCGCAAGAAGCTCGACGACGACCCCACCGAACCCCGTTACATCACCACCATCCGCGGGGTCGGCTACCGGATGGGACGGGGGTGACCAGCCTGCTCCACGCGATCGGCGCCTGGCGGCTCGGCACCCGGCTGTTCGTCGCCCAGGCCATCGTCCTGCTCGCCATCGTGGGCAGCGCCGGGCTGACCGCCGCCGTCATCGGGCCACCCCTGTTCCACGCCCACCTCCTGGACACCGGCCAACCGCTCGGCTCCGCCGAGGTCTCCCACATCGAACGTGCGTTCGCCGACGCCAGCCTGATCTCCCTCACCGTCGGGCTGCTGGTCGCCCTCGCCGCCGCGCTGGGGATCTCCTGGTACCTGACCCGCCGCCTGGGCCAGCCCGTCGAACACCTCACCCAGGCCGCCGGCCGCCTCAGCCGGGGCGACTACGACGCCCGCGTCACCGTCACCGGCGGCGGACCCGAGCTGAGCACCCTCGGCGATGCTTTCAACACCATGGCCGACCGCCTCGGCGACGTCGAGAACACCCGTCGCCGCCTCCTCTCCGACCTGGCTCACGAGATGCGCACCCCCATCGCCACCCTCAACGCCCACCTCGAGGGCATCGCCGACGGCGTGCTCACCTGGGACGACGGCACCCGGGCCGTCGTCGAACAGCAAGCACAACGCCTCACCCGCCTCGCCCGCGACCTCGACGAGGTGTCCCGCGCCGAAGAAGGACGCATCGGACTCCAGACCAGCGTCCAACCGCTGTCCGAGCTCGTCGACCCTGCGGTCCGGCAGGCCAGGCACGCCTACGACACCAAGGGCGTCACGCTCACCGGCCGGGTCGATGACGTCCCGGTCCGGGCCGACCCGCAGCGCATCGCCCAGATCCTCGGCAACCTGCTCACCAACGCCCTCCGACACACCCCACCGGGGGGATGTGTCAGCGTCACGTCCACCACCGCGCCGGACGCGGTGACCATCAGCGTCGCCGACAACGGCCAGGGCATGACCGCCGAGCAACTCGCGCACGTCTTCGAGCGCTTCTACCGCGGGGACTCCGCCAGGGAGGCCGATCAAGGCGGATCCGGCATCGGGCTCACCATCGCCAAGGCGCTGGCCGAAGCGCACGGTGGCAGCCTGACGGCCGCCAGCGCGGGCGCAGGACGGGGCTCCGTCCTGCGCCTCACACTGCCCACCGTGGGTCTAACCCCGCCGGCGCAGCTCCCGTAGCGTGAGGGCGGTCTCCATGGCCGCCTGTGCGGCCTCGAAGCCCTTGTCCTCGCTCGAACCGTCCAGCCCGGCCCGGTCGAGCGCCTGAGCCTCCGTGTCGCACGTGAGGAGCCCGAAACCCACCGGCGTCCCCCGGTCGAGGGCGACCCGGTTCAATCCGTCGGTGGCCGCACTGCACACGTAGTCGAAGTGCGGGGTGCCACCGCGGATGACCACCCCGAGCGCGACGACCGCGTCGTGCGTGCGTGCCAGCTCGTCGGCCACGACCGGCAGCTCGTAGGATCCGGGGACCCGCACGAGGAGGGGCTCGACCCCGGCCTCCTGACAGGCCCGCTGCGCGCCGGCGACGAGGCCGTCCATGATCGTGGCGTGCCAGCTCGCCGCCACGATCGCGACCCGCAGTCCGCGCGCGTCGAGGGTGCTGGCGTCCGGTGCTCCGTGTCCGCTCATGTCAGAGATCCTCCAGGGTGTCGGGCGACCCGGCCAGGTCCGGCAGGTCGTGGCCCATGCGGTCGCGTTTGGTGGTGAGGTAGGCGAGGTTGTGGTGGGTGGGGCGGATGGTCAGCGCGGCGCGCTCGGCCACCGGGACGCCGAACTGCTCGAGCGCGGCCGTCTTGTCCGGGTTGTTCGTCAGGAGACGCACCGACCCGACCCCCAGGTCGCGCAGGATCTGCGCGGCCGCCCCGTAGTGGCGGGCGTCCGCGGGAAGCCCCTGCTCGAGGTTGGCGTCCACGGTGTCCAGACCGGCGTCCTGGAGTTCGTAGGCGCGCAGCTTGGCGGCCAGCCCGATCCCGCGGCCCTCGTGCCCCCGCAGGTAGACCAGGACGCCACGCCCTTCGTCGACGATTCTTTCGAGGGCCTCCTCCAACTGCGGACCGCAGTCGCAGCGTCGGCTGCCGAACACGTCACCGGTGAGGCATTCGGAGTGGATCCGGGTCAGCACCGGCACCTCGCCGGAGACGTCCCCGTACACCAGCGCCACATGCTCGGAGGCGTCCACGGTGTCCCGGTACCCGAAGGCCGTGAAGTCGCCGAAGCGGGTGGGCAGCATGGTCCCGGAGATCCGCTCGGCCAGCCGCTCCACCCGGTACCGGTGGTTGGCCAGGTCCTCGATCGAGATCATCGTCAGCCCGTGTTGGTCGGAGAAGTCACGCAGCTGCTGTCCCCGCTTCATGGTGCCGTCGTCGTTCACGATCTCGACGAGGACCCCGATCGGCGGCAGGCCGGCCAACCGCGCGAGGTCCACGGCGGCCTCGGTGTGCCCACGGCGCACGAGGACGCCCCCCTCCCGGTAGCGCAGCGGGAACACGTGCCCGGGGCGGGTGAGGTCGCCGGGATGGGTCGCCGGATCGGCGAGCACACGGATGGTGTGGGCCCGGTCGGCCGCGCTGATGCCGGTGCTGACGCCGTGACGGGCGTCGACGGTGACCGCGAAGGCGGTCTTCTGGCGATCGTCGTTGCGGGCCGTCATCGGGCCGATGTCGAGCCGGTCGAGCTGCTCGCCCGGCATGGGGACGCAGATGACGCCGCTGGAGTGGCGGATCGTGAACGCCATCAGCTCCGGCGTGGCCGCGGCAGCGGCGAAGATGAGGTCGCCCTCGTTCTCGCGGTTCGCGTCGTCCACCACGACGACGGCCCGGCCTGCTGCGATGTCGGCGATCGCCCGCTCGACAGGGTCGAGCCTGACGGCTGGGGTGTCCGTGCTCATCGGGCCACCAGCTTCTCGACGTACTTCGCAATGACGTCCACCTCGAGGTTGACGACATCGCCGACCTGCTTGATGCCCAGGGTGGTCCGTGCGAGGGTCTCGGGGATGAGGCTCACCGTGAACTCCTGGTCCGCCGATCCGCCATCCGACCGCCCGGCGCTGTCTGCGTCCCGGCCCGTCGCGACGACCGTCAGGCTGATGCCGTCGACGGCGATCGACCCCTTCTGCACGACGTAGCGCGCCAGGTGCTCGGGAAGCGAGATCGTCACCACCTCCCAGTGCTCGCTCGGCTGCCGGGCCAGGATCCGACCGGTGCCGTCGACGTGTCCCTGCACGATGTGGCCGCCCAGCCGGGTGGAGGGCGTGACGGCGCGCTCGAGGTTCACTTTGCTGCCCGCTTCGAGTGACCCCAGCGAGGTCTTGTCCAGCGTCTCCTGCATCACGTCGGCGGTGAAGTCCTCGCCGTCGCACGTCACCACCGTCAGGCAACAG
This sequence comes from Propioniciclava sp. LT294, assembly GCF_059516005.1. NCBI lineage: Bacteria > Bacillati > Actinomycetota > Actinomycetes > Propionibacteriales > Propionibacteriaceae > Propioniciclava > Propioniciclava sp. LT294. The sequence continues at coordinate 79,167 of NZ_JCAKNG010000003.1, forward strand.
CCGTTGACGGCGACCGAGTCCCCCGGCCTCGCGTCGCCGGTGGCCAGAGGCCCGCGCACCGTCAGGCGCAGTGCGTCGGCCTGGGGTTGCAGCCCCACGACCGTACCGAGTTCTTCCACGATTCCGGTGAACATCAGGACCTTCTCTCTACTTGCTGGTCTAGGGGGCGGGGCGGGAGCAGGGTGAGCCGGACGTTGACGGCGTCGGCCGCGTCCCACGGCGGGAGGACGCTCACGTCACCCACCGTGAAGCGCAGGGCATCAGCCAGGGTGGTGATGCCCAGGTCGGCCACGGCCGGACGCCCGCCCCCCACCAGGGTCGGGGCCACATAGGCCACGACCTCGTCCACGAGTCCCGCGCGCAGGAACGCCGCGGCCAGGGTGGGCCCACCTTCCAGGAACACGTGCCGGATCTCGCGGCGGTGGAGGTCGGCCAGGGCGGCGGCCGGATCCTGCGTGCGCAGGCGCACCGTCGCGGCGGCCCCGTCGAACACGCGGTGTCCCTCGGGGAGCGCGCGCTCACCCATGACGACCCGCAGCGGCTGGTGCGCCAACGGCCGGTCGTCGTCGTCGCGCACCGTGAGCTGAGGGTCGTCCACCACGACCGTGTTCGTCCCGACCAGGATCGCGTCACACCCGGCACGCAGCCGGTGCGCGTCGCTCCGCGCCGCGCGCGACGACACCCAGCGCGACGTCCCGTCGGCCGCGGCACTGCGACCGTCCAGGGTCGTGGCGAACTTCCACGTCACGAACGGGCGCCCGTGGGTGATGGCGAACGTCCAGGCCTGGTTCAGCGTGGCCGCCTCGTCCGCGAGGACGCCGCCCAGCACCTCGACGCCGGCGGCGCGCAACCTCGACGCACCGCCGGACGCGGTGGGGTTCGGGTCGGTCTGTGCGTACACCACCCGCGTGACGCCGGCGGCCAGCAGGGCCTCGGAGCACGGCCCGGTCCGGCCCGTGTGATTGCAGGGCTCGAGCGTCACGATCGCCGTGGCGCCGCGGGCGGTCCGGCCGGCCTGTGCCAGCGCATCGGCCTCCGCGTGCGGCGTCCCGGCTCCCCGGTGACGGCCCTCCGCGATCATCGTCCCGTCGGGGCTCAGGAGAACGCACCCCACGCGCGGGTTCGGGCCGGGTGGGACGTCCGGGGACGCGGCCAGCTCGAGCGCGCGCACCATGGCTGTGCGCTCAGCTCTCGACGCGATCATGGCGCCCTCCCGGTTCCGGGTGCACGAACGGGGGCGCGACGGCGCTCGGCAGACTGCCGCGAACCGCTGCGTGCGCTTACCATCCGGACTCTGACCGTCGGTCCAGGAGTTTCACCTGGTCAACCGACCACTGGCTGTGGTCGGGTCGCGGACTCTCACCGCCGGTGCGGACTTCCACCGCCCCCAGTGCACGCTGTCACTTCTTGCTCCACGAGTTTGCAGACCGGCGGGTCGCGCGTCAAATGCTGCGGTGACCGTGCGTGCGTGGGAGCGGGACGAGGTCACGGCGTTGGACGGGATCCGGGGGCGGACTCACGCCACCGCCCCAGTACACGCCCGCGACAAGTGCTAGCGTGGCCCCGCCGGCGATCCCGCCGGTGCGCGCGTTCCAGCGAAGCCGGTGCAAACCCGGCGCTGTCCCGCAACGGTGATGCCCCGGTGGGGACGAGCCCGGTCGCCTGGAGCGTGCGTTCTTGGTACTGCCCTCGACGGAAGGGCGGACAAGGGCAGACCGCTCTCGTCCCTCCGCCGGGCCCCGGCCACGAAGGACGCGTGCATGTCTCCCCCCCGTCCGAGGTCGCACGCGCTCGCTGCGCGGGCCCTCGGCCTCCTGCTGGGCGTGGCGGCCGACGCGATCCTCGGCGATCCGGCCCGTCACCACCCGGTGGCCTGGTTCGGCTCGTGGGCTGCACGGGTGGAGCGTCCCCTCCACGCCGACAGGACGACACGCGGGGCCTCCTTCACCGTCGTGGCCCTCACCCCCGTCGTTCTCCTGGGGGTGGCCGCCGAGCGGGTCGCACGCCGTCGTCCGCTCGCCCACACCGCCGTCACGGCGCTGGCCACCTGGGCGGTCGTGGGGTCGCGCAGCCTGGCCCGCGAGGGGGACGCCATGGCTGCGGCCCTCGCGTCCGAAGCCCTGGACGCTGCCCGCGCGCGCCTCACGCACCTGTGCGGACGCGACCCGTCCGCCCTGGACGCGGCCGAACTCGGCCGCGCCACGGTCGAGTCACTGGCCGAGAACACGGCGGACGCGGCCGTCGCCTCGCTCTTCTGGGGAGCCCTCCTCGGCGTTCCCGGGCTCCTCCTCCACCGGGGTGCCAACACCCTCGACGCCATGGTCGGTCACCGCAACGCCCGCTACCGCCGGTTCGGCACGGCCTCCGCGAGGCTCGACGATGCGCTCGACCTCGTGCCGGCGCGGGTCACCGGCGCGCTCGCGTGCGCGCTGGCACCCCTGGTCGGCGGCTCTCCACGACGGGCGTGGCGCACCATGCTCCGCGACGCCCACGACCACCCCAGCCCCAACGGCGGATGGTGCGAGGCGGCGTGGGCGGGAGCGCTCGGCGTCCGGCTCGGCGGGGTCAACACGTACGGCGACCGGGTCGAGGTGCGCGGCACGCTCGGCGATCCCGACGCACCTCGCCCGGACGCCGCCGCCGTCCGGGGGGCCGCGCGGCTGGTGACCGCGGTCACCGGGGCCGCCACCCTCATCGCGGCCGCGGCGCTCATCATCCCACTCCCGACCACGACGCCCACCAGGAGGACCTGCCCATGACCGACCGCCCACCCATCCTCGTCGGAGTCGGCGTCGGGCCCGGAGACCCCGAGCTCGTCACGCTGAAGGCCTGTCGGGTCCTCGCGGCGTCCGACGTGATCCTGGTGCCCAGCACCGAGGCGTCCGGCTCCGGGGCCGGGCGCGCGGAGACGATCGTCGCGGCCGCCGTGCCGGAGGCCGCCGACCGCATCGTCCGCGTCCCCTTCGTCATGGGCGACCGGTCCGGGGTCACGCGGCGGCGCAGCGAGGCCTGGGACGCCTCCGCCCGGGCGGCGCTCGAGGCGTTCGAGACCGGGGCCCGCACCGTGAGCTTCGCCACCGTCGGTGACCCGAGCGTCTACTCGACGTTCAGCTATCTCGCCGCGTCAGTGGTCGCCCGTCGTCCCGACGTCGCCGTCGAGGTCGTGCCCGGCATCACCGCGATGCAGGCGTTGGCCGCGGCGTCCCGGATCCCGCTGGTCGAGGGTGACGAGGTCCTCGCGATCGTCCCCCTCAAGGCCGGCGTCGAGCAACTGGCCGAGGTGACCCGCATCGCGGACACGTGCGTGGTCTACAAGCCGGCACGGCACCTCGCCGCCTTGCGGGAGCTGCTCGGTGAGCGGGCCGCGGAAGCAGTCGTCGGGATCGACGTGGGGTTGCCGGACGAGCGGGTCGTGCCGCTGTCGGACGTGGAGGACGCGCCCTACTTCACCAGCGTCCTGGTGCCCGCCCGCCGACGGACGATCGGGGGCCGGTTGTGAGCGGCCTCATCGTCTTCGTCGGCGCCGGCCCCGGCGCCCCCGACCTGATCACCCTGCGGGGGGCACGCGTGATCGCCGACGCCGACGTGATCGTGTGGGCCTCGTCGCTCGTCAGCCCCGAGGTGATCGCCGGCCGACGACCCGACGCCGAGGTGGTGGACTCCGCGTCCGCGTCGTTGGAGGACCTGGTCCCGCTCCTGGAGCGCGCCCGCGACGAGGGACTCCTCATCGCCCGGGTGCACACGGGCGACCCGTCGATCTACGGGGCCACCGCCGAGCAGCGCGCCCTGTGCCGGCGACTGGGGCTCGCCCACGAGACCATCCCCGGGGTGTCGGCGTTCTCGTCGGCCGCCGCGAGCGCCGACGTGGAGATCACGCTGCCGGAGGTGGCGCAGTCGCTCATCCTCACGCGCCTCGAGGGCGGCCGCACGCCGATGCCGCCGCGCGAGTCGGTGCGCGAGTTCGCGCGCCACGGCACCACGATGGCGCTCTACCTGTCGGCGGCACGCCACCGTGCCCTGCAGGAGGAACTGCTCGCGGGCGGCTACCCGGCGGACACCCCGGTGGTCATCGGGCACCGCGTCAGCTGGCCCGACGAGGTGCTGCTGCGCTGCCGCCTCGACGAGCTCTCGAGCACCATGAAGGACCACCGGTTCTACAAGCACACCGTGATCCTCGTCGGACCGGCCCTCGCGGAGGCCGACCCGCCCCGCCGCAGCCACCTGTACCACCCCGGTTTCCGGCACGGCCACCGCGCCGCCGACCCGGACGCCGCCCGTCTCCTGCGGGACGCCGGCGCGGTGCACGACCCGGGAGAGGGGCGATGATCACCGTCCACGGCTACGCCGGACGCCCGGGCGACGACCTGCGCGCGGCGGCGGCGGCCGCGACGGTGGTGGTGGGCGGGCACCGCCACCTCGACGCGCTCGCGGTCCCCGACGACCGTCGGGTGGTCCTGGGGCCGATCGCCCCCGCGCTGGAGGCGCTCGCCGCACTGCCCCCGGACGCCGACGCCCTCGTCGTCGCCTCCGGCGACCCGCTGTTCTACGGCATCGTCCGACGGCTGCGGCGGGCCGGGCTCCCCGTCCGGGTGGTCCCGACGGTAACCTCGCTGCAGTTGGCCTTCGCGGCCGTCGCGTTGCCCTGGGACGACGCGCTGCTCGTCAGCCTGCACGGCAACGATCCGGCGCCCGGGCTGGCCGCCTGCCGCACCCACCCGAAGGTCGGCGTCCTCACGGACCCCGGTCACGGGTTCGCCGCCGTGGTGCGTGCCACGGCGGACCTGGGCCGCACCTACGTGCTGGCCGAACGGCTCGGCGAGTCCGACGAGCGCGTCCGCGTCCTGGAGGCGGCCGACGCGCTCGCCGTCACCGACGTGGCGCAACCGCACGTCGTCCTCGTGCTGGCCCATCACCCCGACGACCCGGACGCCCTCGGCGTCCAGCACCCCATCGCCGGCGGCGTCCGGCCCCGACCGGAGGTCCTCGCATGAACCACATCGGCCAGCTGACCAACTCGCCCGCCGCCCGCGCCCGGGCGGATGCGATCGACGCCCTCCTGGGGCCGACCAGGCGCTACGACGGCCCGGCGGCCGAGCACCTTCCCCGCGCATGGGCCGAGTGCGAGCTGATCATCAGCCACCTCGCCCTCGGGGCGACCACGCGACTCGTCGCCCCCCTCCTGCGCGACAAGCGGACCGACCCGGGGGTGGTCGTCATGGACGAGGCCGGCCGCTTCTGCGTGCCGCTCATCGGTGGGCACGTGGGCGGGGCCAACGACCTCGCCCGCCGGATCGCCGACGGATTGGGGGCGACGGCCGTGCTCACGACAGCCACCGACGCCCTCGGTGTTCCCGGGCTCGACACCCTGGGCTGGGCGACGTCGGGCCAGCTCGCCACCGTGACCCGGGCCGTGCTGGACGGGCGCCCGGTCGAGGTCGTGCGCGCCCAGCCGTGGCCGTTGCCCGCCCTGCCCGCGAACGTGGCCGAGCGCGGCGTCACCCGGGTCGAGCGTCGCGGCGTCCACGTGCGCACGCTGCCTGCCCCGCCGCCCCCCGAGGCCCGCATCGTGGTGACGGACGCCGACGTGTGGGTCGATCCGGACGCCGCGGCATCCCCGGCCGGCGTCGTGCCGACGGTCCTGCTGCACCCGCGCAGCCTCGTCGTCGGCATGGGCTGCAACCGCGGCACCGACGTGGACGCCCTCGAGGCACTGCTCACCGCCACGCTCGCCGAGGCGGGGCTGGCCCGGGCCTCCGTGGCGTGCCTGTGCTCGGTGGACGCCAAGGCCGACGAGGACGGGCTCACCGCTCTGGCCGGCCGCCTCGGCGTCCCGTTCGAGACGTTCCCGGCCGACACCCTCGCGGCGTTCGAGGTCCCGAACCCCGGTGAGGCACCCGAGCGGGCGGTGGGGACGCCGAGCGTCGCCGAGGCGTCCGTCCTCGCCCGCGGCGCCGACCTCATCGTCCCCAAGCACAAGACCCGCGAGGCCACGTGCGCGATCGGGCGGGTGCGCCCGCGGGGCAGCCTGGCCATCGTCGGGATCGGGCCGGGCGCTGCCGACCTCCTGACGCCCCGCGCCTGCCGAGCCATCGCCTCGGCGAGCCTCGTGGTGGGCTACCGCCCCTACGTGGACCAGATCCGCGGGTTCCTGCGGCCGGGCACCGAGGTGTCCGCCACCGGCATGGGCACCGAGGAGGACCGGGCCCGCCTCGCCATCACCCAGGCCCGGGAGGGCCGGGCCGTCGCCCTCGTCGCGGGGGGGGACCCGGCGATCTACGCCATGGCGTCCCCGACCCTCGAAATGGGCACCGAGGGCATCGACGTCGAGATCATCCCCGGCGTGACGGCCGAGCTGGCTGCCTCGGCCATCCTCGGCGCGCCGCTGGGGCACGACCACGCGACGGTCTCGCTGTCGGACCTGCACACCGACTGGTCGATCATCGAACGCCGGCTGCAGGCCGCCGCGGAAGGCGACTTCGTCGTCTCCCTGTACAACCCCCGGAGCCGCAAACGGACCGAACACCTGCCGCGGGCACTGGAGATCCTCTCCGGCCACCGGCCGCCCGAGACGCCGGTCGCCGTCGTCCAGGACGCCTCGCGCCCGGACGAGAACCACCGGGTGGCGACGCTGGCCACGTTCGACCCGGAGTGGGTCGACATGCACTCCATCGTGATCGTGGGGTCGTCCAAGACGCGCATGGTTCCCACCGGCTTCGGCGACCGTCTCATGGTCACGCCCCGCGACTACCGGTGGATGACCACATGAACACGGCTCCACCGCCCTTGGTGATCGCCGCCCACGGCACGCGCGTGCCCGAGGGGCAGGCGGCCTGCCGCGCGCTCGTCGCACGGGTCGCCACCCTGCTGCCCGGGGTGGACGTCCGCGACGGGTACGTCGAGCTCGACCACCCGCCGATCGCCGACGCCGTCGCCGACAGCCTGTCCGGGAGCCAGGGGGTGGTCGTGCTCGTCCCCCTCATGCTCGGCGCGGGCGGACATGTCCGTGATGACATCCCCGAGGCCGCCGAAGAGGGCCGGGCCCGGGTGCCGGGGTCGCGCGTCCTGCTCGCCTCGCACCTGGGCCCCGAGCCCGGGCTCCGTGGCGCGGTGCGCCGCCGCATCGCCGAGGCGGCGGGCGACTGGGACCCCGGCGAGGTCGCCGTGGTGTTCCTGGGTCGCGGCTGCAGCGTGACGGACGCCAACGCCGAGCACGCCCGCCTGGCCCGGCAACTCGGCGAGGAGGGCGGCTACGGGTTCTGCGTGCCCGCGTTCATCCAGGTCGTGCGTCCCACCCTCACCGACGGGCTCACGCAGGCCTACTCGGTCGGGTTCCGTCGCCTCGTCGTGGCCCCGAACTTCCTGTTCCCCGGGCTCCTCCACCGCTGGTCGGCCCGGGATGTCTCGGCCTGGGCGGAATCCCACCCGGACGCCGAGGTGCGGCTCGCCGACGTCATCGGTGACTGCGACGAACTCGCCGCCGTCGTGGCGGAGCGCTATCGGCAGGCCGCGGCGACCCACCCGGACGCCGGCGCGCCGGTCTATCTCGCCGGGCTCGCCCTCCGCGGGCGCCGGGTCCTGGTGGTGGGCGCCGGCGCGGTGGCGTCGCGACGGCTGGGCCGGTTCCTCGAGGCGGGTGCCGCCCTCGAGGTCGTGGCGCCCGAGGCCACCCCGTTCATCACCTCGCTGGCCGCCGAGGGACGCCTGGTGTGGCACCGCCGACCGTTCGCGGACGCCGACCTCGAGGGGGCCTGGTACGCCTTGGCACTGACCGACGTCGCCGCGGTGAACGAGGCGGTGGCGGCAGGGGCGGAGGCCCGCCGGATCTTCTGCGCCCGCGGCGACGACGCCCGCGGGGGCTCGGCCCGCACGCCGGCGTCCGGCACGGGGGCGGGGCTCACCGTCGGCGTCCTGGGGGACCGTGACCCGCGCCGGACGGCCCGCGCGCGGGACGTCGCCGTCGAGGCCGTCCTGGCGTGGGCAGCCCGGGAGTCCGGTCAGGCCTGACCGGCCCGTCCGACGATCCCGCCGTGGCGGTCGATGCACACGACGTCGACCGCCACGGGCGCGCCGCGCAGGACCCGCAGCGCCTCCGCGCGGGCGGCCTCCGCGATCGCGTCACCGAGCGGGACACCGGCGTCGACACACAGGGACACCGCCTCCAGTGCCGTGCTGCTGCCGGCCACGAGGGCGGCCAGGCCGGGGTCCGCCCCCGCCCCGACGGACAGGCGGGCGAGTTGCTCGGCGTCCACGCGGGAGCGCGCCGAGTGCAGGTCCAGGTGCCCGTTGGCGAGCTTCGACAGCTTGGCCACCCCTCCGCACAGGGTGAGATGCGGCACCGGGTGCCCCCGGACGTACTTGAGCACGGCCCCGACGAAGTCGCCCATGTCGAGCAGCGCCACCGACGGCAGGCCGTACAGCTCGGCGACCACCCGCTCCGAGGTCGAGCCAGTGCAGCCCGCCACGTGGTCCTGCCCGGTCGCCCGGGCGACGTCGACGCCCCGGCGCAGGGAGTCGATCCACGCCGAGCACGAGTAGGGAACCACGACCCCCGTCGTCCCGAGCACGGACAGCCCGCCCAGGATGCCGATGCGCGCGTTGAGCGTGTGGCGGGCCATCGCCTCGCCACCGTCGATGCCGACCTCGACCACCACGTCCGGCTCCACCCCACCGGCCGCGGCGGTGAGGTTCTCGCGGATCATGGCCCGCGGGCCGGGATTGATCGCCGGCTCCCCGATGGCCAGGGGCAGCCCGGGGAGGGTCACGGTCCCCACCCCCGTCCCGGCCGCGAACCGGACGCCCCCGCCCGCCTCCGCCGGCCGGAGCGTCACGCGGATGACGGCCCCGTGGGTGACGTCCGGGTCGTCCCCGGCGTCCTTGGTCACCGCCGCCATCGCCCAGCCGTCCCCCAGCGCCTCATCGGTGAGCGCGAACGCCGGCGTCCGGCCCAGCGGGAGGGTGACGGTCACGGGGTCGGGGAACTCTCCGGACCGCAGTGCCACGAACGCCGCGGTGGCCGCCGCCGTGGCGCAGGCCCCGGTCGTCCAGCCGGGGCGCAGGCCGGAGCTGGCCAACTGCCCCCGCCGACCCCCCAGGCGTTCCTGGTCAGGCACGCGCGTCGTTGGTCGTCTCCGCGGTGCTGGCGATCGCGTTGACCGCGGCCACCGTGATGGCCGACCCGCCGCGGCGTCCGCGCACGGCCAGGTACTCCAGCCCGTACGGGTTGTCGACCAGGGCCTGCTTGGACTCCGCGGCCCCCACGAACCCCACCGGGACGCCGATGACGCCGGCCGGCTTCACGCCGGTGTCGCGGACCACCTCGAGCAGCCGGAACAGGGCGGTCGGCGCGTTCCCGATCGCCACCACGGCGCCCTCCAGCTGCGGCAGCCACAGGTCGACCGCGGCGGCCGTCTTGGTCGTCCCGCGAGCGGCGGCGAGGTCGGCCAGCCGCGGGTCGCCCAGGTGGCAGACGACCTCGTTGCCGGCGGGGAGCCGCGACCGGATGACCCCGGTGGCGACCATCGTCGAGTCACACAGGATCGGGGCCCCCGCCCACAGGGCGGCGCGGCAGGCGGAAACGACCCCCGGAGTCCAGGCCAGGTCGTCGACCAGGTCGGTCTGCGCGGCCGCGTGGATCATCCGCGCCGCGACCTGACCCACATCCTGCGGGAGCCGGGACAGGTCGGCCTCGCGCCGGATGATGGCGAACGACTGCGCGTAGATCTCCTGACCGTCGGTCAGGTACTCGTACGTGCTCACGGTGGGTCCTCTCGGGAGCTGGGACAGCACACGTTAGCGGTCGCCCGCACACCCCGGCCGGTTGGTGTGGGACACTGGGCATCCAACCACGACATCTCCGTCGGATACTGAGGAAGCCGGGAACCACCGGCACGGTCGCGCCACTGTGGACGTCCCTTGAGGGCGAAGTCAGGAACTCAGCCCGCACGGACCTGATCGAGACGCGTCATCTCGAGAAGGAGTGTGCCATGCACATCGCCGAGGGGTTCCTGCCCCCGCTCCACGCCGCACTGTGGTGCGCCGTGTCGGCCCCGTTCGTCGTCCACGGCGCGCGGGCGGTCATCGCCGAGTCGCGGAGCAACCCCGAGAGCAGGCTCCTGCTCGCCGCGGCGACCGCCTTCACGTTCGTGCTGTCCGCGTTCAAGCTGCCGAGCATCGCCGGCACGTCCTCACATCCGACCGGCACCGGCGCCGGGGCCGTCCTGTTCCGGCCCCCGGTCATGGCCTTCCTGGGCACCCTGGTCCTGCTGTTCCAGGCGCTCCTGCTGGCCCACGGCGGTCTCACCACGCTCGGCGCCAACGTGTTCTCCATGGCGATCGCGGGGCCGTGGGTGGGCTACGCCCTGTATCGCGCGCTGCGCCGGCTCCACGCCGGCACCGCCGTCTTCGCCGCCCTCGCGGGCGCCGACCTGACCACCTACGTGGTGGCCTCCGTGCAACTCGCCCTGGCCTACCCCGACCCGGAGACCGGCCTTGCGGGGTCGCTCGCCCGGTTCCTCGCCGTCTTCGCCGTGACCCAGATCCCGCTGGCCCTCGCGGAGGGGATCGCCGGCGTCCTGCTCCTGCGGTACCTCGCCCGGGTCGCGGCCCCCGAGCTCGAGCGCCGCGGCCTCCTCACGCCGACCCCCGAGTCCTCCCGTGCGTGAGCGTCGGCACCTGACGACCGTGGGGCTGCTCGCCTGCCTCGCCGGCATCCTGGTGCTGCCGCCCCTGCTCGCCCCCGGCACCGGCACCGTCGAGGGAACGGACGCCCTGGTCACCTCCCTGCTGCAGGACGCGGGGGTCCGCCCCTGGGCGACGCCGCTGCTCCCCCCGCCCGACGCCGCCGGGGAGGGCCTGCTGTTCGCGGCCCAGGCGGCGCTCGGGGCCGGCGTCCTGGGGTACGCACTCGGTCGACTCGGCCGAGTGCGACGCGGGGATCCCCCGCGTCCGGCCGACCGGCCCCCGACCGACGGGGCCGGTGGGTGAGGTGCTGATCACGGCTCTCGACGACGCCGCGTGGGCCGGCCCGTGGCGCCGGGTCCGCGTGGGCGAGAAGGTCCTCCTCTGCGGGGGGCTCCTGGTGACGGCGCTCGCCGCACCACCCTGGCCGGGGGCGGCGCTGGTCGCCGCGGCCTCGCTGGCGCTGGCGCTGGGCCCGGCGCGCATCCCGGCACGCCTGATGGCCCTGGCGGTCACACCACCGGGCGTCTTCATCCTGATCGGCGCCGTCTCGATCGCCCTGCGGGTCGGGGAGGCCTCCCCGGCCGCCCGGTGGGCCCTGGGCCCGCTGTGGTGGGAGGACGCGTCCCTGACCCGGGCCGTCGAGGTCTCCGCACGGGCCGGGGCGGGCACCCTCGCCCTGCTGCTGCTGGCCACCACCACTCCCATGGTCGACCTGCTCACCTGGATGCGGCGTCTGCGTGTCCCCGGGCCGCTGCTGGAGATCGCCTCGCTCAGCTACCGGCTGGTGTTCGTCGTGCTGGAGACGGCGCGTGGCGTGCACGCCGCCGCAGTCGCCCGGCTGGGCGACGCCCCAACGGGCCCGGACGCCCGCGCGCTCCGCTGGCGCGCGGCCGTGTCGGGTCTGGGCTCGGTCCTCGTCCGGACCTGGCACCGGGCCCTGCGCCTCCAGGAGGGCCTGGCGGCGCGCGGGCTCGACGATGACCTGCGCGTCCTGCCGCCCACGCGGCAGGCCTCGGCGCGGTTCGTCACGGGGTCCGTGGCCCTCCTCGCCGCGGTGTGGGGTCTCGTGGGCCTGGCGGTGCTGCGATGACGGCCACCCGGGGGGTGGCGCTGCGCGCCGAGTCCGTGACCCTGGCGTGGCCCGGGCGTCCGCCCACGCTCGCCGGTGCCACCCTGACGCTGCCCGCCGGTCGCCGGGTCGCCCTGCTGGGCGCGAACGGGTCGGGCAAGACGACCCTGTTGCGCTGCCTGGCGGGCTCCCACCGCCCGGACCACGGGCAGGTCACGCTGGACGGGGTGCCGCTGCGCCACGACCGCCCCGCGCTGCGGGCGCACCGTCGCCGCGTCCAGCTGGTCATGCAGGATCCGGACGACCAGCTGTTCTCCGCCGACGTCACCCAGGACGTCTCCTTCGGGCCCCTGAACCTCGGCCTCGACGAGCCCGCCGTCCGTGAGCGCGTCGCCGAGGCGCTGGCCCTGCTCGGCGTCGCGCACCTGGCCGACCGCGCGACCCACCAGTTGTCCTATGGCGAGCGCAAGCGCGTGGCGATGGCGGGGGCGGTCGCCATGCGTCCCGCGGTCCTCATCCTCGACGAACCCACCGCGGGGCTGGACCCTGCCGGGGTCACCGACATGGACACGGCGCTCGCGCGCCTCAGCGCACTCGGGACGACCCTCGCGGTCGCGACCCACGACGCGGACTTCGCGCTCCGCTGGGCCGACGAGGTCGCGGTCGTGGTGGAGCGGACGGTGGTCCAGGGCCCGGCGGTCGACGTCCTCGCCGACGACGACCTGCTGCGCCGCAGCCGACTGGCGCGTCCCTGGCCGCTCGACCTCGCCGCCCACCTCGGGCTCGAGGGGCGGCCCCGGACCCGGGAGGACGTGATCGCCCTGCTCAGGGGGTCTTCGTACAGGACCACTGGATGACCGGGCGTTGCGGTCGCCAGCTCAGGTACCGACCCAGGGGCTCGGCGTGCTCCACCAGGAGGCGGGCGAGTGCCCCGCCGTGCGCCCGGTACTGGGCCACGCACAGTTCCTCGGTCTCCAGCGTGATGCCGTGGACGACCATGCGGCCCCCGGGCGGCAACGCGTCCCAGCAGGCGCCCAGGATGTCGGCGGTCGCGCCGCCGCCGACGAACACGGCGTCCGGGGTGGGCAGGCCGGGCAGCAGCGTGTGGGCCTCCCCCTCCAGCACCCGCACCCGGCCCGGGGCCAGGCGTTCGGCGTTGGCACGCGCCCGTGCCGCCCGGTCGGGTCGCTGCTCGAGGCCCACCGCGTGTGCGCCCGTGGCGGCCCTGGCCCACTCGATCGCCATCGCGCCGGAGCCCGTGCCGATGTCCCACAGGAGCTCCCCGGCCTTCGGCCGGAGGTACGCGAAGGCGCTGGCCCGCTGGTGTCGTTTCGTGATCAGCCCGTCGTGCTCGAACGCCTCGTCGGGCAACCCGGGCACCGTCCCACAATCCTCTGGCTGCACCCGCACCACCCTAGCCACCCGACTGCAAGGAGCCCCATGACCGATCTCATCCCCGGCACCGTCGTCCTGGTCGGCGGCGGCCCCGGCGACCCCGACCTCATGACCGTGGCGGGCCTGCGGGCCATCAGGCAGGCCGATGTGGTGCTGTACGACCACCTCGCACCCCAGGAGGTCCTCAACGAGGCCAGACCGGACGCCGACCTGATCCCGGTCGGGAAGTGGCCCGGGGGGCCCTCGACGCCGCAGGAGGAGATCAACGAGCTGCTCATCCGGCACGCCCGGGCGGGACGCCGCGTGGTCCGGCTGAAGGGAGGCGACGGCTACGTCTTCGGCCGAGGCGGGGAGGAATGGCTGGCCTGCGCCGAGGCCGGGGTGGCGGTCCGGGTCATCCCCGGGGTGACCTCGGCGATCGCGGCCCCGGCCCTGGCCGGCATGCCCGTCACGCACCGGTCCCTCACGCAGGGTTTCGCCGTCGTGTCGGGTCACGTCGCACCCGACGACCCGGACAGCACGGTGGACTGGCCGGCGCTGGCCCGTGCCGGCGTGACCCTGGTGATCCTGATGGGGGTCCGTCACCTGGACGCCATCGCGGCGGCCCTCGTGGCGGGCGGCCTGGAACCGGCCACGCCCGCGGCGGTGGTCACCAGCGCCTTCCTCCCCGACATGGCGGTGGTGCGCGGCCCGATCACGGACATCGCGGCCCGCGCACGGGAGGCCGGCGTCCGGCCACCGTCGATCACGGTCGTCGGTGCGGTCGCGGGGCTCAGCCTTGTCTAGTCGCGGCGAGCGGGTGGCGGCCCCCGGGCGGCAGCGTGCCGGGGAGGACCGATGACCGGGATCCTCATCGCGGGCACCTCCTCCGACGCGGGGAAGTCCCTGGTCGTGACCGGCCTGTGCCGGGCCCTGGCACGTCGTGGCACCGACGTGGCGCCCTTCAAGGCGCAGAACATGTCCAACAACTCCGCGGTCTGTGCGGACGGGTCCGAGATCGGTCGCGCGCAGTACCTGCAGGCGCAGGCCGCCCGCGTGGAGCCGTCCGCGACCCACAACCCCGTCCTGCTGAAACCCGGAACGGACCGCCGCGCGTTCGTGGTCGTCGAGGGACGCCCGGCCGGCGTCCTCGAGGCCGGCGAGTACGCGACCGGACGAGGGCACCTGGCCGAGGCGGCCTTCGCGGCCTACACCCGGCTGGCCGCCGCGCACGAGCTGGTGGTGGTCGAGGGAGCGGGGTCGCCGGCCGAGATCAACCTCCGCGGGCGCGACTACGTCAACCTGGGGCTGGCGACCCGCTTCGGGCTGCCGGTGGTCCTGGTCGGGGACATCGACCGGGGCGGTGTCCTGGCCTCGCTGTTCGGCACGTGGGCGCTCGTGGGGGACGACGACCGGGCCCTGCTTCGCGGCTACGTCATCAACAAGTTCCGGGGCGACGAGGCCATCCTGCGGCCGGGGCTGGACGAGGTCACGCGCCGCACCGGAATGCCGTGCCTGGGCGTCCTGCCGTGGTTGCCGGACGTCTGGCTCGACGGCGAGGACGCCCTCGAGGTGGCGCGGTGGGGGCACGAGCCGTCACCCGCCCCCGACGACCGAACCCTCACCGTCGCCGTCGTCCGCTTCCCGCGCGTGTCGAACGCCACCGACGTGGACGCCCTGGCCCACACCCCCGGCGTCCGGGTGGTGGTGACGACCGACCCGGCCCCCTGCGCGGACGCCGACCTCCTGGTGCTGCCGGGGACCCGGTCGACCGTCGCCGACCTGGCCTGGTTGCGGGCGCGCGGGTTGGACGCCGTCGTGCGGGCCCGGCACGCCGCGGGCCGCCCGACGCTGGGCGTGTGTGGCGGCTACGAGATGCTCGCCACCACGATCCACGACCAGATCGAGTCCGGCGTCGGGACCGTCCCCGGGTTGGACCTGTTGCCCGTCGAGGTCACGTTCGGCGAGAAGACCACGATCCGCGCCACGCACCACTGGGAAGGGCTCTCCGTGCCCGGCTACGAGATCCACCACGGCCAGTGCACCCCCACCACCGCCGTCACGGGTTTCCTCGACGGCTGCCGGGTCGGGGAGACGTTCGGGACGATGCTGCACGGCGCCTTCGAGGACGACGCCTTCCGGCACGCCTTCCTCGCCCGCGTCGCCGCCACGACGGGCCGCCCCTGGCGACCGGAACCCGCCGCCCCCGGTCACGCCGCCCGGCGCGAGGCCATGATCGACACCCTCGCGGACGCCGTCGAGGCACACCTCGACGTGGACGCCCTCGTGGCACTCGCGCAGCGCGGTGGTGCGGCGTGAACGCGCAGGCGGGGCATCCGGGGGCTGACGGGGCTCGAACCGTCATGCTCCCCCGCCTGCTGCTGGCCGCCTCCACCTCCGACGCCGGCAAGACCACCGTGGCCGTCGGGCTCATGGCGGCACTCCGAGGCGCCGGTCTGCGGGTCGCCGGCGCCAAAGTGGGTCCCGACTACATCGACCCCGGCTACCACGCCCTCGCCACCGGCCGGCCCGGACGCAACCTCGACCCGTGGCTCTGTGGCGAGGAGCGCATCGCCCCCCTGCTCCTCCACGGCTCCGCAGGGGCCGACGTGTGCGTCGTCGAAGGGGTCATGGGGCTCTTCGACGGACGCCTCGGAACCCGCGGCTTCGGATCCTCCGCGCACGTCGCGCGCCTCGTGGGCGCCCCGGTCGTGCTGGTGGTGGACGCCGCCCACACCTCGCGCACGGCCGCCGCCGTGGTGCACGGCCTGGCCACGTACGACCCCGCGACCCGCGTCGCGGGCGTCATCCTGAACCGCGTCGGCAGCCCCCGGGCCCTCGCCGAGCTGCGGGGCGCGATCGAGGAGACCGGCCTGCCCGTGCTCGGCGCCGTCCCCCGCACGGACGCCGTCGCCGTACCCGCCCGCCACCTGGGGCTCGTGCCCGCAGCGGAGCGCGCGGGTGCGGAGGCGTCCGTGGCTGCGGCCGGGCGCACCATGGCCGACCACGTCGACCTCGACGCCGTGATGGCGTTGGCGCGCTCCGCGCCGGCCCTGGACGCCCGTCCGTGGGACCCCCGCGCGGAGGTGGCCCCCGTCCCCGGACGCCCGCGCATCGCCGTCGCGGCGGGCCGCGCCTTCACGTTCCGGTACGCCGAGACGACCGAGCTGCTGCACGCTGCGGGCTGCGAGGTGGTGACCTTCGACCCGCTGGCCGACCCGCACCTGCCCGAGGGAACCGCGGGGTTGTACCTCGGCGGCGGCTTCCCGGAGGTCCACGCCGAGGAACTCACCCGCAACGCACCCCTGCGCGCCGACGTGGCCGCCGCGGTGGCCGCGGGGCTGCCGACCGTCGCCGAGTGCGCCGGCCTGCTGTACCTGGCCGATTCCCTGGACGGCCTGCCGATGGCCGGGGCCGTGCCGGTCACGGCCCGGATGGGTCCGCGGCTGACGCTGCGCTACGACGAGGAGCCCTTCGCGGCGGCGTCCGTCGTGGCCAGGCCCGGCGAACCGGTCCGCTTCCACGAGTTCCACCGCACGGTGACCGAGCCCGCCGGGGATGTCCTCACCCCGACGGTCCACGCGTCGTATCGCCACGTGCACTGGGCGGGCCATCCCGAGCAGGCGCAGCGTCTCGCCGAGGCGGCCGCCCGGTTCGCAGGGACCCGGTGGACCACCCCCGAGGTCCCGGTCGGCGCGGCCCCACCCGACCTGGCCCACCACGGTGACGCCGACGCGGCACCCGGGCTCGTCGACCTCGCGGTCAACGTCCGTCCGGGGCCGCCACCCTGGCTCGCCGAGGCCCTCGGCTCCCCCGCCGATTGGGCCGCCTACCCGGACGCCCGGGAGGCCCGGTCCGCCCTGGCCACCCGCCACGGCGTCCCCGAGGAGTGCGTCCTGCCCACGGCCGGCGCGGCCGAGGCGTTCACCCTGGTCGCCCGCGGGTTGGGCGCACGGCGTCCGGTGGTGGTTCACCCGCAGTTCACCGAACCGGAGGCAGCCCTGAGGCGCGCCGGGCTCTCCGTCCGGCGCGTCATCCTGCCGCCACCCTTCCTCCTCGACCCGGCCCTGGTGCCGGAGGACGCCGACCTCGTCGTCGTGGGCAACCCCACGAACCCGACGGGCGCCCTCCACGCCCGGGCGACGCTCCTGGCGCTGCGACGTCCGGGCCGGACGCTGCTCGTCGACGAGGCGTTCATGGACTACGTCGAGGGTGAGCCCGAGTCACTGGTGGGCGACGCCGCGGGGGTGCTCGTCGTCCGGTCGCTGACGAAGCTGTGGGGGCTGGCGGGCGTACGGGCGGGTTACGTCGTGGGCGACCCTGCCCTCGTCGCCCGGCTGGCCGTGCAGCAGCCCCCCTGGGCCGTCCCCACCCCCGCAGTCCGGGCGATGGTGGCGACGGCGACGCCGGCAGCGCGCGCCGAGGCGTCCGGCGTGGCGCGGGCCACGGACGCCGCCCGTCGCCACCTGGTCGAGGCGCTGGCCGGCGCCGGCTTCGCCGTCGCCGGCTCCCCCCGCACACCCTTCGTCCTGGTCGACACCTCCCCCACCGGCCCCGGCTCCGTCCGGGAGGCGCTGGCGGAGGCCGGCCTGGCCGTGCGCCGCGGCGAGAGCTTCCCCGGCCTGGGACCGGCCTGGATCCGCGTCTCCGTCAGGGATGCCGACACCACCCGCCGCCTGGTCACCGCGCTCGGGGCGCTGACCGCCCCCGGGTGCACCCCACACCCCACCAGCCACCCACCGGCCACCGGTGGGAACATCACGAAGGAGAACCGATGAACACACCGTCCGACTCATTGCTCGCGCGCACGTTGGCCGCCATCGCCCCGGTGGACGCCGATGCCCGGGCAGCGGCCGAGGAGCGGCAGCTCGAGCTGCTCAAGCCCCCGGGCGCCTTGGGCCGCCTGGAGACCCTCGGCAACACGCTGGCCGCGATCTACGGCGAGTGCCCGCCTCCCCTGCCGGCCCCCGCCGTCGTCTGCGTGTTCGCCGGCGACCACGGCGTCCAGGCGCACGGCGTCTCGCCCTGGCCCCAGGAGGTCACGGTGCAGATGGTCCGGAGCGTCCTGGCCGGAGGCGCGTCCGTGAACGTGCTCGCCCGGCACGCCGGCGCCGACGTGCGGGTCTACGACGTCGGCACGCTCGAGGCACTGCCCGAGCACGCGCTGCTGCGCACCCGTCGTGTCGCCGCCGGCACCGCCGACATGACGGCAGGTCCGGCCATGAGCATCGAGCAGTGCCGACAGGCCGTCGAGGCCGGCATCGAGGCGGCCCGGGAGGCCGTCGCCGACGGATACCGCTGCCTGATCGCCGGCGAGGTCGGCATCGGGAACACCACCCCGTCCGCCGCGCTCGTCTCCGTGTTCACCGGACGCCCCGCCGCCGAGGTGACGGGGCCCGGTGCGGGGGCCGAAGGGGATCGGCTCCGCCTGAAGGCGGAGTTGGTCGCGCGCGCCATCGAGGTGAACGGGGCCACCGCGGACGACCCCCTGGCGGCGCTCGCCGCGGTCGGCGGGTTCGAACACGCCGCCATCGCGGGGTTCGTGCTGGGGGCTGCGGCGGCGGGCGTCCCGCTGATCCTCGACGGGGTCATCGTGTGCTCGGCGGCCCTGGCCGCCGTCGCCCTGGCCCCGGATGTCCGCGGATACCTCATCGCCGGTCACGACGGGGCGGAACCGGGCATCCGGGCTGCCCTCGAGACCCTCGCCCTGACGCCGGTCATCGACATGGACCTGCGCCTCGGAGAGGGGTCCGGTGCGCTGACCTCGCTGCCCATCGTGCAGGCCTCGGCCGCGATCCTGCGCGACATGGCGACGTTCGCGTCGTTCGCGGTCTCGGGCAAGGAGTGAAGCCCTGAGGTGGGGGTGGCTGCCGGGGTCGGCAGCCACCCCCACCGTTCCGCCGCGGCCCGTCAGCCGCGGGGAGCGTGTGTCAGCGGTCGCCCGCCCAGCGCTCCTGGTGGACGGCGAGTTCCAGCGGCCGCCGGTGTGTCCAGCCGCGCCGCTCGAGGTCGGGCGTCTCGTGCAGGACGCTCACCGGCCCGACGCAGAGCCAGGCCACCGGCCGGACACCGTCGGGGATGTCGAGAAGCTGCTGCAGGAAGGCCTCCCTGTAGAAGGAGACCCAGCCCACACCCAGCCCCTCTGCGGTCGCGGCCAGCCACAAGTTCTGGATGGCCGCCACCACCGAGTAGAGGCCCGCGTCATCGATCGTGTTCCGCCCCAGCACGCCGGGCCCACCGCGTCCGGGGTGGTAGGTCACGACGATCCCCAGGGTCGATTCCCGGATCCCCTCGATCTTGATCCCGTCGTAGAGCCGGCGTCGCTCGCCGTCGAGCGTTCGCCCGTAGGCCTGCCGCTCGGTCTCGACGTGTTCCTGGAACGCCTGACGGGTGTCTCCGTCACGCACGATGATGAAATCCCAGGGCTGGCTGAGGCCCACGCTCGGGGCAGCATGCGCTGCACCCAGGAGACGGTTCAGAACTCCGTCCGCCAGGGGTGCTCCGGTGAACTCCGCGCGGACATCGCGCCGGCGGGAGATCACGTCGTACAGGTCGTTGGTGGGCAGGCTTCGAGACATCATGGCAGGCTCCGTGGTCGGGCCACCCCACGAGCGGGGCGGCAGTGGTCGCGAGGCCGGTCTTCGGACTTCCCTTCACCACGGCCGACCACCTTCCCGGAACGACGTCCAGTGGCTGCGCTGGTGCGCTTGGTCGGCCGCTCGGGTTCACCGCAGCGGGCCCTGTGCCGGATTCACACCGGCTTCCCGATTCTCCCGGCCGACCCTCGTCGACTCGGGCACCTCGCGGATTGGTTGCCGCGAGCATGCTACCGCCTGATGGCCCTCCCTGCCGCCCGAACGCCGGACCTGCACGGAGCCACCCGGGCCGTCGCGATGGCCTTGGCGTTCCGCACCCGGGGCGCACGCCCGCTCAGGTGAGGGCGCGCACCGAGCCCCGTTCCTGGATCGGCATGGGGACGAGGGTCTCCGGCGGCGGGTCACCGTCGAGGACGTGGCGCATCGCCGTCCGGCCCATCTCCAGATACGGGATCTGCAGGGTCGTCAGCTGCGGGCGGAGGTAGGACGCGAGGTACTCGTCGTCGAACGACACCACGGACAGGTCGTCCGGGATCCGGAGCCCGCGCTGCTGGGCGCACTGGTACACCCCGAACGCGACCCGGTCGTTGGCCGCGATGATCGCGGTGACGGGTCCGACGTCGAGGATCTCCCCGACGCCCCGGTAGCCGAGGTCGGGCTCCCACGAGATGCCCTCCACCTGGTGCACGAACCCGACGCCCGCTTCGGCAAGGGCGGCGTCCAGACCGGCGTACCGCGCGCCCACCGTCACCGAGAGGGCCGGGTCGAGGAGGGCGTCCGACCGCCCGATGAAGCCGATCCTGCGGTGGCCGCGGTCGAGCAGGTGACGCGCGGCGTCGTACCCGGCCCGGTACTCGTCCGGAAGCACGCAGGGGTGCCCCCGCGTGGAACGCGCGTTCGCCAGCACCACCGGCACGTCGACGGCCAGCGGTGGGACCTCCATCAGCTTGGCGCCCATGTGGCCGAACAGGATGCCGTCGGCCTGCCGGTCGAGCATGAGGTCGAGCGCCTTGGCGACCCTGTCCAGCCGGCGTCCGGACTCGGCGATGAGCACCGTGTGGTCGCGCCCTTCGGCCTCCTCGAGCATGCCGCTGATCATGGCGGACGCGTACCGGGTGATCGCCACCTCGTCGGAGATGAAGCCGACGGTCCGGGTCTTCCCCAGGCGCAGGCCCCGCGCCGCCGGGTTGGGCCGGTAGTTGAGCTTCGCCGCGGCCGTCCGCACGCGCTCGGCGGCTTCCGGCGACAGACGCGAGTTGGGGCGGTTGTTCAACACGAGGCTGACCGTCGTCGGGGACAGCCCGGCCAGCCGCGCCACGTCGGCCAGGGTCGCGCGCTTCGCCATGGGCCTTCCCTTCGTCATCCGTCGGGGTCGAGCATACCGGCCCCTTCTGCAAAATCGACTTAGCACCCTCTTGCATCCAGGTCCCGGCGGTGTTAGCTTCTTCCTGCTAAATGGTTTTAGCATCACCGGCAGACGCGGAGCCACCACGGCTCCCCAGGATCCAACGGAGGAACCGTGCTCAAGCGCACAGCCAAGATGGTCGCGGCGACGGTCGTCGCAGCCTCCCTCACCATCTCGCTCGCCGCCTGCTCCAAGGGCGGCAGCCCTGGCGCCGGCACCACCGCCGCGCCCGGCGCGACGCAGACCCTGTCCCTGTGGACGCACAACGCCGGCAACAAGGGCGAGCTCGGGGCGATCCAGACGGTCGTGGACGACTACAACGCCAGCCAGTCCCAGTACAAGGTGGAGCTGCAGGCCTTCCCCCAGGACTCGTACAACCAGTCCGTCGTGGCGGCGGCGTCCGCCCGGAAGCTGCCCTGCATCCTGGACATCGACCAGCCGAACGTGGCCAACTGGGCGTGGGCGGGCTACCTCGCCCCCATCGAGGGCATGGACGACGTCCTCTCCACGTTCCTCCCGTCGACGGTCGCGAAGTGGAACGACAAGGTGTACGCCTACGGCTACTACGACGTCTCGCTCGCCTGGGTGACCCGTGCGTCGATCCTCGAGAAGTACGGCATCCGCGTCCCGTCGGTCGACCAGCCCTGGACCGGCGAGGAGTTCATGGCCGCGGTGAAGACCATCAAGGACTCCGGCGACTTCGAGTACCCCGTCGACATGGCGACGGGCTGGACCGGCGAGTGGTGGCCGTACGGCTACTCGCCCCAGCTGCAGAGCTTCGGCGGTGACCTCATCGACCGCGGCGACTACAAGAGCGCCGAGGGCGTCCTCAACGGACCCGAGGCCGTCGAGTGGGCCCAGTGGTTCGCCACCATGGCCAAGGAGGGCTACATGCCGAAGAAGTCCAGCGCGGACCCGGCCGCCGACTTCATGAACGGCAAGACCGCCCTGCTCTGGAACGGCTCATGGACGGCCGTCCCGACCCGCGAGAAGTTCGGCGACGACGTGATCTTCGCCCCGCCGGTCGACTTCGGCAACGGCGGCAAGGTCGGCGGCGGCAGCTGGACGTGGGGATACTCCACCGGCTGCCCCTCGCCCGAGGGCGCCCTGGACTACCTGAAGTTCGCCGCCCAGGACAAGTACGTCGCGAAGGTCGCGAAGGACACCAACAACATCCCGACCACCGACGCCGCGGCCGCGATGGTCCCGGGGTTCGAGCCGGGGGGCACGAACGACGTGTTCCGGCAGATCTCCAAGAAGTACTCCGTGATGCGGCCGGAGACCCCCGGCTACCCGTTCATCGCGACCACCTTCACGAAGGCCGCCCAGGACATCCTCAACGGTGCCGACCCGAAGGTTGCCCTCGACCAGGCGGTCAAGGACATCGACGAGAACCAGAAGGCCAACAACCACTACGAGTGACCCGTCGCCCGGGGGCCGGTTCCGGCCCCCGGGCTCCTTCTCCCTCCGACCAGAAAGGAGAGCAGCGCGTGAACACCGCCGTCGCCGAACCTGTTGCTCCCAAGGCCCTTCCGCCGGGCCGCACGCTCCGCCCACCCCGGCGTTCCGCCAAGCGCCCCACCTCGGTCGGGGTCGCCATGCTGACGCCGGCGGTCCTCCTGATGGTGACGTTCCTCATCATCCCGATCTTCCTGACCTTCGGGCTGGCGTTCACCAACGCGCGGCTGATCTCCCCGGTGCCGGCCCGGTTCATCGGGTTCGACAACTTCGTCCGGCTGTTCGAGAACGAGACGTTCTGGAAGTCGCTGCTCAACACCGTCATCTTCGCCGCCGTCATCGTGCCGGTGCAGGCGGGCCTCGCCCTCGGCCTCGCGGTCCTGGTGAACGCCAAGGTCCGCGGCACCAACTTCTTCCGCACCGTCTACTTCCTGCCCGTGGTGACGTCCATGGTCGTGGTCTCGATGCTGTGGACCTTCATGTACCAGCCCAACGGGCTCATCAACGTCCTCCTCGCCAAGGTCGGCATCGCCGGTCCCGATTGGCTGGGCGACCCGGCGTGGGCGTTGTTCGCGATCATCCTGCTGTCGATCTGGCAGGCCGTCGGCTTCCACATGGTCATCTGGCTCTCCGGCCTCCAGACGATCCCCGGCGAGCTCTACGAGGCCGCGTCCCTCGACGGGGCCTCGACGTGGCAGCAGTTCGTGAACGTCACGTGGCCCGGACTCCGGCAGACGCGCGTCTTCATCCTCATCACCATCACGATCGCCGCGTTCTCGCTGTTCACCCAGGTCAACATCATGACCCAGGGCGGACCGTTGGACTCCACCTCGACGGTGGTCTTCATGGCGGTGCGTGCCGGCTTCCAGCAGCAGCAGACCGGCTACGCGTCCGCCATCTCCCTGGTGTTCTTCGCCATCGTGCTCGCCGTGTCCCTCGCGCAGCGCCACCTGACCCGTGACAAGGAGGTCACCCGATGAGCGACCACCTCGCCCACGTCGCCGACGCCCCCGCCCAACCCGGACTCCACACCGCGGGCGAGCGTCGCTCCTGGCTCCGTCCCACCCTGGTGATGGTGCTGCGGATCGTGCTGTGCCTCGTGTTCGGCCTGCCGTTGGTGTTCATGATCATGTCCAGCCTGAAGCCGGACCTGCAGATCTTCGCCGACCTCGGCTCACCGGCGGCCTTCCTGCCCGTCGGGGACATCAGCCTCGACAACTACACCGGCGTGTTCGGTCGGGTGCCGTTCGCGACCTTCCTGATGAACTCCGTGATCATCGCGGTGGCGACCGTGGTGCTCGGGTTGCTGGTCAACTCCATGGCGGCCTTCGCACTCTCCCGGATCGAGTTCAGGGGCCAGAAGATCATCCTCGGAGTCATCCTCGCCACGCTCATCGTGCCCTTCGAGACCCTCGCCCTACCGCTGCTGTGGTGGGTCAACCAGCTGCCCTACCTCACCGGAGACGGACTGACGGTCGGCTGGCTGGACACCTACGAGGTCCAGATCATCCCGTTCATCGCCAACGCGTTCTCGATCTACCTCTTCTACCAGTACTTCGACTCGATCCCGAAGGAGCTGGACGAGGCGGCGACCGTCGACGGCGCCGGCTGGTTCCGGATCTACCGGAGCATCGTCATGCCGCTGGCCGGGCCCGCGGTCGCAACCGTGGCGATCCTGACCTTCCTCCCGGCCTGGAACCAGTACCTGTGGCCGCTCATGGTCGTCCAGTCCGAGGGCCTGCGCCCGGCCATGGTGGGCATCGACTACTTCAAGCAGATGAGTTCCGCCTCGGGCACCGCCTGGGGCCAGATCATGGCCTACGCCAGCATGATCACCGTGCCCGTGCTGGCCCTGTTCGTCGCCTTCCAGCGCGCGTTCATCAACTCCATCGCCTCGAGCGGGGTGAAGGGCTGATGTTCGCACTCACCGACTCGTGGGTCTGGGATTTCTGGGTCGTCGACGACGGCACCGACTACCACCTGTTCTTCCTCCACGCACCCAAGTCGCTCGGCGACCCCGACCTGCGGCACCACAACGCCACCATCGGGCACGCCGTCTCCCGCGACCTGCGCTCCTGGCAACGGCGCGCGGACGCCGTGGCGAAGGGCGCCCCGGGCGAGGCCGACGACCTGGCCACCTGGACCGGCTCGGTCGTCCGCGACGACGACGGCCTGTGGTACCTCTTCTACACCTGTGCGACGCTCACGACCGCCGGCAACGTCCAGACGATCTCGGTGGCCACCTCACCCGACCTCGAGACCTTCACGAAGGCGCCCGCTCCCCTGCTGCGTGCGGAGAAGCCGTTCTACGAGCAGTTGTCGGACGGGGCGTGGCACGACGAGGCCTTCCGCGACCCGTGGGTCTTCCGGGACCCGGACGGCGACGGCTGGCACATGCTCATCACGGCCCGGATGCCGGAGGGCCCCCGCCTCGACCGCGGTGTCGTGGGGCACGCCACGTCCCCGGACCTGCGGGCGTGGACCCTGCAGCCGCCCCTGTCGGCCGTGGGTCAGGGCTTCGGCCAGCTCGAGGTCATGGAGACGGTCGAGCTGGGCGGGGAGCAGTTCCTGCTCTTCAACTGCATGGCCGGCGACATGCCCGAGGAGCGGCGTCCGGAGACCACAGGGGGCACCTGGATCGCCCCGGCGGCCGGGCCCCTGGGACCCTACGACATCGCCGGCGCGCACCAGCTCACCGACGACCGCTACTACGTGGCGCGCCCGGTCCGCGAGCGCGGAACCGGACGGACCCTGCTCATGGCGTTCCGCAACGCCGACGACGAGGGCCGGTTCGTGGGCGAGCTCACCGAGCCGGTCGAGCTCGCGCTCGTCGACGGGGTCCCCCGGCCGGTCGGGCCGGACGCCGGGGCCTGGGTCGTGCGGCGTCCGTACCGCGGCTGAAACCGTGGACGAACCTGGCAGCCCGACATCGATGCCCACTTCGCGGGCGATGTACGTGCCGGGGTGGCGGCAGGTCCGTCCTACCAGCGCCACCCGCTCGCCTCGAGTTGCTCGTTCAGGACCGGCGCGAGCGTGGCGGCGTACACCCCGGAGAGGTGCGCGGCGTCGAGGTAGACGAACACGTTGCCGATGACCGGCGGACACTCACCGTCCGGGCAGATCCAGGGCGTGAGGTCGATCGGGTGGAAGCGGCCCGGGCGCTGCGCGGCGAGGACCAGAGGGGCGTTCAGGTCCTCGTCCGCCAGCATCCCCCGCGTCGGGATGGTGCACTGCTCAATCGAGCGCTCGCTGGCGCAGGCGATGGGGTTCATCGGCAGGCGCGGCTGGTCGCGGAGTCCGATGACGTCGATGCCGGCCGCGGTCAGCTCTGTCACGGAGGCGGCCATGCCCGGGATGGCGACCTCACCCTGATCCCCACCCGGCACGAACGTCGTGGTCGTGTACACGGCCCGGGGCCGCAGGTGGAGCAGGTAGTCGCGGACCCGCTCGTTCCAGTCGAGGCAGGCCCCGTCGACGCCCTCGAAGGCGTAGTGGCACCCGCCCTTGAGCACGGCCACGATGGTGTAGCCGCCCAGCGCGGCGAGTGGTTTGAGCGCCCCGTTGAGCTGTTGCGCGCGCGAGTTGCCGACCACCACGATGACCTTGCCCTCCTCACCGTTCGTCATGCCGCACGCCGCCTGCAGGACCGGGTCGTCCGGGGCCAGCCGCCCCGAACAGGCTCGGTCCGTACCGACCCAGTCCGAAGGCACGTCCTGGGGCAGCGGGATCGGCGGCACCGACGGGTCGGTCGGCGCAGCTCCTCCCGTGAGGACCGCCGCGCCGGGGTGGTCGACCGCGGACGCGGCGAGGGCCCGGGCAGCCTGCATGTCCAGCGCCTGGCGCATGACGAGCGCAGGGCCCGCCCCGAGCACCAGCGAGAGGAGGACCACCAGGACCGCCCGGCCCTGCAGCGTCGCAAGCGTGCTCGAGCGGCGGATGGGCGCGTCGACGTGCTTGGTGAGGACCCAGCCGGCCCTCAGCGCGACGAGGACGAGGACCAATCCCGCCAGCCGGCCCGGGCGCGCCGTGTCCTGGATGACGAGCAGGGTGATGAGGATCGGCCAGTGGACGAGGTAGAGGCTGTAGGAAATGTCACCCAGCCGGCGCAGCGGCGGGGAGGACAGCCAGTGGTCGACGCCCCAGGGCGTCCCGGTGTTGCCGGCGGCGATCACCAGACAGGCCGACAGAAGGGGCCACAGGGCGATCCAGCCGGGGAAGGCACCTTCGACGTCGACGACGAGACCGACCGCCAGCATGCTCACGAGCCCGGTCCACCCGGCCAGCACCCGCAGCGTCCGGAACGGCTGCAGCCCGCCGCGCGACGACGGGCCGAAGCCCCACCTCCGCTCGATCACAGGAAGGCCGATGGCGAGCAACGAACCCAGTGCGAACTCCCAGAGCCGGGCGTAGGTGTCGAAGTAGGCATGCACCTGCTGGTGCGAGGTGGCCCAGACCGACCAGCCCAGCGACGCCACGAACACGCCACCGAACACCACCGTGAGGGCGCGGCGGACGCTCCAGCCGAACCGTCGGGCCAGCAGTGACGCCAGCACGAACAGGAGGGGCCACAGGAGGAACACCTGCCCCTGGACGGACAGGGACCAGAAGTGTTGCAGGGGGCTGGCGAGCGACTTGTCGCTCGCGTAGTAGTCCACGGATGACGCCGCGAGATGCCAGTTCTCGACGTAGAACACCGAGGCGAGCGCCTGGGCGAGGATCTCGCGCCAGCGGTAGGCGGGGTAGAACAACCGCATCAGGACCAGTACCCCGACCACGGTCACGACGGCGGGCGGCAGCAGCCGCTTGAACGCCTTGATCCAATACCGCACGATCCGCAACGGCCTGCCGCGCTCCATGCGATCGGCGAACGAACCGGTCATCAGGAACGCGGAGATCAGCAGGAAGACGTCGACGCCGCCACTGACCCGGGAGAAGAAGATGTGGTAGGCCACGACCATGCCGATGGCGACCCCGCGCAAGCCCTGCAGTTCGCTCCGGTAGCCGGGCCGGGCGCCCGGCGAGGGCCACGGCTCGAACCACCGCCCAGGGTTGAGGCGCAGCACAGGTCGCCGCGCCGGTTCGGCGCGCGCGGAAACGGTCGTCACAGCTCAGGTCCCCCCACTGACCCGGGCGACACCGGGTCCGTCCCACGGTACCGCAGTCGGGCCGGGAGCCCGTGCTGCGGTACCGTGGCGGCATCCCGGCGGGCTGAGGAGGTCACGTGAGTGCCATCTCCGCCGAAGTGCTGGCCGTCATCGTGGCCATGGTCGGCGGTGAGCCGTGCGTGCTCGCCCTGGGCGACCCCCCACGGCTGCCGGCCGGGCCCCTGCTGCCCAGCCACCGTTCCCTGCAGGCCGCCACGCGCGCCTGGGCGGAGGAGCAGACCGGGCGCCAGCTCGGCTTCCTCGAGCAGCTGTACACCTTCGCCGACGTCGACCGCGCGGGCTCATCCGGACGCCACCTGTCCATCTCCTATCTCGGCCTCACCGTGGACGCCGCCCCGGCCGCGGGGGACGCGCAGGGCGGCTGGCAACGGTGGTACGACCTCATGCCGTGGGAGGACCTCCGCAGGGCGACCGGGAACCTCGGCGCCGCGCTGGCGCCCTGGGCCGAGGCCGGAGGGAGCGACGCCGCCGCGCGATGGCAGCGCTGCGCCGTCACCTTCGGTCTCGACGGGCACCCTTGGCAGCCGGAACTGGCGCTCCAGCGCTACGAGTTGCTGTACGAGGCGGGACTGGTCCCCGAGTCCCCCGACCGGTGGCGACGACCCGACGAGGATCTGGTCCCCGGCGACCGGATGTCAGGGGACCACCGTCGGGTCCTCGCCACCGGCGTGGCCCGGCTGCGCGCCAAGATCCAGTACCGCCCGGTCGTCTTCGAACTGCTCGACGAGGAGTTCACGCTCCGCGCCCTGCAGTCCTGCGTCGAGGCGCTGGCAGGGCGCGTCGTCCACACCCAGAACTTCCGTCGCCTGATCGATCAGCAGGAACTGGTCGAGGAGACGGATCGCCTGGCCGACACCGGCGGCCGTCCGGCCCGGCTCCACCGGTTCCGCCGCGCAGTCCTCCAGGAGCGGCAGGCCGCCGGAACCAAGCTTCCCGCCAGCCGCGTCCGCTGAGCCGTCGTGCCGATCCCCACCGGGGAGCCGACTTGGCAGCCCTTATGCTCAGATGTAGCATAAGGGGGTTGTCGAGACCAGAAAAGGCTGGGAGGCCTCATGACCACCACACCGACCGCCCGACAGCTCTACCGGAGGGTCGAGCACGTGATCCCCTCCGTCGAGTGGGCGACGATGGCGGACGACGTCGACGCCATCCTGCGGCTCAAGAAGGAGCGCAACGCGGTCATCCTGGGTCACAACTACATGACCCCCGAGATCTTCCACGGCGTCTCCGACATCGTCGGCGACTCCCTGGCCCTGGCCCGCGAGGCGACCGCCGTGGAGGCCGACGTCATCGTGCTCGCCGGCGTCCACTTCATGGCCGAGACCGCGAAGCTGCTCAACCCCTCCAAGACCGTCCTGATCCCCGACCTGCGCTCCGGCTGCTCGCTGGCCGAGTCGATCACGGCCGAGGACGTGCGCGCGTTGCGCCGCCGGCACCCCGGCGTCCCGGTGGTGACCTATGTGAACACCAGCGCGGCCGTCAAGGCGGAATCGGACGTCTGCTGCACGTCCGGCAACGCGGTGCAGATCATCGAGAGCCTCGGCGTGCCGAAGGTCATCATGATCCCCGACCGCTTTCTGGCGGCCAACGTGGCGCGCCAGACGGGCGTGGAGGTGGTCACGCACCCGGGGGCCTGCGAGGTGCACGAGCGCTTCACCCCCGGCGACATCGCCCAGCTCCGCCGTGAGCACCCGGGCCTGACGGTGCTGGCCCACCCCGAGTGCCCGCCCGAGGTCGTGGACGAGGCCGACTTCTCCGGCTCGACCGCACAGATGGTGGGGTTCGTCGCCGAGCGCAGGCCGACCCGCGTGGCCCTGATCACAGAGTGCTCGATGAGCGACAACGTCGCGCAGGAGTACCCGGACCTCGACTTCATCCGCCCCTGCAACCTGTGCCCCCACATGAAGCGCAACACGCTCGCCGCGATCCGGCACGCCCTGGAGACCATGACACATGAGGTCACCGTCGCCGGGGACGTGGCCGAGCGGGCGCGGGCGGCCGTCCAGCGAATGCTCGACCTCGGGACGCCCCCGACATGAGCCGGGCGGTCTCCGGCGTCGTCGACGCAGGCGGGCCCGTCATCGTCGGGGCCGGCCTGGCGGGCTTGGCGTGCGCCCTCGAATTGGCCCCCCTGCGGTGCATCGTCCTCAGCGCGGGGGCGGTGTCGACCGGGACGTCGACCGGGTGGGCGCAGGGGGGTGTCGCCGCCGCCGTGGGTCCGGACGACGACCCGGTCCGCCACGCCGCCGACACCGTCGCCGCCGGCGCCGGGCTCTGCGACCCCCATGTCGTGGACGCCGTCACGCGTGCGGCCCCCGGGGCCATCCGGTGGCTCACCGACCACGGCGCGCGGTGGGACCGCCATCCCGACGGTTCACTGCGGCTCGGGTTGGAGGGGGCCCACAGCCGGCGCCGCATCGTCCATGCACAGGGCGACTGCACCGGCGCCGAACTGCTGCGCACGGTGGTGGACGCGGCCCGACACACCCCCTCCGTGGCGCTCTGGGACCATTCCCCCGCCCGCGAGATCCTCGTCCGGGACGGCCGCGCCGCCGGTGTCCTCGTCGACACGCCGGACGGCCCCGTCGAGCTGCGGGCGACCGCGGTCATCCTCGCCACCGGCGGGATCGGCGGCCTGTACACGCACACCACGAATCCCCTGTCCTCCCGCGGTCAGGGCCTGGCCCTGGCCTTCCGCGCCGGAGCCGTGCTCCGGGACCTCGAGCTCGTGCAGTTCCACCCGACCGCGCTCGACGTCGACCTCGACCCGCTCCCGCTGGTCAGCGAAGCTGTCCGCGGCGAGGGGGCCGTCCTGGTCAACGGCAACGGCGACCGGGTGCTGAAGAACCCGCTCAGCGCGCGCGACGTGGTGTCGCGCGCGGAGTGGGCGCAGTTGCAGGCGGGCCACCGCGTCTTCCTCGACGCGACCCGTGACCCCGGGGAGCGCTTCGCCGAGCTGTTCCCGTCCATCCACGCCAAGGCCTGCGAGGTCGGGCTCGACCCCACGAGGGACCTGCTGCCCGTGCGACCCGCGGCGCACTACCACATGGGCGGCGTCCTGGTGGACCGGCGAGGCGAGAGCACCGTCCCGGGGCTGTACGCCGCGGGGGAGGTGGCATCGACCGGCCTGCACGGCGCCAACCGCTTGGCCAGCAACTCCCTGCTGGAGGCGGTCGTGTGCGCGCGCTGGGTGGCCCAGCATCTCAAGGAGGTCCATGCGCCGCAGCGGGAGACCCCCGGCGTGGCCGACCGGCACTGGGCCGGGGCCACTGGCGCTGCCCCCGGTCCGGAGGTCCAGCAGGTCCGCGCGGTGGTCACCGCCGCTGCGGGCGTGCTCCGGGACGCCGACAGCCTCCGCGCCGCCCTGGCAACCCTGCGGAATCACCTCGACGACGACACCGGTCTGGTGGGCTCCCTCGTGGTCCGGTCAGCACTGCGCCGGGAGGAGTCGCGGGGCGCCCAGTTCCGGACGGACTTCCCCCGCACGACGTCAGAGGCCGCACACACCCTGGTGAGCCTGGCTGATCTGGAGGAGCAATGAGAGCACTGCCCACACTGGTCATCGAACCCCTCGTCCGGGCCGCCCTGCGGGAGGACCTGGGCCAGGCGGGTGACCTCACCACCGACAGCATCGTCCCCGATGACCAGGTGTCCACGGTCGTCCTGGTCTCGCGGGAGCGCGGCGTGGTGGCCGGCACCGCCTGCGCCGCGCTCGCGTGGCAGCTGGTCGACCCCCGCATCGAGGTGCGGTGGGCCATGCAGGACGGTGCCCGCGTCCATCCCGGCGACACGATCGGGAGCGCCACCGGACCCACCCGCGGGCTCCTCAGCGGCGAGCGGGTGGCACTCAACTTTCTGGGGCACCTCTCGGGGGTCGCCACGGGAACGGCCGCCATCGCGGACGCCGTCGCACACACCGGGGCCCGGGTCGTGGACACGCGCAAGACCATCCCCGGCCTCCGCGCCCTGCAGAAGTACGCCGTGCGGTGCGGTGGCGGCGGGAACCACCGGTTCGGACTGGACGACGCCGTCCTCATCAAGGACAACCACATCGCTGCCGCCGGGGGACTCGCCGAGGCGGTGACGCGAGCGCGCGCCAACGTTGAGCACCTGGTCAAGATCGAGGTCGAGGTCGACACCCTCGACCAGCTGCGCCAGCTGCTGACGCTCCCGGTGGACGCGGTCCTTCTCGACAACATGGGCCCCGACCAGCTGCGTGAGGCCGTGGACCTGGTGGCCGGCAGGCTGGTCACCGAGGCGTCCGGGCGCATCACTCCCGAGTCCGCGGTGGCTGTCGCCGAGTCGGGGGTGGACCTGATCTCCGTGGGATGGCTCACCCACAGCGCCCGGGTGCTCGACATCGGGCTCGACTGGCCTCCCCGGTGACGGCGCGGCACGCCTGGTGGGGTCCCCCTTCAGCGTCGATGCGGTGTGATGGTGTCATGCGGACGCGGCGGTTCACGAACATGATCAACCTCTCGGGGTCCCTCCTGCTGGCGTAGGGGGTCGACTCCGGCTGAGGAGCCGGGGCACCAGCGAAAGGTCCTAGGGCTGATCACCCTCCGGTTCGATCAGCATGCAACCTCGCCGCAACGCTGGGCCACCTAGCGTGGAGACCCTCGACACGAAGGAGGCCTTCATGAACAACGTCCTCGTCACCGGCTCGGCGCGCGGCATCGGCAAGGGCATCGCAGCCCGTCTGATCGCCGACGGACACAATGTTGCCCTCAGCGACCTGCCCTCGATGGCCGAACCATTGGCTGCCACACGCGCAGAGCTGGAAGGAACCGGCGGTCGCGTCATGGCCGTCCACATCGATGTCACGGACCTCGACTCGGTGAAGGCCGGGATCGCCGCCGTGGTCGACGAGTTCGGCTCGCTGGATGTGATGGTGGCGAACGCCGGCATCGCACAGACCAAGGCCCTGCTGGACGTGTCACCCGACGAGTACGACGTGGTGCACCGTGTCAACGGCCGTGGGCTGTTCTTCTGTTACACCGAGGCCGCCCGCCAGATGATCGCCCAGGGCGGCGGGGGGAAGATCATCGGCGCTGCCTCGATCGCAGCCCACAAGGGCTTCGCGCTCCTGGGCGTGTACTGCTCGTCGAAGTTCGCGGTCAAGGCCCTGACCCAATCCGCGGCGCAGGAGTGGGCACCCCACGGCATCACGGTGAACGCCTACTGCCCCGGAATCGTCGACACGAAGATGTGGGAGGAGATCGACCACGACCTCGGAGAGATCAACAAGGTCGGCAAGGGCGAGTCGATGATGGCCATGGCCGCGGGGATCGCTCTCGGGCGCGTGTCCGTCCCGGCGGACGTCGCGTCGCTGGTCTCCTACCTCGCCGGCCCGGACTCCGACTACATGACAGGCCAGTGCGTCGTCATCGACGGTGGGATGATCTATCCCTGATGCCGCGACCCGGCCACGGTCGGGTGCGCCACGCAGTGGTGGACGGGGCCGGAGCGACCCCGTCCACCATTCGTCACAGGCCGGAGGGCTGAGCCAACAGCGCAGCAACCCGTGCCAGGAAGAGCGCGCCCGGGTAGCCGTCGACCACACGGTGATCGATCGTGAGGCTGAGGGTCATCTCCTGGCGCCACGCGACCCCGCCGGAGTCGGGGACCGCCAGGGGGCGGGACCGACCGACCCCGAGGATCGCCGACTCGGGCGGGTTGAGCACCGGAGTGAACGCATCGATGCCCTGACCCCCCAGGCTCGTCACCGTGAACGTGCCGCCCTCCAGGTCGTCCATGCCCAGCCTGCCGGTACGGGAGCGCTCCGCGAGGTCCCGCGTGACGGTGGCCAACTCGGCGAGGGGCAGCTCGTCGGCGCCCCTGACGACGGGCACGACCAGACCGCCTTCGAGGGCCACCGCCATCCCGATGTTGACCTGACCCGCGTGGACGATGGTCTCGTCCTCGAGCCGCGCGTTCACCCCCGGGTGCTCGCGCAGCGCAAGGGCGGAAGCCCGGATCACGGCGTCCGTGAAGGTGGGCCGGAGCTCACCCTCCCACCGGGAGCGCAGAGCGGTGAGTTCGGTGACGTCCGCAGTGGAGACCAGCGTGAGTTGCGCGCTGCCCTGGAGCGACTCGTGCATACGCCTCGCGATGAGCTTGCGCATACGGCTCATGCGGACCGTGGTGTCATCCATCACAACTCCTTCCTGCCGGACACCCTCCTGGGCACCAGCCCACCGACCACGGAACGGATCACCCTTGGGTGGGTGGCACGAACGAGGCTTCGAACTCCGCCACGTGGGCGTCCAGCTCCTCGTCACCCACCTCGTCATCGGACACCACCGCCAGGAGCGCACCGACGGGCAGGGTGGCCCCTTCCTCGGCGACGAGCCGACGGACCACCCCCGCCACGGGCGACTCGACCTGGCCGGTGATCTTGTCGGTCTCGACGTCGCAGACGAGCTGTCCGACCTCGACCGCCTCGCCCACCCCGACCAACCAGCCGGCGAGGTCTCCCTCGGTCATGGCCATGCCCCACTTGGGCATCGTGATGTCGCGCAGCTCGCTCATGCGACGGCCTCCCTGTCCATGATCTCTCTCACGGACGCCTCGACGTCCGCCGGCGATGGGATGTAGGCCTGCTCCAGGACGGTCGCGAACGGTACCGGCGTGTGCGGCGGGGTGATGGTCCGGATCGGCGCCTTGAGCGATGCGAACCCCCGTGTCGCCACCAGGGCGGCCAGGTCTGCAGCCATGCCGCACCGGGGGTTTCCCTCGTCGACGACCACGAGACGGCCCGTCTTCTCCACGCTGGCGAGGATGGCATCCTCGTCCAGGGGCGAGGTCGTCCGGGGATCGATGATCTCGACCTCGATGTCGTCCTTGGCCAGTGCCGCAGCCGCCTTCTCGGCGATGGACACCATGCGGCCGAGCGCCACAACGGTGACGTCCGTGCCCTGCCGCACGATGCGGGCTTCACCGAAGGGGATGACGTAGAGGTCCTCCGGCACCTCGCCCTTCACTCCGTAGAGCATCTTGTGCTCGCAGAAGATCACCGGGTCCTGGTCACGGATCGCCTGCACGAGCAGACCCTT
Source organism: Propioniciclava sp. LT294 (assembly GCF_059516005.1). NCBI lineage: Bacteria > Bacillati > Actinomycetota > Actinomycetes > Propionibacteriales > Propionibacteriaceae > Propioniciclava > Propioniciclava sp. LT294. Next base: position 113,969 of record NZ_JCAKNG010000003.1, read on the forward strand.
GGCGTCGTAGGGGTTGGACGGCAGGACGACCTTGATGCCGGGGATGTGCGTCAGGATCGCGTACAGCGACTGCGAGTGCTGGGCAGCCGCGTTCATTCCGGCGCCGTACATCGTGCGGATCACCAACGGGGTCTCCGCCTTGCCGCCGAACATGTACCGGAACTTCGCCGTCTGGTTGAGGATCTGGTCGAGGCAGACGCCGACGAAGTCGATGAACATGAGTTCGGCGATCGGCCGGAGTCCGGACGCGGCGGCGCCCGCCGCTGCGCCCACGATCGCCGACTCACTGATCGGCGTGTCGAGCACCCGGTCCGGGAACAGGGGCTGGATACCCTTCGTGACGCCGAGGACGCCACCCCAGGCGTCCAGCGGCTCACTGGTCCCCGCCCCGCCGGCGACATCCTCGCCGAACAGGACCACGCGCGGGTCTGCTGCCATCTCCTGGCGGATGGCTTCGTTGATGGCCTCTCTGTAGGTCACTCTGCGTGCCATGATCGTTCCTTCGCCTAGTAGCTGACGTACACGTCGGTGAGAAGGGAGCGCAGCTCCGGCTCGGGCGCGGCCAGGGCGGCCTCGACGGCCCGGTCGATGAGGTCGGCGACCTCGGCGTCCACCGCGCGGAGGTCGCCGGCCGACAGCAGGCCTGCGTCGGTGACCGTCTTCTCGAAGCGGTTCAGGCAGTCCTTCTCCGCGCGCAGCCTCTCGACCTCCCCGGCCGGGCGGTACTTCTGCTGGTCCCCCTCGAAGTGGCCGTAGAAGCGGTCGGTCTTGCACTCGACCAAGGATGGCCCGCCGCCGGAGCGTGCACGCTGAACGGCAGCCGCCATGGCTTCGCGGACCGCGAAGTAGTCGTGGCCGTCCACGACTGCGGCCGGTAGCCCGAACCCATCGGCGCGCTTGGCGACGTCGATGCCGGACTGGTGGAACTGGCTGCTCGTCGACTCGGCGTAACCGTTGTTCTCGACGACGAAGACGACGGGCAGGTCCCAGACCGCGGCCAGGTTCAACGACTCCAGGAAGGTTCCCTGGTTGGCGCCGCCGTCACCGGTGAACGACACACCCACCTGATCGGTGCCGCGCACCTTCGCGCTCAACCCGACGCCGCACACGAGCGGCGGGCCACCGCCCACGATGCCGTTGGCACCGAGCATGCCGGTGGACAGGTCGGCGATGTGCATCGACCCACCCTTCCCGCCGCACAGACCCGTTGAGCGGCCGTAGAGCTCGGCCATCATGCCCATCACGTCGCAGCCCTTGGCGATGGCGTGTCCGTGCCCGCGGTGGGTCGAGGCGATGTAGTCGTCAGCCGTGAGGTTGCTGCAGACGCCCACCGCGACTGCCTCCTCGCCGGCGTACAGGTGGACGAAGCCGGGCATCAGGCCGGTCGCGAACTCGCGGTGAGCACGTTCCTCGAACTCGCGAATCGTCTTCATGAGTCGGTAGGCCTCCAACAAGGCCTCACGGGAATCCGGTGTTGTGGTCATCACCCCTCCACTTCCTCGTGCGACGGGCGTCGGCCCCGTCGCCGTCCTGCGACGCTACCGACCGGGGCGTTGCGTCAGCGTTGCATCGCCCCGCGCGTGCGCGGCGTGCACCAAGGTGCGCGACACATCGATGCGCAGGGGCCCGAGCCCGATCCTCACCGTCGCCGGAACTCCTGCGGACCTGGGAACCTCCCGCTCCCCGTCGACCGTCAGGGTGCCTGCCACCATGTCCAGCCCAACCGTTTCACCGAACGGGATCGGGGTGACATCTGCGATCCCCACCGGTGTGACGATGCCCGGCACCAGGGGCACGTGCACGACGTGGACGGCGTGCCGGAGTGGCGCGAGCCGAACGAGGACGCCGCCCGGCTCACCCCGCGGGGCGTCGTACACGGCAGCTGCGATGGCGGACAACCCGATCGCGGCCGGGTCGGTGAAGACGACCGCCACCTCCGTCAGATCTTGGACGTCCCAGAGAGCGCGCGCACCGATCCAAGGATGCGTCGAGACGCCCACGTCCACCAGCGCGGTTTCGCGGCGTCCGGCACACTCCACCACCATCCCGTGTTCACGGACGCAGCCAGCCTCGATGGGCACCGCCCCTGCGGCGACCAGGCCGGCGGCGATCCCGGCCGTGGTGGGCTCCGCCCACGGGGGGAAGACGTTGTTCGTGCCTGTCGACACCGCGGCGAGTGGGATGTCGCCGAGGATGTCGGCGGTGAGACGTTGTGTGCCGTCGCCTCCGAGCACGCACACCGCGGACACGCCCGACTCGACCATCAGGTCGAGCGCACGCAGGGTGTCGGAGGCCGTCAACTGCGGTCGGAAGTCGAGCCACTCCAGCGTGGGGAACTGGTCGCCATGTTGCAGCGAAACCTGTCGCATCAGCCGCCGCATGGTGGAGACCACCATGCGGTCGGTGGGCATGGCCAGGACACGGTCGACGCCGGCGGACCTGAGTCCGGCGAGCAGCCGGACGACCATCGCCCCCTTCTCGGAGTTGTCCACCACCGTTGCAGCGCTGACCAGCCTACGGATGTCGTGACCGGAGGCGCTGTTGACCACCAGGCCCACCGTGACGCAGCTCATGCCTGATGGTGCCTCGGGGGGCGTTGCGTCGACGTTGCACGTCAGCCTGCGTACTGGCCCATCCGGTCGAGCCGGGCGAGGATGATCGGGACCATCGGATCGGAGGGACTGAGCGTCGCCACGTCTGCGCTCAACGCCTCGGCATCCGAGCTTCCGACGGGGCCCAGGCACCAACGATCGAGCGCGGGACCCCCGACGCGCAGGACGGCCCCACGCAGCGTCTGGTTGAGCTCGGCGCGGTACAACTCGATGGTGAGGGAGTCGCTGCGAGGCAGTAACTGACCGTGGTAGCAATCGACGGCCTCAGCCACCCGACCCTGGGCGACGAGGGCAAGGACTGCGCTGGCGTCCGTGACCACGGGGACGGTGAAGCGGTAGGGGCTGCTCGCAATGCGCTCACCCAGGATGGCCCGGATCCGATGCATCTCGACGCGCACGGTCAACGGATTGCCGCGATCACCGTACAGTTCCTGCGCCAGTTCGTCGGCCCGCATTCCCTCGGGGCGGCGCGAGAGCAGGAAGAGTATGTCCGCATGTCTGGGTGAGAGTTCGATCCACGCCCCCGACACGGAGATCGCCGGGGGCAGCGGGCCCAACAGCCGCAAATGGACGCCCGTCGGCGATGCGGTGGGGGCGTGCACCACCCAGAAGTCACCGAGGCGGTCGAACCGGAGCGCGCGGCTGGACAGCAACTCGGCCCCATCCTGGGGCACCAGGCCCCACGGAGGGTAGAGGTCTCCCCGGCCCCAGAGGAGCTGCCCGTCGGCGCTCAGCAGCGCCGATCGGCGGGCGTCGAGGCCGGCGCGAACGGCGGCGTCCGCGATGGTGTCCAACTCCTCACGACGTTGTTCCCGCAACATGCTCTCCACGAGCCGGGCGACGGAACGTACGAGCAGGAGCTTGTCGGGACTGGCGTCCGGGCCGGAGACGTCGAGGATGGCCAACGGAGTACCCGTGACCGGGTCATGGATCGGGGCCGCCCAGCAGCCCCACTCCCGATGGGTGAACAGGTAGTGCTCGTCGAAGGTGATCTGGACCGGGCGAAGCTCATGGAGTGCGGTTCCGATGGCGTTGGTCCCCACACCCCACTCACTCCACCGGGCTCCCGGCCCCATGCCGATACGGGCTGCGCGTTTCAACAGGGAGCGGCTGCCGTCCAGCCACAGGACGTCCCCCTCGATGTCGGAGATCGCCAGGACGTGCCCCGCGTCGGCCGAAGGGCCCAGGATGAGGTCGCGCACGGTGGGCAGGAGCGACGCCATCGGGTGTTCGGCGCGCCGTTGACGGAGGTCATCGGACTTCATCAGGTAGGGCGGCTCGCTGTCGGCGGGATCCAGACCCGTCGCTCGGGCGCGGCGCCACGAAGCCCGCACCAAGGGCCGCATGGAGCCAACGCGCCTCGACACCACCACCACCACCTCACGGGAAATGTCCCGCCGATTACCGGCCATTCTCGGTGAGGCAACCGGGAGCGTCAAACCCCCGGGACGGCACAGTCGATGTCCCGCCCGTGGAGCTCACCCGGTTCCCGGAGGCGCTGGTTGTCCGGGTCCATGGCCAGCGCATGGTCTGGGGGCTGTGGGACGACCGCTGACCCTGCAGCCGTGTTTGAATGACGCATGAGCGAGATCCATCGACTGGCGTTCTGCGTGCTCGTCCGTGAAGGGCGGGCGCTGCTCGTGCACCGCCATCCCGGGCGTCGCCTGTTCCCGGATGTCTGGGACCTGCCCGGTGGCCACATCGAAGCGGGCGAGGAGCCGGACGCCACGGCGCGCCGAGAACTCGCTGAGGAGCTGGGCGTCGTCGTCGGACAACTCCAGTTGCTGCCGGTGCCCGTCGAGGTGCCCGGGGCAGAGACCCATGTCTATGTGGCACTCAGCTGGTGCGGCGAGCCCGGGAACCTCGCCCCGCATGAGCACGACGCGATCGGCTGGTTCACGCCGGCCGAGGCGGAGGAGTTGTGTCTGGCCGTTCCCGAGTTGATCGCGCTCATCCGTGTCGCCGTGGCGGCGGACGCCTGAAGCCGGCCCCGCCGGGCCGACTAGCCTCCGCGTCGCGTCCGGCCTGCCTGACTGTCTCCGCGGCTTCGAGGCCCTGTCCCGGGGTCGATCCGAGCGCTCGCGGTCCCACGCTTCGGCGATTGACTTTTTCGAACGCCCGGCAGCCGCCGGTCTCCACTCCTAGGCTTCGTCACACCTTCCCGGATGGTCACGGGGAGCCCGGACGTGGCTTCTCCCGGGGGTGCATGGAGGCGCGCCGGGGCAGACGCGTCCCGCATCGTCGGGCAGAGTGACGAGGAGAACCAATGAAACGATCCACCATCAAATGGGCCGCGGGGCTGGTGGCGGCAGCCATCGCCCTGGCTGGCTGTTCCGGGGGGACATCCAGCCAGCCGGGCACCGCCGGCACCGCCGGCACCGGCACCGCAGCCGCCCAGGCACCCCAGGCGCCCCAGGACCTCGTCCTGGGCGTGCTGGCCGAACCGGCATCCTGGGATCCTGCTCAGGCCCACGTCGGCCACCTCCTCCAGCCCTACCAGGCGCCCTACGACACCCTGCTGCTGAGGGAACCCGACGGCAAGCTGGCGCCGATGCTGGCCACCGCGTGGGACTACACCGACAGCAACCGCACCGTCCTGCGTCTGAAGCTGCGCAACGACGTGACCTTCTCGGACGGCGCCGCCTTCAACGCCCAGGCGGTCAAGGCCAACCTCGAGCACTTCAAGGGCGCGAACGGCCGCCAGGTGGCCCAGCTGGGCAACTTCGGGTCCGCCACGGTCGTCGACGACTACACCATCGACATCACCCTCACGCAGGCTGACCCGGCCTTCACCTACTTCCTCAGCCAGGCCGCAGGGCTCATGGGTTCCCCGGCGAAGCTGGGTAGCACCGACATCGCGGACGCGCCCATCGGGACGGGGCCGTACACGCTCGACCCCGCGCAGTCCGTCAAGGGTTCCCAGCACGTCTTCACCGCGCGCGAGGGGTACTGGAACCCCGACCTGCAGAAGTGGGGCACCATCACGTTGCGGGTCCTGCCCGACGTCACCGCCCGCGTGAACGCGGTGACCGGTGGCCAGGTGGACGCCACGCTGCTTGACCCGGCCACCCGCGACCAGGCGAAGGCCGCGAAGCTCACCGCTCTGGAGTGGCCCGTCGACTGGAGCGGCTTGCTCCTCTTCGATCGCGACGGCGCCAAGGTGCCTGCCATGGGCGACGTCCGGGTGCGTCAGGCGATCAACTACGCCATCGACCGCGAAGCGCTGCTCAAGAACGTGATGATGGGCGGCGGCGACATCACTTCGCAGGTGTTCGGACCGGATTCCGGTGCGTACGTCAAGGAGCTGGACTCCTACTACACGTTCGATCCGGAGAAGGCCCGCAGCCTGCTGGCCGAGGCCGGGTACCCCAAGGGGTTCGAGATGTCCGCCCCGCTCCTGCCCGGCGTCGACGTGGTGAACAACTACGTGGTCCAGCAGTTGGCCGACGTGGGTATCAAGGTGAAGCTCCAGTCCGTGCCGGCGCCCGAATACGTCAGCATCATCGGGCGGGGCGACTACCCGATTGCCTGGTTCCAGCTCTTCCAGGGGACGGCTTGGGTGGCAGCCAACCAGATGCTCGTGCCGAAGACCCTGTACAACCCGTTCCGCACCAACAACCCGGAAGTGGCCGCCCTCCTCGAGGGTGTCCGCACTGCCGGTGACGATCCGGGTGAAGCCGGGCCGGCCCTGAACCGTTACATCGTCGAGAACGCCTGGTTCGCGCCGTTCTACCGCATCAAGCAGAACTACGTGTACAACGCCGACAAGGTCAAGGTCGAGCCCCAGGTCCAGATGGCCGTGCCGTCGATCTACAACTACGAGCCCGCTTCCTGACCCCCCCGAGTGCTGCACGTCCGGCCCGGCAGCGTGCAGGCCGGACGTGCACCACCGCTTCGCCTGAAGGGTGCTCCCATTCATGTTGACTTTCATCGGAAGACGTCTGGTCTCGGGCGTCGGGGCCCTGTTCGTGGTGGCGTGCACCACGTTCCTGCTGCTCTTCCTCTCGAGCGGCAACATCGCTCGCAACCTCATGGGTGACCAGGCCTCCGAGGAGGCCGTTGCCGCCAAGGCCCGGCAGCTGGGCCTCGACCGGCCCCTGCTGGAGCGCCTCGTCACCTGGCTGACGGATGCCGTGCAGCTGGAGTTCGGCCGCTCCTGGTTCACCAACCAGCCGGTCTTCTCCGCCATCGGAGCTCGCCTGCCGCTCACGCTCACGATGGTCGCGGTGGCCATCCTCCTCATCGCGGCCGTGGCGACCCTGCTCGGTGTGACCGCCGCCGTCAAGCGGGGCGTCGCCGACCGCATCGTCCAGGTCCTCGCGGTGCTCGCCGCGGCCATCCCCGGCTACATCATCGGCATCGTGCTGGTGCTCGTCTTTGCCATCAAGCTGGGCTGGTTCCCGGCGATTTCCCGCATCACACCCCGCTCCGGGCTCGGGGACTGGGTCGTCTCCCTCACCCTGCCCGTCATCGGTCTCGTCCTGAACGGAATCGCCGGGGCCGCGCAGCAGATCCGCAGCGCGTTCATCAAGCAGATGGAACTGGACTACGTCCGGACCCTCAGGTCCCGGGGCATCCCCGAGCGCGAGATCCTCTTCCGGCACGTGCTCCGGGCTGCCGCGCCCGCCGGCCTGACCGTGCTGTCGTTGCAGTTCATCGGCCTCCTCGGTGGCGTCGTGATCATCGAGTCGATCTTCGCCCTCCCGGGGCTCGGTCGCCTGGCCGTGGATGCCACCACCCAGAACGACCTGCCCCTGGTGATGGGCGTCGTCATCTACACGGTGGCGATCGTCGTCGTCGTCAATCTGCTGGTCGACATCGCCAACGGCTGGCTCAACCCGAAGGTGCGTGTGTCATGAGCGACACCACGGCGATCCAGGGCGCCGATCCCGGGAACGGGTCCGGCACGACGGCCGGCCAGTCCGGCACTGTCAAGCGAGCAGGGGTCGTCCGACGGCTGCTCAGCAATCCGATGGGGTTGACGTCGGTCATCCTGCTGGCCCTCGTGATCGGCTGGGCAGTGTTCGCCGAGATCATCGCCCCCTTCGCCCCCGTCACGGTGTCGAACCAGGTCCTCGCGGGCCCGTCGGCCGAGCATCTCATGGGCACCGACTCCAACGGTCGCGACATCTGGTCACGCCTGCTCTTCGGTGCGCGCGGCACCCTCTCCTCCGCCGCCATCGCGGCGACCGTCGCCATCCTCATCGGCCTGCCCGCCGGTCTGGTCGCCGGATATTACGGCGGTTGGTTCGACGGCCTCGCGAGCTGGGCCACCAACATCCTCATGTCCCTGCCCAACCTGATCGTGCTGCTCGCCATCCGTGCGGCGGTCGGCCCCTCGGTCGAGATCACCATGGCGATCTTCGGTGTCATGGTGGCGCCCGGATTCTTCCGGCTCGTGCGGGCCGCTACGCAGTCCGTCCGCAACGAGTTGTATGTGGACGCGGCCCGCGTGGCCGGCCTCTCCGACCTCCGCATCATCGGTCGCCACGTCCTGGGTGTCGTGCGGGCGCCGGTCATCATCCAGGCCTCCATGGTGTGCGGCATCGCCATCTCCTTCCAGTCGGCCCTCGAGTTCCTCGGTCTGGGCGACCCCAGCGCCTCCACGTGGGGTGTCATGATCAACGACGGCTTCCGCAGCATCTACCGCCAGCCATTGGCGCTGTTGTGGCCCACCCTCGCCATCTCGCTCACCATCGGCGGCTTCGTGCTCTTCGCGAACGCGTTGCGAGACGCGCTGGAGGACCAGGTCAAGACCAAGGAGAAGCGGAAGGCCGTTCGCGGGGCGGCGGGCGTCCCGATCGCCACCCGGGGCGAGCCCGGGTCCGCCACCGCCACCGGTGCCGGCCGGAGCGGCGGGGCTCCCGCGCCCCACCTGCTCGAGGTCACGGACCTCCGGATCCAGTACCCGCAGCCCGACGGCAGCCGCAGCACGGTCGTCGACGGGGTCTCCTTCCACGTCGACCGGGATGAGGTGCTGGGCATCGTGGGCGAGTCCGGGTCCGGCAAGTCGCAGAGCTCGTTCGCCGTGCTCGGCCTGCTGCCGGACAACGCGCTGGTCTCGACCGGCCGGATCGTGTTCGACGGCGTCCAGACCGTCGACGCCGCCGCCATGAAGATCGACCAGGCACGGCTCGCCCCGCTGCGCGGCAAGCGCATCGCCTACATCCCGCAGGAGCCCATGAGCAATCTGGACCCGTCGTTCACGATCGGGTCCCAGTTGGTCCGTCCCATGAGACGGACGTTGGGGCTCAACGACAAGGCGGCCGAGGCTCAAGCGCTGGAACTTCTCAGGCTCGTGGGGATCCCGGACCCGAGACGCACCTTCCGCAGCTATGCCCACCAGATCTCGGGCGGGATGGCTCAACGGGTGCTGATCGCCGGCGCCATCTCGTGCAACCCCGACCTCATCATCGCCGATGAGCCCACCACGGCCCTCGACGTCACGGTCCAGGCCGAGGTGCTCGACCTGATCCGCAGGCTGCAGGGCGAGCTGCACCAGGGGATCATCCTGGTCACGCACAACTTCGGCGTCGTCGCCGATCTGTGCGACCGCGTCGCGGTCATGCAGAACGGCCGCATCGTGGAGCAGGGTGATGTGCGTTCGATCCTCCGGACGCCCCAGGACCCCTACACGAAGATGCTGCTGGAGTCCATGCTGGTCGACAAGACGCCGCGTACCAAGCTTCTCCCCGATCCCGTTGGAGGCGACCGATGAGTGGGAACCTGCCCGACCAGCCGATTCCCGGGCCGGGTCCGGCCGCGCACGATCCGGACTTGGTGTCGCCCGCCGAGCGGCTCGACGATGTCGCCGGGCACGCCCCGCACGTGGAGGACCTGCCCCCGGGCAACCACCTGCTCGACGTCGAGGAGGTGCGCGTCGCCTACCCGCAGCGTGGACTGTTCGCGAAGCCGGTGGAGATCCTGCACGGGGTCTCGCTGGCCGTCGAGGAGGGCAAGACCATGGGCCTCGTCGGCGAGTCGGGCTGTGGCAAGACCACGCTCGGCCGGGCGGTGCTGGGGCTGGCCCCCATCACCGGGGGGCGGGTGCTCTTTCAGGGTCGCGACATCGCCCACGCGAGCCGCAAGGAGCGTCGTGGCCTGAGCAAGGACATCCAGGTGGTGTTCCAGGACCCGTACACGTCGCTGAACCCGTCCATGACCATCGGGGACATCCTGAGCGAGCCCCTGGGCATCCAGGGCATCTCGGGTGCCGAGGCGCGCAAGCGGGTACGGGCTCTGCTCGAGCGGGTGCACCTGCCGCACGACGCCATGGAGCGTCTGCCACGGGAGTTCTCGGGCGGGCAGCGGCAACGGGTGGCCATCGCCCGCGCGCTCGCGCTCCAGCCGAAACTCATCGTGTGCGACGAGCCTGTCTCAGCCTTGGACCTCTCGACGCAGGCCCGCGTGCTGGATCTGTTCCTCGAGATCCAGGAGACCCTCATGGTGTCCTACCTGTTCGTGTCGCACGACCTCGACGTCATCCGGCACGTCAGCCACCGCGTGGCTGTCATGTACAAGGGCGAGATCGTCGAGCAGGGCCCGGCGTCCAAGGTGGCGGTGGACCCCGCCCACCCCTACACGCAGCGGCTGCTGCTGGCCTCGCCCGTGCCGGATCCGGATCGACAGGCGGAGCGGCGCCGAGCCCGGCGGGCCCACGACGCGGAGATGGCACGGCAGACTGCGGAAGCTGCCGCCTGAGGGCCGTGTCCGGCGACGCGTGCGCCGGGGTCACGACGTGACAGTGACCTCGGCCGGGGCACCGCCCCACCGTGGGGAATGCGCACGAGGGGACACAGCCCTTGACTGACCGCCGCCGAGATCGTTCACCGTGATTCCGGACCGGCCCGCCGTGCGCTGCGCGTCTGGATGTCTGCGACGGTGTTCCGTGGCACGGCGTTCATCCTCGTAGGATGGCAGCGCCGGGGCGGCGTGCGAGCGGACGCGGGTTGCGAGCCACCGGTGCGATCGAATCGCGACAGCCCGGACCGGGAAGGGTGACCATGAGCGACCGCATCTACCCCATGCCCAAGGGTCTGGAGGCCCGCGCGCTTGCGTGGCTGACGGGCGAGGGCGGCCCTGCGGCGCCCGCCAGGGACGCCTCCACGGTCATGCTGGTCAGGGACGCCACTGACGGGGGGCCCGCGGCCGGGGTCGAGGTCTTCATGATGAAGCGGGTGTCCACCATGGCGTTCGCACCCTCGGCCTACGTCTTCCCCGGCGGTGGGGTGGACGCCCGTGACGCCGACGAGCACCTTCCGTGGGCCGGCCCATCCCCGGCGCACTGGGCCACTGTGTTGTCCGCTCCGTCGGACGCCTCCGCCCGCACCCTGGTCGTCGCCGCGGCCCGGGAACTGTTCGAGGAGTGTGGTGTCCTGCTCGCCGGCCCCGGGGAGCGCAGGGTGGTGGAGGACGTCCGGGGCCCGGGCTGGCAGGCCGCTCGCCGCCGACTCCTCGCCCGCGAGCAGTCGTTCGCCGAACTCCTCATGGAGCGCAACCTTGTCCTGCGCACCGACCTGCTGGCGGCCCACGCCCACTGGATCACTCCGTGCTTCGAGCCGCGACGCTACGACACCCGGTTCTTCGTCGCGCAGGTGCCCCAGGGCCAGGTCCCCGACAACGACAACACAGAGGCCGACCACGCCCGTTGGGTGCGGCCTGCCGATCTGCTCGCGGAGATGGAGCTGGGGAGTGCCGTGCTGTTCCCCCCCACCGTCGCTCAGATGGAGGCACTCGCCGGCGCCTCCGACGCCGCGTCCTGTGTGGCGTCGTCGCCCTCGTTCCGGCCGATCCTGGCCGAACCCATCCGGCGCGGCGACGAGACCGCGCTCCTGGTCCGCGCCACCCCTGAGGACCACTCGTGACCGGAACCGGTGCGACCCCCCTCGTCGCCCGGCCGCCCCGGTGGGAGCCGCACAGCTGGACCGGCGGCTCGTGGAGCGGGCGGGTGGCGTGCGTCCTGTGCCCCAACCCGTCGCCTCTCACCCTGGAGGGGACCAACACCTGGGTCGTCGGCGAGCCCGGGCACTCCGACTGCCTCGTCATCGACCCAGGACCGGCCGACGAGGCCCACCTGGAGGCGATCCTGGCGGTCGTCGCCGGACGCCGCGTCGCCCAGGTCCTCCTCACCCACCGCCACCCCGACCACGCGGAGGGGGCCCCCGAGTTCGCTGCCAGGGTCGACGCCCCCGTGCGGGCGTTCGGGGCCGGCTCCGACGACCTGACTGACGGCGAGGTGATCCGGGAGGCCGGCGCCGAGCTCAGCGTGCTGGCGTCCCCCGGACACACCAGTGACTCCGTGTGCTTCCTGCTCCGGGGGGACGGCGCCCTGTTCAGTGGCGACACCGTGCTGGGCTGGGGAACCTCGGTGGTCACCTGGCCGGACGGCGTCCTCGGCGACTACCTCGCCAGCCTGGCCAAGATCGAGAAGGCGATCCACTCTGGCGTCGTCACGGACATCCTGCCGGGCCACGGGGGTCCACTCGCGGACGCCGCGGCGACGGTGGCCTTCTACCGACGCCACCGCCTGGAGCGTCTGGACCAGGTCCGCAGCGCGGTGGCGCAGGGCGCCCGGGACGCGGACGAGGTCGTGGAGCAGGTCTATGCCGACGTTGATCGATCCCTGTGGCCCGCGGCCGCCTTGTCCGTGCGGGCCCAACTCGACTACCTCACGAGCGGTGACGTGGTGGTGTAGGTCGAGATGGTGTTGGCCATGGGGAACACACCCCACGCCTCGGGACACACGCGCCACCCGAGGAACCGCCGGTCACCTCAGCGATGCATCCTCCCCTGCCCGCCGCACGTCACAACACCGGGACACAGAAAAGGCGAGAGGTTTTCGCCTCCCGCCTTTTCACTGCATAGCCCTGGTCACAGGCACATTTTGTGCGCGAGAGAGGAGTTGAACCTACCAAGGAGCTCCACAGAAGATGCCTCTGACTACGGGTTTCGCACAGTTCCGACGAGCTCGCAGCGGCCCCGAGGGGCAGATGTGGGGCAGGACTCACGCCGTCTCGGCAGCAGGACGAGCGCGTTGACATGGCTAGACCGCACCGTGCGGAGATGCCGCTGATCAACGAAGAGCCGGTCGAGATCGAGCTCACGCTCGGCGGGTTCGCCCTCGGGCTTGCGCTGCCCGGACCCGCGGCCGACAACAACGGCATCACCCCTGTGGCCACGGACCAGTGGCCTACTCCACGCTCTGCACCGACGACGTGGACGCCGCCTACGAACTCGCCTGACGGCCGACGCGAAGGACCATCGCCTGGCCGCACCCGTCTCGCGACGGCGAGCTCCGTGTGGCGTTCGTCGAAGAACCTGACGCCCACCCACTCCGACTTGTGCAGCGGGTGGGCCGACCAGGAGGAGGTACTCCAGCTCGCGGGGATCCGGCTGCACGAGCGATACCCCATACCGAAGGATCTCGCAATAGGCACGGCCCTTCGCCGTACCTGCGAGCTGAGCAGTCACACGACCTGGCGGCCCGGTAACTCGGCTGGCCCTCACGCCCGCGCCAGCGGACACGACGCCAGACCCAATCTCCCAGTTCGGAGACCCCGGCATGGTGGAGCCGGCGCGCAGAGGGGTTTGCGCGCCGGCTCCGGGCGAGATCACCTCTCATCCGAGACGGAGGACGAGGCAGGGCGGCCATCTCGCCCGCGATGAGATGGACTGTGGTGGTCACGAGAGCTGCCGCCCTCGCTGTCGGACGGACACGGTCGGTCTGAGGATCGACCGATACCGACCTCCGAATGTGCTTCGTTCCCGTAGGGACGGCCCCCTCACGTGCCCGTGATCGCCGGGGCAAGCCCAGCGCGGCGGCCTATCGAGACGGAGCTAGATTCGGCGAAGCCGGACGATCTCGATGTTGCGAACCGTGAGGCTGGGCGCATCCGATACCAGCGCCCTGACGTGCTCGGTTCTCATATGCGTGTCCAAGCTCTGTTGCGTGTCCCATTGCTCGATCAGCAACAGTTGGGCGGGCGCTTCTTCGAGTTGATGCAACTCATATCGGACGCAGCCAGGTTCAGCCAGAGTGAGCCGCACCATCTCCTGAAGACGGGATGTCAGCACATCGGCCATACCGTCGCGAGCATCGAACCGGGCGATCATGATCACAGCACCGTCGGCGTCCATGCCTATTCGCCCGAGATCTTCGCCAGCGCGTTGAGCAGGAAAGCCGCGCCTTGCTCAGCCAGTTCATCCATCGACGGAGCGACCGGCCGCCACAGCGAGACTGCCCGGGCTATCTCTTTCACAGTAGGCAGGAAGGACTCGACGACAATCGTTCCTTCGTAGTCCACTTCTTGGAGTGCAGCGATGACGCCGTCCCAGTCGGTGTGTCCCGTTCCGGGGGTGCCTCGGTCGTTCTCGGCTGCCTGGAAGTTGAAGATCCTGTCGCCGGCTCGTCGAATGGCTGCCGGGAGGCTCTTCTCCTCGATGTTCATGTGGAAGGTGTCCAACATCAGTCCGACGTTGTCAGCGCCGATGTCCGCACAGAGGGCGAGCCCTTGGTCGACGGTGTTGATGAGGTCGGTCTCAAATCGGTTCAGGGGCTCGATGGCGAGCGCCACCCCGGCGTTCCTGGCGTGGGTGGCGACATCACTGAGGCTTCCCACAGCGCGATCCCATTGGGCTTGGCGTTCGGGCGGCTCCAGCAACCGGGCCTGGCCTGTAGTCGCATACATCGGCCCGCTGACGAGCGGGCTGCCCACTGCGGCAGCGAAGTCGATGCAATGACGCAGGTAGTCGATCCCCAACTGCCGGATGTGAACGTCCTCATGCGAGACGTCGCGGTTGGGGCCGAATGCTCCGCAGATCAACACCTGGAGATCCGCGGCGGCGGCCGCGGCGCTCAAAGCCTCGGTGGTGATGACGCTGGGGTCCTCGATGCAGACCTCAATGTGGTCGTACCCCCACTCGCGGACCTTCTCGAAGACTCCGCAATCGCGATCGGAGAAGGGCGACGCCAGAATGAAGGTGCTGAGCCCAAGGTTCGCTCTTGACGGCGCCATCGTCAGGCCTTTCCGCCGAGCTCGCGACGCGTGCGAACGAGTTCCTCGACGGCCTTGATCGTTCGGATCGCGCGTTCGGTGTACCGGTCGAAGAACTCCTCGCTCCGGCCGCCGGAGAAGGGGTCGGCCGCGGCTGGCAGCAGTTCGAAGCTGAGGTAGTGGTCGTACTCGATCTCCACGAGTGCGTCGATGATCGGAACGAAGTCCAGGAGCGCCCCGCCGGGTGCGGTGCGGTCGGAGTCGGCGAGGTGGACGTGCTGAAGCACACCCTTGCTAGCGCGGAATGCCTCGGCGATGGATGCCTCTTCGATGTTCATGTGGAACGTGTCGCCCTGTACGCCGCCATTGCTCAACCCGGTTGCCGCCCACAAGTCGCGGCATTGCTCGAGCCGGTTGAGGAAGTACGACTCGAACCGGTTCCACGCCTCCAGCGAGAAGCTGACGCCGTTCGCAGCCCCGTATTCGCCGGCGTCGCGGATTGACTCTACGGCCCAGTTCCACTCGTCCTCTTTGGAGCCGAGCGGCTTGATCTTCATGTTGGCAGTTGGGTGGAGGACCACTGTCGGGCAGTTCATGGTTGCGGCGAAGTCGACCAGATCCTTGACGTATTGGACAGCCGCCTTGCGAGCCGCAGGATCTGGGTGGATGAGGTCCCGATCGGCGGTGTAGATCGAACAGATGCTACTGACTCCGATGCCGGCGTCCTTCGTGAGCCGAGCAACCCGGTCCGCGTCGATCTTCGTCGGCTCACCGACGATCTCGATGGCGTCGTAGCCGAAGCGGGCAACGCGGTCGACAGACTGAGCGAGGTCTTCACCGACATAGACGAGGGAGTTGTAGGCGTACTTGAACCGGGTGGTCGATGACATCGGTGTCTCCTTGGGTTGCGATTCGAGTAGGTGGTCGAGTTGAGGATCGGTCATTTGATTGCGCCCAAAGTGAGCCCGCGGACGAGGTACTTCTGAGCGGCGAGTGCAGCCAGCCACACGGGAACGGCGACGATCGTGCCGGCCGCCATGATTCGCGTCCATTCCGTGCCTACCGGGGTGACGAATTCGGTGAGCGCGACAGTCGCCGTGCGGGTGTACGCGCCGGACAGGATGTTCGCGAACAGGAACTCGTTCCAGGAGAACACGAAGCTGAGCAGCGCCGTCGACATGACTCCAGGCATCGCAAGGGGCAGCACGATCCGGATGAACGCGCCGAGCGGGTTGAGTCCGTCGATCGCGGCCGCCTCCTCCAGTTCCCGGGGAACTTCGGCGAAGAAGCCGCGGAGCAACCACACGGCAAGGGGAAGGTTCATGAAGGTGTGCAGCATGATGATCGAGGTCAATGTGCCGTTCAGGTGGATTGTCCGCATCATCAGGAACACCGGGATGATCGTTACGATCGGCGGGATGACGCGTAGCGACAGGATCCAGCTGGCGATCTGACCCTTGGCCTTGAACTGGAATCGCGCGAGCGGGTAGGCGATACCGGAGCCCAATACCACCGCGACGAAGGTCGAGATGATCGACACCTGAAGGCTGTTCACGAGTGCGTAGCCGAACTGGCTGCGGAAGAAGACTTGAGAGAAGTTCTCCATGGTTGGGCTGAACAGGAGTTCTGGAGCTGGCGAGAAGGCGTCCTTGGTGGTCTTGAAGGCTGTGGTCACCATCCAGGCGATGGGCGCGATGAACCCAATGGTGGCGACAGCGGCCATCAGGAATCTGACTCCTGTGGACCAGTGCACCCGGCGTCGCCTTGGGCGCGGCGCAGCTGTTGTCATCATCAGTCCTCCTGGTTAGCGACGATGCGGCGCATCATGAAGCTCACCGTCACCATCACGAGGATGAGCAGGAGCCACGAGAAGGCCGCAGCGTAGGACAGGTTGAAGACTCGAAAGCCGACGTCATAGATCTGCCAGGACATCGTCGAGGTCGCATCGATCGGACCGCCTCGCGTAGTCATGAACACCAGGTCGTACACCCGGAACGCGTCGATCACCCGCAGCGCGAGGCCGACCAGAATGGGGTACTGCAGGAGAGGCAGGAAGATGTGCCAAATGATCCGCGGCCACGACGCACCGTCGATCTTTGCGGCCTCGATGACATCTTCGGGGATGCCCTGCATGGCGGCAAGGAGGATGAGGAAGAGGAAAGGCGTCCACTGCCAGACGTCGATGACGATCAGAGTCGGCAGGGCCAGCGCTGGACTCCCGAGAAAGTCAAAGGTTCCCAGGCCGAACTGCCGAAGTAGCTGGTTGACAATGCCGAAGGTCGGTTCGAGGCTGAACCGCGAAAGCAGCCCGACCACCACTGGCGCGATCAGCATCGGCATGAGGATCAGTGCGCGCATCACCTTGTCACCGGGTAGCCCTCGGAAGAAGATCAGGCCCAGGCCGAAGGCGAGCAGGAACTGGACGCCGACCGACACGGCGACGAACTCGATGGTGATGGCGACGGCGTGCCAGAAGGCCGGGTCGGTGAGCAGGTCCTGGTAGTTCCTGAGACCCACGAAACGCTGCGTGGGGGAGGTCAGGTTCCAGTTGAACAACGAGATGACCAGGGAGTAGACCGCGGGGTAAAGGGCGAACGCTCCTAGTACCAGGAGTCCAGGGAACATGGCGCTGTAGCGCAGTATCTGCCGTGGCCGACGACGTCTTGGGGCGAGCCCCGGCGACACTACTGTCGCCGGGGCGCCCGTCATGCTGATGCTGCTTGCCATGTTGTCCGCTTCTCGGTGGTGGGCCAGCTACTTCACTGGGCGAGGTACTTGTTCACTGCGGCATCTGCTGCCGCCAGGCCTTCGTCCACCGATGACTGGCCCTGGGAGATCGCGCTCAGCTGGGTGCTGAGGATGGTCTCCCAGCCCTCCTCCGCCGGGAAGAAGGGACGCGGTTGGGCGGACTTCATTGCGGTGAGAACCTCCGGCAGCCGGCGGAAGCGGAGGGCGTCGCTACCGGCCACCTTCTGTTCGGTGAGGGTGCTGTTCGAGTACGACGAGGTGCGGACGGGGTCGCCACCACCGTTGTCGGCCTGGAAGACGTCGTTCTCCTTGGTCTCAAGCCACGCGGCGAACTTCTTGGCCTCATCGACGTTCTTGGAGTACTTGGAGACCGAGATCACCCATTCGGCAAGGTGGGACGAGCTCGTTCCGCTCGGGCCCGCAGGAATCTGGGTGAAGGACCACTTCCCCACGGTCTTGGAGGCTGAGGGGTCGTCTACCGCGAACGCACCCCAGGACCACTGGATTGCAGTGGCGATGGTGCCCTGCTGAGCGGCAGCGGTGACGTTGTCGTATGTGAACTGGTTCGCGCCCTCAGGCATGTACTTCATCATCTCGGCCCACTGGGCAGTGGCGGCCTTCGCCTGCGGGCTGGCGAGGTTCGACGCGGTGAAGTCACCGTTGAACGGGGTGCAGTCGAAGCTGTAGCAGAAGCTCAGCCAGGTGTGGACATTGCCGAAGCCCTTGGCCGCTTGAGCCGCCCAGCCATTGAGCTTCACACCCTCGTAGGTCCTGCCGTTAAAGAACTTGACCTGCTTGGCCCATTCCTCCATGGTCTTGGGCGGGGTGAGGGCCTCCCCGGTGGCGGCCTCGTAATCAGCCTGAACCTTCTGGTCGCTGTACAGGTCGCTGCGGTACCAGAGCAGGGCAGGGTGGATGGTCTGCGGGATTCCGAGCAGCTTGCCGTCCCAGGTCGCGACCTGAGTGGCCAGCGGCAGGAAGTCGGCCTTGTCCTCGGCGGTGATCGCGTCGTCCAGAGGAACGAGGTGGCCCGCTTTGCCGAACTCGGGGATCCAGTTGTAGTCGAGGTTGAAGATGTCGAAGCTGGAGTCCTGGCCGGCGAAGAGAGTGGCCATCTTCTCGTGGATCGCGTCGCGCCCGATGAGCTGAACCTCGACGTGAACGCCGGTCTGCTTCTCGTACTCGGGGGCGAGCTTCTCCTTCACCACCGTGCCCCAGGTGGCGGGTAGGAAGATCGCATTCAGGGTGACCTTCCCTCCGGCTGTCTGTGCCGGGGGACCCCCTGCGGCGCACGCGGAGAACGCGAGCGCGGTCAATGCGACAGTTGCGGCTGCCGCCAGAAGGCGGCGCTTCCTGGTCTTCGGGAACATCGATGGTCCTTTCTTCGGGCTTGTGGTGGTGCGTCAGGTGTTGGGAAGGCGATTGCGACGGGGCGGGGAGGTCAGGGCTGGATGTGAACCTTGGTCAGCGTGGGGTTGGTTCCGAGTTCGTTGAGCGCATCGACGGATTCGCTCAGCGGCCGGATGCTGTCGACGATGAGCGCGGGGTCGAAACGTTTGCCGGCAAGCAGCGCGATTGCCCTGGGCCACGTGTCATAGGTCCCGGCGTAGGAGCCGGCGATCGTGAGCTCCTTGGAGTAGACGTCGAAGGGCTTCAGTGACATCACGGCGTCCTGGGCGGCCGCACCGTAGGCAAGGACCTTCCCGCCTCGGCGAACGACCTCGATGGCGGACTCATAGGTGCGGACGCTGCCGACGGCCTCGATGACGACGTCCGGACCGACACCGCCGGTGAGATCCTTCAGGGCTTCGGCCAGTCCCTGATTGGTCGGATCGATGGTGAAGTCCGCACCAAGGCGTTCCGCCAGAGCGCGGCGGGTGGCGTTCGGCTCAGAGACGATGACGTTCGCGGCGCCGTTCATGCGGGCGAGCGCGATGTGTGCCAGGCCCATGGGCCCGCCGCCGATGACGAGAACCGAGTCACCGGAACGGATCCCGATCCGATCCTGGCCGTGAATGGCACACGCCAGCGGTTCAACGTAGGCGGCGGTGTCCAGCGACAGCTCGCTGGGGAGAAAGTGGAGATTGGTCGCTGGGGCGGTGACGTACTCCGCGAGGCCGCCGGCCCGGTGAACCCCGAGTTGGGCAACGCTGGGGCAGAACAGCTTCTGTCCTCGCGTACAGAAGTAGCAGTGCCCGCACGCGATGTTGATGTCGACGACCACGCGGGCGCCGACGCCGACGTCGGAGACTCCGTCGCCGAGCGCGACGACGGTCCCGGAGAACTCGTGTCCGAGCGTGAGCGGCAGATTGGGAGCCGGGAAGTGACCCTTGGCGATGTGGAGGTCTGTGCCGCAGATGCCGCACCGATGCACCTTCACCAGCACCTCACCGACGCCCGGGGAGGGAATGGGCACCTCGTCGAGGCGTAGGTCGCCCGGTGCGTGGAGCCGCAAGGCGGACATGGTGTCAGTCATTGCCCTCTTCTTTCTCAGTTCTGTTCAGCGGATGATGAGTGGGCGCAGGGTTCGGTGGGCGATCTCGAGGCCGGCCTTGATGCGGTCCTCGGTGCCCGTCCAGATCGGGTCCTCGTGCTCGACGGACAGCACGCCGTCGAAACCGCCCTCGTACAACGTGTCGACGACGCGTCGCCAGTCCACGTCACCGAGGCCGGGCACCCGGTAGCGCCACCAGCCCACGTCCCACGGGTCGGGGCGGTCGACAGCGCGACCGGGATATCCGTAGCGGTTGCGGCGGTCGGGGAACACCTGGCTGTCCTTGGCCTGGGCGTGGGCGACCTTCCCGACATAGGGACGCAGCGCCGCCACCGGGTCGATCCCCATCCACACCAGATGCGACGGGTCGTAGTTCAGGTAGAGGCCGATCGAGAACATCCACTCCCAGAGTTCGGGCGAGTAGGCCAGGTTTCCCGGGTAGCCATCGGGGTGCCAGCCCTCCATGACGCAGTTCTCGATGACGAGCTTGACGCCCTTCTCACCGGCCCTCTCGACGAGAGGCGCGAAGACGCGCTCGGCATCCGCCAGGTTCTCCCTGACCGTACGGCCCGGGTCCCGGCCAACGAAGGTCCCGACCGTGGGGCAGCCAAGCTGCGCGGCGGCGTCCACGCACGCCAACACATGGTCGTTGATCCTCCGCCGCTCATCAGGATCTGGGTGCAGGTTGTTGTCGTAGAACGCCAACGAGGAGAGCGTGAGACCGCGGTCTCCGAAGAGTGTGAGGATCTCATCGGCGCGCGCAGCACTGAAGTTGGCCACGTCCAGATGGGTGGCGGTGAAAGGGCGATCACCGAGTGCCGGCCAGGCAGCCACTTCGAGGGCTTCGTACCCGCTTTCCACGGCGTAGTCCGCGATCGCTTCCAGGCTCAGCCCGGGCAGGCAGGCGGTGAGGAATCCGAGTTTCATGCCGCAACCTCCACCCACGCTCGTCGCTCAGCTGAGGCAAGGACCGCCTCGGTGAGGACTGCAGCCCTCAGCCCGTCCGAGAAGCGCGGCATCGCGTGCTGCGGGTCCCCGGACAGCGTCGAGTAGACGTCACCGACGAAGGCATCGAAGCAGTTCTGGTAGCCCTGGGGATGGCCGGCGGGAAGGACCGACAGCCTTTGGGCAGCAGGAGACATGGCCGCGGAACCGCGCATCAGGATGTTGGTCTGATCCCTGCCGCCGATCCAGAGTGATTCCGGCTGTTCCTGGTCGAAGGCCATCGAGGTCTCGGCGCCGTCGATGGAGAACCACAGGCGGTTCTTCCGGCCCGGGGTCACCTGGCTGACCACGAGTGAGCCCACGGCGCCGCCGTCGGTCTCGAAGACCAAGCTCGCCGCGTCCTCGGTCTCGACGGGACGTGGGGCGACGGTGGCCTGGTCGCCCGCGATCGATCTGAACGGGACCGCGGTCATGAGCCGAGCGGCCAATGCGACGATTCGGTGCCCCGTGACGAACTCCACCAGGTCGCACCAATGCACGCCGATGTCGGCGAAGGTTCTCGACGCACCACCAAGCCCGGGGTCGACCCGCCAGTTGTCGTCCGCCGGCCGAGAGAGCCAATCCTGCAGATAGGAGCCATGGATCAGCCGAACCGGCCCGCTCGACCCTTCGGCAACGCGTGCCTGGGCCTCTCGAACGGTCGGGTAGTAGCGATAGATGAAGGGCACCGCTGCTGTTACGCCCTCGCTGTCGGCCAGGCGCACCAACTCCTCAGCGTCGGCGCGGCTCGTGGCGAGAGGCTTCTCGCAGATGACGTGCTTCCCAGCAGCTATCGTCATCTTCGCCAGCGGAGCATGAAGATGATTAGGTGTGCAGATATGGACCACGTCGACGCCCGGGGAGGCGAGAAGCTCCTCGGCGGTCGCGAGTCCGGACTCTGCCCCCAGCCGCATGGCCGCATTCTCCGAGCGGTCTGCCGTCCCGTCCGAGACGGCGACCAAGCGCCCGCCCGCTGCTCGGATGGCGCGCGCATGCACCTCTCCGATGAAGCCGGCGCCAATGATGCCGGCCCGCACAGGAGGTCCTTGGAAGACGCCGGCTCCTGCTCCGAACGTGTGCTCTGTCGTCGTCACGCATGCAGTCTTATGCACGACGCGTGCGTAAGTCAACACCCGCAGCGCGGAATTATGATGATCGAATGCATACGGAGTTCCCATGACGCCTAGGCCTGCGCCCGCCGACGACCACCTCGACGCTCTGGTGGCCGTGCTCACCCTGATACGCAACGGGGACGAATGGACGAGACCAGAGATCGCCCGAGCGTCCGGCTTGGGCCGCAACGTTGTCACGCAGCGCACGGCCCAGCTCATCGAGCAGGGCTTGATCATGGAGGCAGGGCTCAGCTCATCCACGGGCGGTCGGGCCGCTCGCGGCTTGCGTTTCTCGTCGGGAGCGGGTCATGTGCTGGTGGCCGAGCTCGGCGCAACCACGATGAGCGTCGGGCTCTCGGACCTCGCAGGGCGCCTGATCTCTCACGGATCCGAGCCGAGCGACATCACCGACGGGCCCGCGGCCATTCTTGGGCGAGTCGCTCAACACTTCGATGAGTTGATCCGGGACAACGCGGTGGACGTTTGGGGGATTGGCATCGGCCTGCCGGGACCCGTTGAGTTCACCAGTGGCAGACCAGTCGCGCCCCCCATCATGCCCGGCTGGGACGGTTTCGATGTCCGCAGCTTCTTCTCGAAGCGATTCCTGGCGCCGACCTGGGTCGACAACGACGTGAACGTCATGGCGCTCGGGGAACTCCGCGACGGTCTCGCCTTCGGCCGGCGGGACGTGATCTACGTGAAGGTCGGATCGGGGATCGGCGCCGGCCTGGTCTCCATGGGACGGCTTCATCGCGGGGCCCAAGGCGCCGCTGGCGACATCGGACACATCGGCACGCGCGTGGAATCGCGGGTGGTCTGCCGTTGCGGACAGCTCGGGTGCCTTGAAGCCCTCGCCGGTGGTGCTGCCCTCGCTCGCCAGGGCCGGTCAGCCGCTGAAGCCGGTGAGAGTCCGTTTCTGTCGAAGGTCCTTGAGGCAGGTGGGGAGATCACGGCGGCGGACGTGGGGCGCGGTGCGATCTTCGGCGACCAGCGAGCCGTCGAGCTGGTCACTGAGTCCGCGCGACTGGTGGGCGAGACGCTCTCGCAGTTGGTCAACTTCTTCAACCCATCGCTGATCCTGCTTGGCGGTGGAGTCACGGAGATCGGAGACCTGTATCTGGCTGTCGTGCGCCAAGTGGTGATCAGTCGATCTCTCCCACTGGCCACACGCGCGCTCCTGATCGATCGCTCCCCCTTGGGGAGCACAGCGGGCCTGAAGGGTGCGGCTTTCATGGTCGTCGACGAACTCCTTTCGCGTGAGCGGCTTGCGCTGTGGATCAACCACGGGTCGCCAGTGGGCCACCCGGAACTCGCCGGGTGACGGACTCCAGAGCTTCACGGATGCCCCCTACCCGAGGTGCTCCAGTGGCCGGGGCGACAGGACACCCCGGCCACTGCTCGGGGTAGGAGGCGTCATGGCGGTGGCCCCTACCCCACGCCTTGGTGGCTACCGTTCGGTAACCACCAAGGCGTCGCCGAGTCGGGCGCGAACTGCCTTCTTGTCGGTGGCGGCGAGGAACTCCTTGGCCGCGTGCAGCGTGGCCTCGACGACCAGCCCAACGTTGCCTTCGCGTGCGTCGGCGAAGCGCACGAGTCGTTCCACCACTTCGGCGCGAGGACCATGGATGTCCACCAGGCTCGGGTCGGCGGTTCCGATCGAGATGATCTTCAGGTCGGCGTCGAAGGAGAGGATGAGGCTGGTCCACAGCTTCTCACCGTCGTGGACGGCGAGAACCACCGTTGAGCCGGGATCAACCAGGGAGCGGACCGCGCCTTCGAGTTCTTCGAAGGTCGCCCCGATCCGCCATTGCAGCCCGAGTGTCTCGCGGGCGGGGGTGGGGTAGGTGACGATCCTGTCGGCGAAGTCGTCGAGCGAGGCGTAGGTTCTGCGGACGTACTCGTCCAGATCCTCGTCGGCACTCCAGGCATCCTGATAGCGAGCGAAGTACTCGTCCGCCGCGTCGCGCTCCATCACGAGGACGAAGTCGGTGTCCTCCTTGTTTGCCTCGTACAGCGAGCGTGCCGCGACGTTCAGGTCCTCGACCCGGGTCGGTGCCTGGTTCACTGCCCTGCCCGTCGTGTGCCGGCACTTGACCACCTCGCCGTCTTCGAGCATGACGACCAGCCGCTTCGCCTCCTTCGCTGACTTCAGGACGAGATCTTGAGCGTTACGCCACTGGTCGACGTCGAGGTCGGCCATCAGTACATTTCCGTGAAGCATGTTCGGTTCCTTTCAGGCCGTGCGGCACTCGTAGACGTGGATTGAGTAGGGAGCCATGGAGGCCGCGATGGTGTCGCCGCTCGGCCGGACCGGCTCTCCGGTCCACAGCTCGGTGGCCGAGTGGAGCGGGACGCTGATCGCTACTGTCGCCTCGACGCGGTCGGCCGTGGGATTGACCACGAAGACGACCTTGCGTGCCTCGTCGACGGTGTCGCCGTGCACGATGACGTCAAGACGAGGGTCGTTTCGCCCGATCAGTGCTACCCCGGCCTGGCCACAGGTGCGGATCATGGCGCTCGGGACTTCCTCGGCCGAATCGACCAGGACGATCCGGGGTGCGTTGGCCGCCACAGCGTCGGCGAGGATGGTGCACGGGCGCATCAGGCTGTCGTACCGGGGCAGGCGCGGACCGATGACGAGAGTGCCGCCTGCTGCCGCGTAGTCGACCAGTGCCTGCTGGAGGCCGGCATCAAGGTAGTCGAGGGTCGTGATGCTGACCACCCGGTACTTGGACCAGTGAGAGGGGTCCAGCGCCGTGTCTGAGAGGACGAAGTCGTAGCCGCCCGAGCTGAGGGCACGGTGGAAGGCCCCGAACCACTCGGACTTCTCCAGCTGGGGTGCCTTGTCGAAGCCGAGGCGGTGCTCGCTGATGGTCAGGGGGTTGGCGTACTCGGAGAAGCCCGACGGCGTCTCGAGGAAGTCCCCGGGGAAGGACACCAGCACGCTGGCGGCTTCCAGTCGGTCGTATTCGCGGTTGGCGAGGAGGAGCACGTCGGATTCGCGGCGCAGGTCCGAGAAGCGTCCCTGGAGCTGCATGCGGTTGGCGGCTCCGAACATGGCGGCGTGGTCCTCGCGAACCCGGCCGTCGCGCCGGACCGGCGAGTCGAGCCAGCGGTCGCGTTCGACGAGCATGTAGCGGCTGAAGCCCTTGATGCCCTGGGCGAGGGCGGCCTTGGTCACGAACTCCTCGTCGTACAGCTCGCCGGGGTGCAGGTACCAGGGCCAGACGCCGGCGATGAATTCGGGGATGTAGGGGTACCGGCTGGTTCCGACGACGTAGCTGCCGACGGTCTTCACGTGGCCGTAGAGCTCCTTGCGGGAGTAGATGTCGAAGCCGACGAAGTCGAGCTTCTCTTCGAGCTTGGCGATGTTGAACGGGGTGGTGAAGCCGGACGCTGCTCCGCCCGGCCCCAGGGGGTGGGGGTAGTTGTGGAACAGGGCGATCTTGCCCAGCCCGCGTTCCCGCATCATGCCGGCGAGTCGATCCATGGAGTCGATCAGGTAGACCTCGCGGTACTCGATCCAGTCGGCGTACCGCGGGATCTCGTCCGCCTTGGTGGCGCTGAACCGGCGGGGGGCATCGACCTCGTCGATCGAGGTGGCGGACAGCCCGTGGGCGGCGTTGATCGCGTCCAGTGAGCCGTACTTGTTCACCAGGAACGTGCGGTAGTTGCGCAGCGAGGCTTCGCTGAAGTCGGCGGCATAGGCGTTGATGCAGAAGAAGTAGGCCATCTCGTTGTCGACCTGGGCGGCGACCAGACCGCCATTGGGGTAGGCGTGCTTGGCCAGGATCGCGCAGATCGCGTCGTACCAGAGTGCGGTCTCTTCGAAGAACTCGTCCGCGGCGTAGTTGAGCGCAGGGATGGGCTTGGGCACCTGTGTGAGGACCGTCATGCCTCCCTTGGCGTTGCGTGCGTGCAGACGGTCGTTCTCGAGGATGCGCTTGGGGTAACCGAACCAGGTCAGCTCGGAGTTGATCTGGGGGCCGGGCCGGGCGACGATCGTCAGGCCCTTCTGCTCGCACAAGGTCATGAACGCATCGATGTCCTTGTTGCCCGAGAAGTCGAACTCGCCCTTCGCGATCTCATGGATCTCCCAAGGCATGTAGATGGAGATCATGTTGAACCCCATGCCCTTGACGGAGTCAAGGATTCCGTCCCACTTGTCCCGGTCGAGCCGCCAGTAGTGGACGGCGCCGCCATAGAGCTTGAGCGGCTCGCCGTCGACGACGAACCGGCCGTCGCCCACAACGATGTGGGACGTGTTTCTCTCAGTCATTGTCGTTCCTTTTCGTTGAGTTACTTCTGCCGCGCCAGCGCAACCGCGAGCACGATGATGATTCCCCGGATGATTTGCTGCTGGCTGGTGTCGAGGCCGCCGAGGATGAGGCCGTAATTGATCGTCGCCATGAGGAGTGCACCGAAGAATGTGCCGATGACTGATCCACGCCCGCCCGAGAGCGCCGTGCCACCGAGGATCACGGCGGCGATGGCGTTCATCTCGTCGCCCTGGCCCCACTGGAAGCGGCCCGACTGCAGCCGTCCCGCGTAGAGCATCCCCGCGAGGGAGGCCCCAATCGAGCAGATCATCATGACCCGGAAGCGAATCCACCGGGTCGCGATCCCCGAGTACTCCGCGGCAACCTTGTTCGCTCCGGTGGCCAGGACCTGACGGCCGAACGGCATCTTCTTGAGGACGACCGAACCGATGACGACCACGACGAGCATCCAGAGAATGAGGACAGGGACCGGCCCGAGGGAGCCCCCTCCGAAGACGTTGTTGAACGTCATGTCAAGGATCGGTTGAGGCGCTGAGGCTGTTGTCCATTGGGCGATCCCGAACGCGATGCCCATCATCGCCAGCGTGACCAGGAAGGACGGGATGCGGACGAAGGCGACCAGTGCTCCGTTTAGGGCGCCGATCGCAGCTCCGACCGCCAGCCCGGCGATGATGCCGGGCACCAGGCCGAAGGACGACAGCGTCATGGCTGTCACGACCGAAGCGAGGCCGGCGACGGAGCCCACGGAAAGGTCGATCTCGGCGGCGGCAATCACGTAGGTCATGCCGACCGCCAGGACGGTGACGATGGCGGTCTGGCGCAGGATGTTCATCAGGCTCGTCGTCGAGACGAAGCCCTGGTCGCGCAGGAGGATTGCGAAGACGATCACGACAGCGACGAACCCGACGTAGATGATGTCGCGTCGCCAGTCGATGGTGAAGCGCTTCCTGGCGCCCACGATCTCGGCGGGCTTGGTTGAGGTCACGTTCATGCCGCCACTCCTTGTACTTCGAGTTCGAGGGATTGCTCGTCGGTGACTGCCGAGCGATCGATCTCGCGCACGATTGTGAAATCGCGCACGAGGAGGAGTCGGTCGCTCATTGCGAGGAGTTCTGAATACTCCGACGAAATGACCAGAACCGCCATTCCTTGAGCGGCCTGGGCTCTGACAGTGGCGATGATCTCCGCCTTGGTCCCGATGTCCACGCCGGCGGTCGGCTCGTCCATGATCAAGACGCGGGGCCCGCGGCTGATCCACTTGGCGATCACGATCTTCTGCTGGTTCCCGCCAGAGAGCAGCTTCGCGGGCCGGCTCGGGTCGGCGACCTTGATGCCGAAGGTCGCGATGAGCCGCGCGACCAGGGAAGAGGTGGCGCGCTCGTCGACGAACCACCCCTTGCGAACCTCGTCGAGGTGCGGCAGCGCAAGGTTGCCGGTCACGGAGTGCTCCAGGATCAGGCCCTGTAGGCGACGGTCTTCGGGAATCAGGCAGATCCCGCGGGCGAGCGCCTCCCTCGGTGACCCGATCGACACCTCGCGCCCGCCGACGGCGAGCGCTCCGGCGGTAATCTTGTCGATGCCGTAGAGGGCTCTGGCCAACTCGCTGCGCCCCGATCCCATCAGGCCTGCCAGGCCTACGACCTGGCCAGCTCGGAGGGTGAGGTCCAGGTCGTGGATCCCGCTGCTGGAAGCCAGTCCGCGGGCCTCCAGGACGATCGGCGCGTCGTCGGCCACCGCCGCTGTGACCGCGGAGACCTCCACCGCCTTTCCAACGATGCCCTCCACGATCTGGGCGGGTGAGATCTGGCTCAACGGCATGGTGAGCAGGCGCACCCCGTTGCGGAGGATCGTGATGCGGTCAGCGATCTCGAAGACCTCCTCCATCCGGTGGGAGATGTAGATGATCGCGATGCCCTGCTCCTTGAGCCGGGTGATCACCTCGAACAGCGCCTTGGCCTCGTGCCGGGCCAGCGATGCCGTCGGTTCGTCCATGATCAGGACCCGCGCATCTTCACTGAGAGCCTTGGCGATCTCGGTGAGCTGCCAGTAGGCGGTGCTCATCGCACTGAGCTCGCGGGTCGGGTCGACAGGCGTCTGCATCCGGTCGAAGACGGCCCGTGCGCGCTCCACCATCGCCCGGTCGTCGATCAGGCCGGCCTTCAGCGGTTCAGCGTTGAGGAAGATGTTCTGCGCGACAGTGAGGGAGGGGATCAGGCTGAACTCCTGGAACACCATGCCGATACCAGCGGCCTTGGCATCGTGGATGGAGCCGAAGGAGGTCTGGCTTCCCGCGATCTCGATCGATCCCGAGTCCTTGCTGTAGACACCCTGCAGGATCTTCATCAGGGTCGACTTCCCGGCCCCGTTTCCCCCGGCCAGTGCATGTACTTCGCCCGGGAGGACCTCGAAGTCGACATCCTCAAGCACTCTCACGGTGTCGAAGGACTTGTTGATTCCCACCATCCGCACCGCTGGGACGGCGGGGGGCGGCGCCGGGGAGTACATCCCCTCGACGCCACCCTCCGGGACGACGGTCATTTCACGTAGGCCTTCTGAAGGTCAGCCGGCGCCTCCGTGCTGTAGACCTGCTTCCAGGCGTCCAGCACATTGCTGTGATCGACCGGAAGGGCGTTGAGCGCAACGTAGGCCGGCGCCTTCTTGCCGATCAGTGCACCACCGGCAATATCGGCCTCGGTGACACCCTGCTGGAACGGCTGCTGGGCTCCCAGCCCGACGACCAGCTGGTTCTGCGCCAACGCGATAGCCACATTGGTGCCCAGGTCTTCGGTGGCAATCTTCAGATCGGTACGTCCGGCGGCGCGGGCTGCTGCCATCACGCCCTCAGCCGGCACGTCCCAGACCGCCCAGATTCCGTTCAGGTCCGGGTTCTGGCTCAGCATGGCGTCGGCCACCTTCTGAGCGTCACCGGCGAAGTCGGGGCCAGCGATGCCCTGAGCCTTCACGACCTTGATGTCGGGGTAGTCCTTGGCGATGGTTTCGGTGAACCCCTGGTAGCGCTGCTTGGTGACGAAGAAGTCCGCCTCGTGGTAGATGACGCCGATCTTGCCCGCGCCGCCCAGGGACTTGGCCAAGAGGTGCGCGGAGACCACACCGTTGCCGTAGTTGTCGGCAGAGACCACGGACTCGTAGTCGGTGCCCGCCACCAGACCATTCGGCACGTTGTCCATGAACACGAGCTTCACGCCCGCCTCGGCAGCCTTCTTGTACGCCGCAGCGGTCGCGACCGGGTCAGTCGGAATGGACACGATGATGTCCGGCTTCTTGGCCAGAACCGTCTCGATGTTGGAGACCTGCTGGTCGGGCTTGAAGTTCGCGTCGGTCACAGCGACAACCTCGATGCCCAGACGCGCGAACTCGCTCTTGAGCCCGTTCACTTGGGCCGTAGCCCAGTCGTTGCCCGCGTAGTGCATCACGATGGCGGCCGTGGCGCCCTTGGCCTTGATCTGGGCGACCTCGGAGTCGCTCAGCGCGACAGCCTCCCTGGGCGACGGGTCCTCGCCATGCGGGCCCTTGCTGAGCACCTTGCCCTGGATCTCCTTCAGCGCCGCGTCCGCCTTGGCGGAGACCCCGTTGTCGGCCGAACTGGACGCGGTCGTACCGGTACTGCAGGCGCTGAGACTGAAACCCAGGGCGAGGGCTGCGACCGCGGCAGCGGTGGTCCACTTCTTGTTCATTTACGCTCCTTCGGCGTTCCATGAAGAGTTCTGGTATTGACGATCGGCGACACCCGCTCTGCGTCGAGCAGTGGAGTTCGATCTTGCGCTGCGCTCACCTGCGTGTGAACGTTCGCACGACTGAGATTGTGAACGTTGACACAGCCGGGTGTCAACCCTCTCAAATGGGCTACGCTGCTGGCGTGCCATCCCCATCACCAAGGCGACCGAGCCTTCACGATGTCGCACGCATCGCCGGCTGCTCGTACCAGACCGTCTCTCGCGTCCTCAACGGAAGTAGCCACGTCGCCCCTGACACGAAGCAGCGAGTACTCAGCGCGATCGCCGAGACCGGTTACCGGCGAAATGGCGCCGCCCGCGCGCTCGTGAAGTCTCGCGCGGGCGCCATTGGGGTGGTCACCGATGGCTCATGGCGCTACGGCCCAATGGGCGCCCTCAACGGCGTGGAGGAAGCCGCTCGCAAGGCTGGTTACTCGGTACTGCTCACCGTCAAGGAACGGGACGCATTCGGATCGCTGCAGTCCACCCTTCAGACGTTCGCGGACGCATTCGTCGACGGCATCGTGGTGATCGCCCCCCTGCGTAGAGAAGCTGCTGCGACTCGCGAAGTGGCGGCGTCCTTCACCTGGGCGCGCGGACTCCCGGTCGTGATGCTCGCGCCCGACCCGACTCCGTCAGACGGCGTCCGAGTCGTCTCCGAGGACCAGCGCCTCGGCGCCCGCCTCGCAACTAGGCATCTCGTCCGGCTCGGGCACCGCAGCATCGTTCACCTCGCCGGCAACCAGCACTGGCTGGACGGAAGCGTCCGCCTCGAGGGATGGCAGGACGAACTGCTTGCCCACGGCCTCGAAGTACCGGAGCCGATCCACGGCAAATGGACCGGCCAAAGCGGCTACGACGCCGGCAGGCGATTGCTCAAGAACGGCCTCCCCGACGCCGTCTTCGCCGCCTCAGACCTCATGGCTCTGGGAATGATGCGAGCCTTCGCTGAGGCCGGCGTCCGTGTGCCCGACGACATCAGCGTCGTCGGCTTCGACGATCACGAGTTCGCCAGCCAGTTCATGCCTCCACTCACCACGGTGCGACAGGACTTCCGCGCGCTCGGCCGCCGGTGCCTCGAGGTACTTCTCAATGAAGAAGCTGACCCTGCGCTGCTGGAACCGATTCGGCCACGCCTGGTCGTGCGGCAGAGCACACGACGGACCCCGCCGTAGAACTTCTCGTCGCCCATCAGAGGGTCTGCTGCACGAACAGGTGACAGTGGCGTCACGCAGCCTGATGGCTCTCGTGGGTGTCATGGTGGTCTCGTTCTTGACGGGGTCAATCCACAAGAGCGCCTCGGCGTCGGCTGCGGTGGTCGGTGCGTTCGCTCCAGGCCACGATTGTGATCGGGAGTTGCTCACGGGTGGCGGAGGCCTGCCCGGTTGAGGACGTTCTTCTGGAGCGGGGAGAGAAACCATGGCGGCGGCGTCGCAGCGGCGATACGAGCCTCGGCTCCTGTCCTGTTCCTGGAGCTCTCGTGGGGCAGCACAGCCCGTCCGGAGATCCCCAGTCGTCTTCCGTACCTAGTCAGATCCAGTTTCAGCGGGCCATTTCTGTGGGGCAGAAGCGGCCCCGCGTGGGCTCATCTGGCCATCGGCCACCCATGCCATCCGCGAAAGTCCTAGTCAGAAGGTTCTGGTCCGACCGGAATGGAACACGAGAGAGGATTCGCGATTCCGTGTTTGCCCTGGTCAGAGGCACCTTACGGTGCGCGAGAGAGGAGTTGAACCTCCCGCGGGGCGTTCGCGAACCTGCCTTTCACTAGGTGTTTCATACCCTTCTTGCGCCGGCGGAAGAGGCTCGTGGGGCAGATGAGGGGTAGGTCTGGCGATCATCTTCCGCTGAAGACGGGGAACTTCGTGTGCTCGCCGTACTCGCGGATCTGCATGCCGCGCATGGTATCCAGATCCTGGGCGGAGATGGTGAAGTCGAGCTCGGCATTGCTGGCCAGGTGTCGGGGCTCGACGCCTTGGGCAGGGGCAGGGTGCCGAGCTGGATCGTGTAGCGCAGGCAGAGCTGGGCGACGGTGACCCCGTAGCGCCTCGAGATCTCCAGGAGTTGGGGGTTCTGCAAGATCGCGCCGTGGCCCATCGGCGAATTCGCCTGCACGAGGATGTCGTGGTCCTGGCAGTACGCGAGCAACTGGGCTGGGGTGTTGCCGACGTGCAGCAGCACCTGGTTCACCTGCGGGTGGACGGTCGACGTGCGGAGGATGTTGTCCAGGTTGTGTTCCTGGAAGTTGGAAACGCCGATCGCCCGCAGCTTGCCGGCCTGGTAGGCGTCCTCGAGCGCACGCGCCACGCCTCACGGTTCCCATTGGCGTAGTCGCCGCCACGGAAGTCGTTGCATGGCTGGGGGCTGTGGATCAGCATCAGATCGATCCGGTCCAGTCCCATGGTTGCCAGCGAGCCGTCGATGGCGGCCACCGCGCGGTCGTAGTCCTTGATCTCCGCCGCGAGCTTCGTGGACACGAACACGTCGTCACGGGCCAGCCCGCTGGTGCGGACGCCTTCTCCGAAGCCCCGCTCGTTGCCCTAGGCCTGCGCCGTGTCGACGTTGCGGTATCCGACGGTGACGGCGTCCCGGACGACGTGAGCGGCCTTGTCGTCGCGGATGAACCACGTGCCAAGGCCCACCTTGGGGATCGGCACCTGGTTGGGCAGGGTGTAGGTCTCGTTCAGGATCATCGGTCCTCGGTGGTAGCGAGACAGGCTCGGGGTGAAATGGCGCCCTACTGGGCGGTGTAGCCGCCGTCGACGGGCAGGGCTACCCCGACGACGAAGCTGGCGCCCGGGCTGCACAGCCAGAGCACGGCGGCGGCGATCTCCTCAGGCTCGCCGAGGCGGTGGATCGGTTGGTTCGCGATCGCGTCGGCGAGGGCGAGTTCGCCGCTGTTGATCATGTCGGTGACCATCGGGGTGGCGATCGTGCCGGGGCAGACGGCGTTGATCCGGATCCCGCGGGGTGCGTATTCGAGGGCTGCGCTCTTGGTGAGGCCGAGGACCCCGTGCTTGGTGGCGTGGTAGCTCGCCCTTCCCGGGTTGCCGACGAGCCCGCCGAGGGAGGAACAGTTGACGATCGCGCCGCTGGTCTGGGTCCGCATCTGGGCGAGCTCGTGCTTCATGCACGCCCACACGCCGCGCAAGTTGACGGCATTGACCAGGTCGAACGCGTCCGCGCCCTCATCGGCGGCATCACACGCGGGGATCATGATGCCAGCATTGTTGAACGCCATGTCGAGCCGGCCGAACCGGTCGACCGTCCCCCGCACGGCCGCGGCGACGCTGTCTTCGTCGGCGACGTCACACTGCACGGCCAGGACGGTGTGCCCGCGGTCAACGAGGTCCTCGCTGGCATGTTGCAGGGCGTCGGCGTTGATGTCGGCCAGGGTCACCGCGGCGCCGGTCTCGGCGAAGGCCCGGGCCGCCGCGAGCCCCATGCCGGAGCTGGCGCCGGTGACGAAGGCCACCTGGCCGGAGAAGTCGTAGCTCGGGTTCATGGTCTGCTCCTGGTGTGGTTCGTGGTCAGGGACGGTGGTAATCGGCGTCGGCGACGTGCTCGGCCCAGTTCGCGCTGGGGGCGTCGCCGATCTCCTCCCACAGGGCCAGGTGCTCCATGAAGTCCTCGGGGGTGGCTCCGTGCCAGTGCTCCTCGTCCGGTGGCGTGTACACCGTCTGTCCGGGATGAACCTCCAGGACGGTGCCGTCCCGTAGCCCCATCAGCGCTACGCCCTCCAGGACGTGCAGGGTCTGGCCGCCCGGATGGGAGTGCCATGCGGTCCGGGCTCCGGGAGCGAACCGGACCCGGCTGGCCATCATCTGGGACGGGGCGGGCTTGCGGGTGGCGATCGGGTCGATCCAGACGCCACCGGTGAACCACTCCTGCGGTCCTTTGCCGGTGGCCGGCTTGGGTTCGATGTTCATCAGGTTTCCTTCCTTTGAGTTGAAGGATCGACCTGAACCGCCTGGTGCGGTGCCGGACGATCCGGAAGCAGGTGGCCCGCGCCGGGTTGGTGACCATCAGCGCGGGGTAGGGGCTGCACCCGCACCTTGAGATCGTCGGCGGTGTCGATCGTGGAGAGCTCCGCGGGCGACCCGGTGGGCTCATCGCCCCTCCGGGGTCGCCTCCGGGGTGTGCGCGGCCCGTCCGGTCCGTTGCACGGTGGCGATGGGGTCGCTGGCCCAGCTGGCCAGCAGCTGGAGCCCGTGCTCCGACGGCGAGCCGGGTTCTGCGGCATAGACCGTCATGGACACCCCGGCGTCGGTGCGGAGGTCGACGGTCTCGTAGGCGAGGATCAGGTCACCGACCACCGAATGGTGGAAGTGCTTGGTGCCCGAGGAGTGGATGCGGACGTCGTGCGCGCTCCACCGGCTGCGGAACTCGGGACTGCGCGTCGACAGCTCGCCGACCAGCTCGTGGAGTTGCCGGTCGTGCGGGTTGCGGCCCGCTTCGGTGCGCAGGTTGGCGACCGTGATGTCAGCGAAGAAGTCCCAGTCCGGATAGAACCGGCGCGCCGCCGGGTCAAGGAACGCGAACCGGGCGAAGTTGGGCTTGCCGCTCGGGTCGGCGAGCACGTCGCTGTACAGCGCACGGCCGAGATGGTTGGCGGCCAGCAGGTCGCCTCGACCGTTGCCCACTGCGGCAGGCGCATCCCGCATCGCGTCGAGGATCCACTGCAGGCCGGGGTGCGGCATCCACTGCTTCTCACCGCGGCCGTGCCGGCGGGTGAGCAGGTTGCTGCCGTCCGCGGCCTGGGCCAGGTCGAACAGGTGCCCGCGCTCGGCCGCGTCCAGTTGCAGGGCCCGCGCGATCGCCTCCAAGATGCTCGCCGACACCCCGGAAAGATGACCGCGCTCCAGCCGGGAGTAGTACTCGATGCTCACCCCGGCCAGGCTCGCGACCTCGTTGCGCCGCAGGCCCGGCACGCGGCGCTGTCCCACCACAGGAAGGCCCGCCTCCTGGGGGGTGATCTTCGCCCGCCTGCTGGTGAGGAACTCGCGCACCTCGGCTCTGTTGTCCACGACAACCACCGTAGGCGTGCTACTGGCGGGGTGGGATGCCCTGCCGGTACACCTCACCGCCGTGACTCCCACGCGCGCGAGAAGAGAGGTTGTATGGATGGCGAACAGCGGCGGCTCCAGGCCGCCCGCCGACGAACCTGACGGAGGAAACGAAACATGCGAGGAGTCCTGCTGTACGGACCCGGCGACGTACGGGTCGAGGACCGCGAAGTGCCCGTCATCGTCGAACCCACCGACGCGATCCTGAAGGTCGCCGCCGCCTGCATCTGCGGGTCCGACCTGTGGCCCTACCGCGGCGACGACGCCACCACCGAGCCCACCCCCATCGGCCACGAGTACGTCGGCGTCGTCGATCAGGTCGGCGCGAGCGTGCGCAACATCAAGGTCGGCGACTTCGTCGTCGGCTCGTTCTTCGCCTCCGACAACACCTGCGAGATCTGCACCTCCGGCTACCAGAGCCACTGCGTGCAACGCCAGCCCGGCGCCGCCTCCGGCGCCCAGTCGCAGTACCTGCGCGTCCCCCTGGCCGACGGCACCCTGGTCGCCACTCCCGGCATGCCCGACGACGACCTCATCCCGTCGCTGCTCGCCGCCTCCGACGTGCTCGGCACCGGCTGGTTCGCCGCCATCGCCGCCGAAGCCGGGCCCGGCAAGACCGTCGCGGTCGTCGGGGACGGCGCCGTCGGCCTCCTCGGCGTCCTGGCCGCCAAACAGCTCGGCGCCGAGCGCATCATCGCGATGAGCCGACACACCGACCGGCAGCGGCTCGCCCGCGACTTCGGCGCCACCGACATCGTCACCGAACGCGGAGACGAGGGGGTAGCCCGCATCAAGGAACTCACCAACGGCCTGGGCGCCCACTCCACCATCGAAGCGGTCGGCACCCAGGAGTCGATGATGCAGGCCATCCGCGCCACGCGTCCCGGCGGGCACGTGGGCTACGTCGGCGTCACCCACGACGTGTCGCTGGACGGGACCGAGCTGTTCTTCTCCGGGGTCCACCTGCACGGCGGACCCGCCCCTGTGCGGCGGTTCCTGCCCGAACTCATCGACCTGATCTGGAACCGGACGATCAACCCGGGCAAGGTGTTCGACCTCACCCTGCCCCTAGAGCAGGCAGCCGACGGCTACCGGGCCATGGACCAGCGCACCGCCATCAAGGTGCTCCTCCAGCCCTGACCCGGGCGGCGCCATCTAGCGGAAGGAGTGCTACACAATGAGCACCACGCGACGTTCACGACGTCCCCACCGGATCAAGCTGTCCACGCTGCTGGCCCTGCTCACCCTCACGGCCTGCGCCAATGACGCTCCAAGAGCACGCACCACGCCGGGCGGCGCGCCGTCGGGACCCACCAGGATCACCGTCACGATCGGCGAGCACAGCTACCCGGCCACCCTTGCCGACAACCCGACCGCGCGCGACCTGGTCACGCAGCTGCCGTTGACGCTCAGCTTCGCCGACTTCAACCGGGTCGAGAAGATCGCCACACTTCCCCAACGGCTCACCATGCAGGGTGTCCCCGCCGGCGCTGACCCGGAGATCAACGACATCGGCTATTACAGCCCCGGCAACAACCTGGTGCTCTACTACGGCGACGTCGGCTACTGGAACGGCATCGTCCGCCTCGGCCGCCTCCCGCAAGGCATGACCGATATCGCACGGCAGCCCGACGGCTTCACCGCCACCATCGCGCTCGCCTGACCCACACCGGGCAACACGGCACGACGAGCCGAGCGGCTCCCAGTAGCGGGGGAGCGGAACCGTGCGGAACGTGGGATCGAGCTATGCAGCTGTGACCTTGACGCCCACCCGGCGTGCGCTCTCCACCCACAGCCCGTCGACAAGGCGCGGGTCGTTCTGCTGGGGGTTCGGGCGTCGAGGCAGCTTCCGGGACTCGTAGTACTCCCCCGACCGCCAGGTCTGGCCCGGCGTCCCGTCGATGGCCCAAAGCAGGTTGCCGGCCCCGTCCTCGGGCGTGTCGAGGAGGTGCCGCAAAGGAGTTCGGTAGATCGCCTTCATCCAGGGCGAGCCGGTGCTGCCGAAGTTGGAGGCGATGTTGCCCGGGTGCAGGGCGACCGAGCTGAGGCCCGCTGCGTGGTAGCGGGCGTGCAGGCCCTTGGTGAACAGGATGTTCGCCAGCTTGGAGTCGCCGTAGGTCTTCATCGTCCGGTACCTCCCCTGGTTGTCCAGGTCGGCGAGGTCGATCTTGCCAAACGCTTTCGCCCCGACACTGGAGGTGTTCACGATGGTTGCACCCCCGGCCTGAAGACGCTCGAGCAACAGGTGGGTGAGCAGGAAGGCGGCGTAGTGGTTGACCTGCATCGTCCGCTCGTTGCCGTCCTCGGTCACCATTCGATCTCCGAAGACACCGCCGGCGTTGTTGACCAGCACATCCACACGCTCGGCTCGTTCCTGGACCCAGGCCGCCAGCCGCCGAACCTCAGCGAGGTGTTCGAAGTCGGCGGCGAAGAACTCGGCGCCGAGCGGCTCGGCGACCGCAGCCAGCTTCTCCGGCGAGCGGCCGGCGAGCAGGAGCCGCTCCCCGCGTGCCGCGAGCCGTCGGGCGGCCGCTGCACCGATGCCGTCAGAGGCTCCGGTCAGAACGATGGTTCGCTGCCGCTGTCCAGCCCACCGGAGAAGTGGTGCGGGTCGAGGTGACGGCGATCGGCATGCGCTACACCCCCTCCGAAGTGCACCTGAACGCCGGCGACCGGCTGGTTGTCGACCTGATCAACGGCGACACCACCACCCACGACCTGGTGATCGGTTCGGCCAGGAGCGCACGGATCGGTCCCGGCGCCCGCACAGAACGGGATGCCGGCGTCATCGGGACCTCCACGACGGGCTACTGCTCGGTAGCCGGCCACCGGCAGATGGGCATGACCTTCGAGGTCATTGTTGACAACGCACCCGCTGCGGGGCCGGCCGCCAGCCCGACGCCAGGCACTGACCCGCACCAGATGGAGCACTCCCCGAACGGACCGGACGCCTCAACCTCGCCAACGACCCCGGACGTGGTCGACCCCGTGCTGGCACCGCTCAGCGACGACCGCGAGCACCACCTCACGCTGACCGTGCAGGAGACACCGCTGGAGGTCGCCCCGGGGGTGTGGCAGCGCCGCTGGACCTACAACGGGGCCTCCGTGGGGCCAACCCTCCACGGCCGGATCGGGGACATCTTCGTGATCACTCTGGTCAACGACGGATCGATGGGCCAGTCGATCGACTTCCACGCCGGCGCACTAGCCCCCGACAAGCCCATGCGAACCATTGAGCCGGGCGAACGCCTCACCTACCGATTCACCGCCACCAAAGCCGGCATCTGGATGTACCACTGCTCGACGATGCCGATGAGCGCCCACATCGCCGCAGGGATGACCGGCGCCGTGGTGATCGAACCCGAGGGACTGCCGCAGGTCGACCGCTCCTACCTGCTCGTGCAGTCGGAGGTCTACCTGCAGAACCGTGCGCCGGACGCAGCGTCGGCAGCAGAGGTGGACGTCGATGCGGCCGCTGGCGGTGAGCCCAGCTACGTGGTGTTCAACGGCGTCGCCAACGGCTACGACACCCAGCCGCTCACCGCAAGGGTCGGCGAAAGGGTCCGGTTCTGGGTTCTCGACGCCGGCCCGAACCGTCCCAGCAGCTTCCACATCGTCGGCGCCCAGTTCGACACCGTCCTCAGCGAAGGCAGCTACCTGCTCAAGCATGGGCGCGACCCGTTCGGCGACCGCGGCGGCGCCCAAGCACTCGGCCTGCAGCCTGCCCAGGGCGGGTTCGTCGAGACCGTCTTCCCCGAAGCCGGACGCTACCCAACGGTCACCCACGTCATGGCCGACGCCGAGCGAGGCGCTCACGGCTACGTCCAGGTAAGCCCATGAACAACGGACTCACCCGTCCGGCGGCACCGACGGTGCCCGCCGCCACCGCTCCCACGGGAGCTCACCGAAGGAGATCACGATGACCAAGACCGTCCCCCTGGAGACCACAACGGCCGGTGGCTGCGCCTGCGGGCAGCACGAGGAGGAAGACCTGGTGCTGGACGTTCGGCCCATCCCGCATGCGATCCGGCACGCCACCGTCTTTGGAGCATTCGATGCGATCGGAGTCGGTGGATCGCTCGTCCTGGTTGCACCCCACAACCCGGTGCCGCTGCTGAACCAGCTCGCTGAGCGTTCCCCCATCAGCGTGGAGTACCTGGTCGAGGGACCAGAGGAGTGGCGGCTGCGGATCACCCGGCTCCCCGACGAGGATCAGGCCGGTCGATGACCGCAGCCAGCGCTTTCACAGCGATCGCGGACCTGACCGAGCGCATCAAGGTTCAGCCGGAGGCAACGGTGTCGCGGACAGTCCTGCACGCAGCTGGCGTTCGGGTGGTCATGTTCGCATTCGACGCCGGACAGGAACTCACCGAGCACACCGCCGCGATGCCAGTGCTGCTACAA
This sequence comes from Propioniciclava sp. LT294, assembly GCF_059516005.1. Taxonomy (NCBI): domain Bacteria; kingdom Bacillati; phylum Actinomycetota; class Actinomycetes; order Propionibacteriales; family Propionibacteriaceae; genus Propioniciclava; species Propioniciclava sp. LT294. The sequence continues at coordinate 153,393 of NZ_JCAKNG010000003.1, forward strand.
GTTCTGGAAGGCCGACTAGCGATCACTGCCGACGGTCACACCGAGGAACTCCTGCCCGGTGGCCTGATGCACCTCGACACCCGAGTACCCCACGCTGTGTTCGCGCACGAGCCATCCCTTTTGGTGCTCGCCATGCTCGACGGCCGGTCGAGCTGAAGCGCTCGTGTTCAAGGGACGCCACAACCGCAGCGGGGCTTGATCTGCGTCAAGGAAGTCCGTCCCGGATCCTTCTAACTTGGGGACATCGAACAAAGGAGAACATCATGTTCAACCGAATCGCCACCCTGCTGGCCGCACTGAAGCCCATCACCGTGCAGGCCCACTGCGACACCGCCGAAGGCCCGGCCGTCAAGGACGGACGTAAAGCCGTGGAGACCGGCAACATCAACTACGCGCTCAAGTGGATCCCCGCCGACGGTGAGGCCGAGTTGCGTGAGGTCTTCGAGAAGGCCCTGCGGGTCCGGACCCTCGGGCGGGAAGCCGCCGACCTGGCCGATCGGCTCTTCCTCGAAACGATGGTCCGCATCCACCGGATGGGCGAGGGCGTCGGCTTCACCGGTATCCAGCCCGTCGGCACCGAGATCGACCCTGTCGTGAAGGCCGCCGACGAGGCCATCGCAGCGGGCTCGGATGCAGACCTGCTGCCGAGGGTGCCGCAGGAGCGCCGCGCCGAGCTCGACCAGCGTTTTCAGGCGGCGCTGGCGATCAAGGACTTCGACGTGAACGACGTCGTGGCTGCCCGACGCTACATTGCGGCCTACGTGAGCTTCTTCAAGTACGCCGAGGGTGAGGAGCACGCGCACCACGCGCCGGCGGGCCACTCCCACGAACACTAGGGAACCCCGATGAAGCGGCTTGTCAGGGTTGCCGGCGAATCCATGGCCCCCACCTACCGCTCGTCCGACCTGCTGCTCACGCGGCGGGTCGGACGCGCCGGGGTACGACGGGACGATGTCGTCGTGTTCCAGCGCGGTGAACTTCCGATGATCAAGCGCGTGGTGGGCCTGCCGGGTGACTTTGTTGAGCTGGAGGCCGGACGGCTTTTCGTCAACGGCGAGTCCGTCGACGGACGTCCCCGTGTTCCGGGCGCCTACACCCAGACCTGGCGGGTTCCCGCGGCGAGCTACTTCATGGCCGGTGACAACCCAGCCGGCTCGGACGACTCCCGGATCTGGGACGAACCCTTCGTCCCGGCTGAGAGTGTCGCAATGGTGGTCACCCGACGGCTGGTGGGGCCCCGCTGGCCCCGGGCCTTCAAGCCTCGTCGACGAGCTGCTGCAGCCGGTCGGGTTGCGTGATCGAGACCGACCGGCCCGCGCCGATCACGATCAGACCCTGCCCGGCGAGGCTCTTCAGAGCCCGGCTGAGGCTCTCAGGCGTGGTGTCGAGCAGGGAGGCCACGTCCTTCTTGGCCACCGGTAAGGTCACCGTGGCAACGCCGCCCCGCCAGGTGCTGGATAGGCCGAGCAGGTAGTCGGCCAGGCGGCTCTCGACATCGCGCGAGGTCAGTGAGTTGAGCCGGTGCTCGGTGTCGGAGAGCCGCGCGCTCACCCGCGACAGCAGCTGCAAGCCGATCTCGGGGTGCCTCCTGATCAACCCCTCAAGATCATCATGGCGGAACACGCAAAGCTGGCATTCCTCCAGCGCGGTGGCGTAATCATCGGGCCGCTGGCCCGTGAACACCGACGTCTCCCCGGTGAAGTCGCCTGGACCCAGCACCCGGATCAGCTGCTCGGACCCGTCGGCTGAGAGCCGAAAGATCTTGAGGCGTCCCGAATGCACCACCATCAGCTGCGACAGATCGTCGTCGGCACGGTATGCCGCCTCACCCGCCTTCAGAAGGGTCGGACGCGCCAACTCCTCGACCCGCTGCTGATCCTGCGCAGAGAGGCCGGCAAAGACCGGGACACGAGAGACGCAACTGTCGGCCATGCCCGAAGCCTAGCCACACCGGGATCGGCCGGGCTCCGGCCGAAGGGAGGGCTGCGACCCGAAGGGCACAGCTCAGCGCCCTAGAGACCGAGGAAGCGCGGAATCCAGAACTCGGCCGATCTCCGCGAGACTCCTTGCCTTCTGTCCTCATCCGACGCGCCTGCTCGATCCACTCCAAGAGTCATCACCGTGGGTCGACCACCCACGCGGCCCGTGGCCCGGGGCCCGTGCCAGCTCCACATCGCTGTCCCTGAGGGCGTCCACGCGCAGCTGCGCGAAGACGGCGACGATCCCAGACAGAGGGGACCGTCCTCATCTATGGACCCATGTTCTGGACCGGACCCGGGCAGTTGTCGACCACCCGGATGAGTCTGCTGATGACGATCATGGGACTCGCCTACGGTGTGTGGAACCTCGTGCTGCCCGGCCTGTCGAACCGGATCGGCCGAAGGCCGGTGTGCGCGCTCGCCAGCGCCGGCGGAGCAATCGGCCTAGCCCTTCTCTGGATCGACCCCGCCAGCCGGGTCTGTCCGATTTCCGGTGTAACTGGCATCTAGCGTTCTAGTTGTTCGAGGGGCTGATGCGCCCTTCGAAGGTGATGGCGAACGCGTTGAGCGCTGCTTTCCATCGGATGACCCATCGTGCCTTGCCGCGGCCGGTGGGGTCCAGTGACCTGGTGACCAGGTACAGGCATTTGAGGGCGGCCTGGTCGGTCGGGAAGTGGCCCCGGGCACGGACGGCCCGGCGGTAGCGGGCGTTGAGCGACTCGATGCTGTTGGTGGTGGCGATGATCTTGCGGATCTCCACGTCATAGTCGAGGAACGGCACGAACTCGGTCCACGCGCGTTCCCACAACGCGACCGCGGCCGGATACTTCGACCGCCAGGTGGCAGCGAACTCGCCGAATCGTTCCCGCGCCATCGACTCGTTGACCGCGGTATAGATCGGTCGGAGGTCCTTGGCGATCCGGTCCCAGTCCTGGCGGGCGGCGTAGCGGAACGTGTTGCGCAGCAGGTGGATCACGCACGTTTGAACAACCGTGTTCTCCCACACCGTGTTGACCGCATCCGGCAGGCCTTTCAGCCCGTCACACACGAGCATGAGCACGTCAGCGACGCCCCGGTTCTTGATCTCGGTGAGCACGTTCAGCCAGAACTTCGCTCCTTCTCCGCCGTCGCCGGCCCAGATCCCGAGGATGTCGCGTTCACCGTGCACGGTGACCCCGATCGCCACGTAGAACGGCTTGTTCGTGACCTGCCCGTCGCGGACCTTCACCACGATCGCATCGATGAACACCACCGGATACACCTGGCGGTTTCTATCGGTCGTCGCGAATCGGTGGCTGGAGCCATCGTCGCATGAGTTGGGCTGGGTGCGGTCGCCGAGGACGAGTCGGGGCCGGTGGTTGAGTTCGTCGGCGACCTCGGCCAGGCGTTCGTCGGTGACCTGGTTCAGGTCGGTGCCTTTGGGGAAGTACTGGCGGAGTAGTCCGTTGGTGTTCTCGTTGGTGCCGCGCTGCCAGGGGCTGTGCGGGTCGGCGAAGTAGATGGCCAGCCCGGTCGCTTGCTCGATGCGGGCGTGGTGAAACATCTCGTTGCCCTGGTCCCAGGTCAGGGTGCGCCGCAGCCCGGCCGGCAGCTGGGCGAACGCTGCGATGAGGGCGTCACCGACGACCTGGGCGCTGTGGCCGCCACGGACCGGGACCAGCAGGGTGAGCCGGGCCTTGCGTTCGACGAGGGTCGCGATCGCGGACCGTTGCCCGCCGCCGATGATCAGGTCGCCTTCCCAGTGCCCGACCTGGCTGCGGGTCTCGACCACCGTGGGTCGGTCGTGGATCGACTTCATCGCGGTCGACTGCTTCAGCGCGCCGTCGCGGGTGCGGCCCCGGCCACGAGCGTGGCGGTAGGTCCGCCCGGTACGCAGCATGTCGTCGCTGATGGGGCTGATCAGGCCGCGGTAAGCCGCTTCATAGATCGTCTCGGTGCACAGCTGCCAGCTTGGCCGGTTCGGCCAGCGGCGCCGCAGCCAGCGGCTGACCTGGGCTGGTGACCAGTGCTCGGCGAGCTTGCCGGCGACCACCGCGCGCAGCGCCGGGTCGGCGACAACCCGCGGGGTCTTCGGCCGCTGGCGACGAACGTGCGCCTGCCCGTGGGCATACCAAGGCTGGTATCGGCCGTTCGGCTTCCTATTCCGGCCGATCTCCCGGTACACGGTCTGGTAGCTCTTGCCGATCCGGGCAGCGATCACCTTGACCGACTCACCCGCAGCCAGCCCGTCCGCGATCTCGATCCTGTCATCCTGCGACAGGTAGCGGCTGCTGATCGGGGAGTCGATGAACGTCACCGAGCCAGCGTCGATGAACCACAACGAACCACAGCTCAACGACACCCCCACCTGGGTCGACGCCTCCGAACCGCGGGCCCCCTGACGGATCAGCTCGAAGTAGCGACGCTTGGTCGCAGCTGGTGCTCTGTTGTGTCCTCCACGTGGCATTGCGATCCCTCCAGTTCAGGATTCGCAACGATCACTGGAAACCGCCCCTCGTCCAGCGGCCGGTGCAGCCACTCGGTCATCTCCTCCAGCACCCGGTCGCTGATCCGACTGATGGTGTCTTTCGACACGCTGGCGCCGTACACCTCGGCGAAGTGCGCACCGACCTCCCTGGTGGTCAAACCCCGCGCCGTCAGGGACAGCACGATCCGGTCCACCCCTTCCAGGCGGCGTTTCCCCTTCGGCACGATCACCGGCTCGAACGTGCCAGGCCCGGCCCCTCGGCACCTCGACGCTGACGGGCCCGACCTCGGTCAGGACCGTCTTGGCACGGGTCCCGTTGCGGGAGTTCCCCGAGTGGTGGCCGGCCGGGTCGTGCGGCTCGTACCCGATGTGGTCGGTCAGCTCCTCCTCCAGCGCGGTCTCCAGCACCCGCTTCGTCAGCCCGGACAACAATCCATCCGGCCCGACCAGCTCGGCACCTTCGCTGCGTGCCCGGGCCACCAGGCCACGAGCGATCTCATCCTCTTGTACTTGGGTCAGCCTCACGGCCGACACACTGTCCTGCGTCACTGACAGTCCTTCCCGCCACCCCTATCGGAGCGGCAGATCAGGCCAGATCAGTTACACCAGATTTCGGTCGCCCTTCTCGATTGGCTGGTGCGGTGTCGAATAGGGTTGTGCCGTCGGCGCTTGGCGGGTTCCTCGAGGGAGCTACTTCGCCAGCTAGTGCCGGCGCGACCTCAGGCTCCGGAGCTGCTCCAACTGAGTCTCGATTGCAGCAATCGCAGCATCCAGGTCGTCACGGAACGCCGCAGCCTCGGCGGCTCTTGCTTTCGCGGCGGCGTCGGGGACTCCTTCAAGGAGGAGGTCGTCCGCGAGTTGCACTGCGGTTCGAGTATCGCCGTTGTTGACGGGCCGAAGCATGACGCTGAGTAGGCAGTAGGCGAGGATCCCGTAAAGATCCCAACCCTCCGCCTCGACCTCTTTGGGCAGTGATGCCACCTCGGGGTCGACCGCGCGGCGTAAAGCCAAACCTTCGGCAAGCGCCGTCATCATCGTCGCGAGCGTTCCCATGTTGAACGGCTCTCGCAGCTCCAAACCGTAGACCTCGAGCGCACGGCCGTACATCGGGAGATAGAGTTTTTCGGCGAAGCGGTTGTACTGGTTCCTGAGTGCCTCGAGCACTCCTGGGTGTTGTTTGTGCTCCCCCCACAGCGAGACTTGGGCGATGAACGAGGGATCGTGGTCGATCCCTTCTGCGTCCTGCTTGCACTGAGTCATTACGAGATCGCGGAGCGCGATCTCGCCCGGATCTGCCACAATCACCGACTCCTCGATGAACTTCAGGTACTCGACCTGGGCCAGGTCCACCGCGTGTATGGCAAGGTCGCGCTGGTAAGCACCCAACCCCTCCGGCCACGCGTGGTAGAAGGAGCCGTTCGAAACGGCGGCCGCCTTCGTCAGGTCAAGCAACTTGATCGAGCTAAGCGCTGTACCGCTGCTGAGCATGTCGAAGCCTGCCCTCAACAGCTGGTCTCTCGTTCCCTCGTCGCCATCTCGCTTGTTCTTTCGTTTCGCCATGGAGGCATCTTACGTCCACCAGGGGAGAAGTCGGTCTCTTCTAGATCTTGACACGGTTCTCCAACAGGTCCAGTATCAGAACTAGAGAACATCTCCCGAGTTTCCTATAGACGTGCTTCTCTGCACGTCGCTCTACCAAAGGAGGGGTCATGAATACTGCGGTCACCCAAGCCACCCCCGAAACCGTCGCTGGTATCGGAAGAGTCAAGAAGAACCTCCTGCGCATCGCCGCAGCGGTGGTCCTTGCCTCAGGCTCCGCCCTGGTCGCTGTACCACAGGCGGACGCTGCAACCACCTGCCGCTACACGAACTACTGGCTCGTTGGCGGCGCGAGCGGAGGGTGCAGCAACTCGGCTCCCTTCCGTGCGGGCCACGATCGCATGGTGATTCAGTGCTCCGGCCTCCGAGGGTCGGTGCTGTACATCACTGGACCTTGGCGGGCCCGCTACTACGACTGGGCCTACAGCCTCTGGTGCCCGGGAGGCTACGGGTACCGAACCTCCGCAGTCTGGTTCGATCACACCTCGTCGTAACCAAGAAGATTGGCCCCACTATCGGGGGTGTCGGCAGGACTGCCGACACCCCCGTTCCTGTTCGCGGATGGGACTCGTTGGTACGTGCGGATGTGGGCAGCGAGGCTCTCCTGAGCGCCGGGACTCGGCGTCGGCGTGAAGGTTTCCCACACCTCAGGCTCGGCCGTCGGCGCCGCTATCCTGGGCGCCACACCGGCCGTGACACCCCGGTCTGCGGCGACGGCGTCGACCAGCCTGGTCTCGAGGTCAGCGGGCTTGGTGTGGGCCAGGATCGTGTCGGCGGTCGCGATCACCCGGGCTCCGGTTTCGGCGACGACAGCCTCGATGCCGTTCTCTGGGGTGGCAGCCTTGGTGGCCCAGCCGGCGACGTAGTTGAACGTGTACTGGCTGGTGTCCAGGTTGTGCGCAGCCGCTACCACGTAGGCGACCGACTCTGCCTCCACCTCGCGACGGCCACGGCACGCGCCTGCGTACGGCTCACCCGGATCGGGCCGGATCAGCACATGCGCCAACTCATGAGCGAGCGTCTTCACCGCCTGCGCGTCGTCGACGTCGGCCCGGACCCGAACCTCCCGGCCTAGATAGTCGGTGAGCCCGTTGGCGCCGCCGCAGTCGCCCCGGGCCAGCCGGAAGCCTTCCGCCTCCACCAACTCGGCCAGCGAATCCCACAACCCCGGAGGAGCCTGACCGCGCAACAGCGTCGGCTTGGGCGGGGACTCGACGGGTGGATCGACCTGGCTCGCGTCGAAGACGCTCACCGGGCGGACTCCGACCAACTGCCAGACGTACTGCTGACGCCCCTCGGCGTCCCGGATCGGTTCACCCGTGAGTCGGTCGACCAGTTCGACCTTGCGAGTGACCGGGCCGAGGATCTTGATCGCCCTCTCACCGCGCCGCACCTGGTGGCCCATCGCCTGCCAGGCCCGATAGCCGGCGATCATCGTCGCGTCCGGCTTCTGCATCATCGTCAGCACCACATTGTTGAAGCTGTACCGATGCAGCTTCGACGCCATGCCCAGCCACCGCTGCCAGGCGTCCTTGTCGTCCAGGTTCGCGATGCCGTCGGCCAACTGCTCGTGCAACTGCTCGACCGTCTCACGCCGGGCACGGTCAGCAGCCTCCCGCTGCGCCTCGGTCAGGTTCCGGCCGGCCTTCACAGCTCCGCCCGCAGCCGCCGATACTCCTCGCCCAGCCGTTGGATCTCGGCCGGGTAGGCTCTGACAGCCTGGAGCCAGGCGATCTGCTCGAGCAGGTCGTACAGCACCAACGGACGATCGCGAGGCGGCACCGGCACAATCACGGCGTGTCCTTCTTTCCATTCGGAAGCTCGGAGGGATCTCTCGGCGAGGGCCGGTTGGCTTGTTCGCTCGTCGCCGCTCCGGCAGGGGTCGATCGGCGTTCGCGTGGTTGGTGGGCGGCGTCGTAGGCCGCGACCACGTCTCTGCTCAGGCGGCCGCGGGCGGGCACATAGATTCCGCTGGTCACCGCCCAGTTGCGGATCGCTGCGGTTCGCTCTCGCTCGGCGCGACTCCGCTGGCCCGCAGGTCGGGAGGCTCGGCTGGTTGTCTCGGTGGCCCGTGCGCCCTGGGGTTTGCGCGGCCGATGGTCGACCAGATCGGTCGGAGTCGCGGCCTCTTCGGTGGACTCGGTGGCCATCTGGGAGATCCGCTTGGCGAGGGAACGGTCCCGGTGGGCGGCGACGTGCTGGTAGCGCAGCGCCATATTGGGCGTCGTGTGACCGATTCGTGCCTGGAGTTCGGCGATGGTGGCGCCCTGTTGTGCGGCCATGGTGGCGCTGGTGTGCCGCAGGTCGTGCACGGTGAGCCTGGGCATCCTGATCGCTTCGCGTCCCTTGTAGTGCGCGTCGCGAAGGACGGAATCGTTCAAGGGAGTGACGCCGTCGCTGGCGGCGAAAAGCAGCGCTTCCGGGTCGCGAACCGGCTGCGCGTCCATCCACGCGCGCAGCGACGGCAGCAGGTGCGGGGGGATCGCAACGTCGCGGCTTCCGGCCGCGGTCTTGGGCGGCTGGATGATCAGCTCTCCAACGAGCCGGACGATCGCCTGACGCACATGGACGACGCCGGTCCTGAGGTCGAGGTCCTGGACTCGAAGTCCGCGCACCTCCCCGGAGCGCAGCCCGCACCAGCCAGCCAGCAGCAGGGGCACGCGGCGAGCGGCGGGAACCGCGTCGAGGTAGCGGCCGAGTTGGGCCGGCGTCAGGACCTTGATCTCGTGGACGGCCTTCTTGTTCACTCCTCCCTTCACCCGGCAGGGATTGCGCTCGATGATCTCCTCCTCGACCGCGTCCTTCATCAGCGACTTGAACAGGCCGTAGGCGTTCGCCTGCTGGGTGGGTCGGTCCGCCATGGCGAGGTACCAGTCGGTGACCTCGGTGGCGGTGATGTCGCGGATCCGGCGATCGCCGAACACCGGAAGGATCTCCAGCCTGAGGAGCTTGTCGTACAACGCGGCGGTGCCCGGCCGGAGCCGTCGCCTTGCCAACGACGATCGGGCGAACTCCTCGACGCGGGCGCCCTCGACGGCTGCGCTCTCCGGCGGCTTCCAGTCTCCCGAGCTGACCTTTCGTGCCTGCCCCGACAGCCAGGTCTCGGCGTCCATGCGGGACAAGAAGGTCACCGGCGCGGTGTGCCTCTCGCCGTCCGGCCCCCTGTACCGGGCGCGGTAGCGTCCACTCGGCAATAGCGAGATCTCCCCGAAGGTGCGCTTCTCCCGGATACGTTTCGTGGCCATCGGGACGGACCCTAGACCGCGATCGGCCGGCCGTAGCGGGGCTTGAGAAGCCGGTCGACATCCTCGGGCCGCAGACGCAGGATGCGGCGTCCGGTCATGAAGGCCGGCAGTTCTCCGGTGGCGATCCGCCTGCGCAGGGTGTTGCGGCTGATCCCGGTCCGTTCACAGGCCTGGGCGATGGTCTCATAGCGTTGTGCGGGCATGGCTGCTCCTTCCTGACTCCTTAAGCCGGCCGGAGGCCTCATTCCGGACAGAGCAGGGCCGAGCAATCTGAGGGATGTTCCCGCGCGAACCGCCGCACCGCTGGTCAGGTGAGGCCGCCGCTGAAGCCCTGGGCACAGGAATGGACAAGGCTGGGGGTCTACCCCCGGGGTCCACGAAGACGCTAGAGGTTCTTCCACGCATACCCCTGTGGGTATGCCATTCTGTGCCATTCCCGTGGGGCATATGTGGGGCAGGTGGGGCAGACGTGGGGCAGGAAGTGCCCCCGATGGGCTCTCGTGGGTACGTCTGAGCGAACCCTTTATCAGGGTGAAACCGCTTGTCAGATGCTGTTTGCCCTCGTCAGGGGCACACGACCAATAAGTGCGCGAGAGAGGAGTTGAACCTCCACGTCCTTACGGACACACGGACCTGAACCGTGCGCGTCTGCCATTCCGCCACTCGCGCTTCGCCCCGTCACCGGGACAGCCCGAGTACCTTAGCACGGGTTGGGCGGCAGGTCATATTCGACCATTCCAGCCGGTCGAACTGGACCCGTGACGCGAGGGCCGGGGTGGCGCCGGGAAGGACGAGCTGTTCACACTCCCGACATGTTGGAGACGGTCACTGCCATCCACATCACGGTGCGCGACTACGGGTGATGCCATCCACATGATCCACAGGGGTGGATAGCCCTGTGGACAACTCGGTGGATGTGAACTCCGGGTGACGCCCGGACCAACGTCCGATGGACGAGATCGCAGTCGCCGCCGGTCCCCCGACGCGGAGCACAGACCCGTGCCCCATCGGCGCAGGAGTCCCACCGTCCGTGGCGGGCCGGGCTCTCGCGGGAAGAGCGCTGCGCGGCCATCGGGCCCGTCCGCCTGTCAGAGGTTCGCGGTAGGTTGGCAGGAGCCAGCGCACCGGATGACGAGGAACTTGCCTTGAGCCAGACCACCGCAGCACGTGCGGCCGACACCCGCCCGCACCTTCCGTCCCAGCGACGCCGTACGCCGGTGTCGACCTACCGACTGCAGTTGGGGCCGGACCTCGGCTTCGACCAGGCGGCGGCCCAACTCGACTACCTCGAGGGCCTCGGCGTGACCGACCTCTACCTGAGCCCGATCCTGCAGGCAGCCCCGGGCAGCACCCACGGCTACGACGTCGTGGACCACTCCCGCATCAGTGAGGAGATGGGCGGACGCGAGGGCTTCGAGCGGCTCGCCTCCCGAGCACACGAACGCGGGATGGGCATCGTCGTGGACGTGGTGCCCAACCACATGGGCGTCCCCACTCCGATCCACCACAACCGGGCCCTGTGGTCGGTCCTCAAGGAGGGCCCGGCCTCGCCCTACGCCACCTGGTTCGACGGCACCGATGACGGCGAGGGTGAGGGCATCCTGATGCCGGTCCTCGGTGCGCGCATCGGCACCGTGCTGGCCAACGGCGAGATCACGCTCGAGCACCGCGTCATCCCCGGCCACGAGGAGGACGGCGAACAGCCGGTCCTCGTGTACTACGACCACGTCTTCCCCGTGCGCGCCGGCACGGAGAACCTGCCCATGCACCTCTGCGTGAAGGAGCAGTACTACCGGCTGGCCTACTGGCAGGTGGCGGCCGAGGAGTTGAACTTCCGCCGCTTCTTCGACGTCGACACACTGGTGGCGCTGCGCGTGGAGGACCCGAAGGTGTTCGACGCCACGCACGCACTGTTGCTGGACCTGTTCGACGCGGGTCACATCGACGGGTTCCGCATCGACCACCCCGACGGGCTCGCCGACCCGCGGGGTTACATGCGCCGGCTGTCGAAGGCCACCGGCGGGGCCTGGATCGCCGCCGAGAAGATCCTCGAGGGCGACGAGTCGATGCCCGAGGACTGGCCCGTGGCCGGCACGACCGGCTACGACGCCGCCTGGCGGATCTCGGCGCTGCAGTGCGACCCCAAGGGCTACGGCGACCTCGGCACGGTGGCACACCTGATCACCGGCGACATCCCCGGCACCCTGCCCGAGGTGATCAACGACGCCAAGCGCGAGATCGTCACCACCAGTCTCCTGGCCGAGGTGCACCGCATCGCGACCCTGGCCCACACGATCTGCCGCGACGACATCATGCTGCGTGACCACACGCACGGCTGGATCCGTGCCTGTCTCACCGAACTGGTGATCGCCTTCGACCGCTACCGCGCCTACGTCGTGCCCGGCGAGGAGCCGCCTGCTTCATCGGTGGAGCTCGTCGAGGAGGCTGCGAAACGCGCCACCCAGGTCTTGGACGCCGAACTCCACGACACGATGGAGGTCGTGGTCGACCTCGTCCTGGGTCGGGAGGTCGGGAGCGAGGGTCGCTCCCAACGTGCCCAGCGCGACGAACTGGTGGTCCGTTTCCAGCAGGTGTGCGGCGCAGTCACCGCCAAGGGGGTGGAGGACACCGCCTACTACCGCTGGACCCAGCTGGTCGCCCTCAACGAGGTCGGTGGCTCCCCCGACACGTGGAGCCTCAACCCCGACGAGTTCCACCGCTGGTGCTCGACGATGGCCTCCGCATGGCCCGCCACGATGACGTGCGGGACGACCCACGACACCAAGCGCTCCGAGGATGTCCGCAGCCGCATCGGCGTGCTGTCCCAGTACTCGGCCGAGTGGCGGGCGCTGGTCACCCGGCTCCACCCCTACGCGGAGGGCATCGAGGGCCACACCGAGAACCTGTTCTGGCAGATCCTCGCCGGGACGTGGACCGTCGACGGCCCGATCGAGCGGGAGCGCCTCGAGCGGTACATGCTGAAGGCCGCTCGTGAGCAGAAGATCTGGACGTCCTGGACGTCGCAGGACGCCGAGGCCGAGGGGCGCCTGAAGGAGTTCATCGCGAGGATCTACGACGACGAAGACCTGATGGGCGCGTTCAGCGACTGGTTCGACTTCACCAACGCCGCCGTCCGCGTCTCGATCCTGTCCCGCAAGGCGATCCAGCTGACGTGCCTGGGGGTGGCCGACACCTACCAGTCGTGTGAGACCGTGCAGAACTACCTCGTGGACCCGGACAACCGCGCACCGGCCGACTTCGCCGCACTGGCCGACACCGCCAGCTACCTCGACCGGCGGGCGCCCGTCACGCTGGCCGAGGAGAAGTTCCACCTCACCCGCGAGATCCTGCGGCTGCGTCGTCGGCGCCCCGACGCCTTCGTCGGGCCGGAGGCCGCGTACCGCCCGCTGCCCAGCAGCACCGGCCACGCCCTGTGCTACGCGCGCGGTGACGACCCGCAGGTGGTCACCGTCGCCGCCCGCCTGCACCGCGACCTGGCCCGCAGCGAGGGATTCACCGCCCACTCGGTCGTGCTGCCGGAGGGGACGTGGCGCGACATCCTGACCGACACCGAGCACCCCGGCGGCAGCCTCCTGATCGACGATCTGCTGACGCGCTACCCCGTCGCGGTACTGGAGAAGGTCGACGGCCCCGGCGGGTCGGACGCCCGGGCACAGGCCGAGACACTCGCCGACACCCTGGAGGACGGCACCCCGATCTTCCGCGCGACGCCGCGAGAGGGTTTGTCGACCCGCCCCGCCGCCGAGGCGGAGGCCGAGGCGGAGGCCGAGGCGGAGAGCACCGGCCTGCTCGGCTGGCTGACCAAGCGGTTCTTCGAGCGCCCGGCCAACGGCAACGGGGAGGCGAGCCATGACTGACACGTTGCCGATCACCGTGTGGGCCCCGCTGGCCGGTTCGGTCGAGGCCGTGCTGCCCGGGGCGACGGCCGGGGGCGACGGCAGCACCGGCCCGGATGCGAGCACGTCGGCCACCTTGGCCCCCCGGGGCGACGGCTATTGGACGATCGACCTGCCCGTCGGCACCGACTACCTGCTCAGCGTCGACGGCAGGGATCCGCGCCCCGACCCACGCAGCGGTCAGCAGCCCCACGGCGTCCACGGCCCCAGCCGGGTGTTCGACCCCAACGCCTTCGGGTGGACGGACGCCGACTGGGACGGACGCGACGTCCTCGGCGGCGTGTTCTACGAACTGCACGTGGGCACGTTCACCCCAGGGGGGACGCTCGACTCGGCGATCGAGCGCCTCGACGACCTCGTCGAACTCGGCGTGGACACCGTCGAGCTCATGCCGCTGGCCCCCTTCCCCGGCGAGCGGGGATGGGGCTACGACGGCGTGTCCCTGTACGCCGTCCACGAGGCCCATGGAGGCCCCGTGGCGTTGCAACGGTTCGTCGACGCGGCCCACGCACGCGGCCTGGCGGTCTGCCTCGACGTCGTCCACAACCACTTCGGGCCGGCCGGCAACTACGTGGCCGAGTTCGGGCCCTACTACACGGCCCGGCACCAGACGCCCTGGGGCGCCGCCATCAACCTCGACGACGAGCATGCCGCCGGGGTCCGCGCCTTCCTGATCGACAACGCCGTCCGCTGGCTGCGTGACTTCCACATCGACGCCCTGCGCCTCGATGCGGTGCACGCCCTCAAGGACGACTCGATCCCGCACCTCCTGACCGAGATCGCGGATGCCGTCGCCGACCTCGAGGCCGAGACGGGTCGCCGGCTCACCCTCATCGCCGAGTCCGACCTCAACGACGTCACGATGATCGCGCCGACGCTCACCCACCCGGCGACCACCGGCGATCCCGCCCTGCCCGCCAGCCCCCAGGCCCGCGGCATGGACGCGCAGTGGGCCGATGACGTCCACCACGCCCTGCACAGCTGGCTCACCGGGGAGACCTTCGGCTACTACGTCGATTTCGGCAGTCCCGAGACGCTCGCCCACGCCTTCGAGAAGGTGTTCGTCCACGACGGCACCTGGTCGACCTTCCGCGGCACCGAGTGGGGTGCTCCCGTCCCCGATGCGGTCGACCGCCGCCGGTTCATCACCTACACCCAGAACCACGACCAGGTCGGCAATCGCGGGCTGGGAGATCGCCCCGACTCACGTCTGACGCCCGGCGCGGTCGCCGGCGGAGCCGCCCTGCTGTTGCTGTCCCCGTTCACACCGATGCTGTTCCAGGGACAGGAGTGGGGCACCCGGCGCCCGTTCCAGTTCTTCAGCCACCACGACGAAGAACTCGGCCGGCTCATCACCGAAGGCCGGCTGAAGGAGTTCGGACAGCACGGCTGGGCGGACGTCTACGGCCCGGACGCGGCCATCCCGGATCCGCAGGCTGCGGCGTCGTTCGAGGCGTCCAAGCTCGACTGGAGCGAGCGCGACGAACCGGGACACGCCACCATGCTGGGCTGGTACCGCACCCTCATCGCGCTGCGCCGCGCACATGTGAGGCCCGGACTCCCGGTCGCGACCGCCCATGGCGGCGACTGGTTCGCCCTCACGCACGGGCCGCTCACGATCGTGGCCTCACCCCGTTCGGCAGCCGTCCTGCCGGATCTGACCGGTGAGATGATCGCCTCGTTCGGTGGCGCACACCTGGCCGAGGGACGCCTCCGACTCCCCGCAGGGTCGGTGGCCGTCGTCAGGACGCGGACGACCTAGCATCGAGGGTGGCGGGAGGGCAGTGTTCCCCCCTGATGGGGCAACTCCCGCCGCGAACAGGGTGGCAGGCTACGCTGTGACAGGTTCGCAGGCGGATGACAGACGGGGAAGGAGGGCCGGTGGGAGTCTTCGACAACCTCGAGCGCAAGCTCGAAGGGGTCGTCAACGGCGCCTTCGCGCGCGCCTTCAAGGGTGATGTCCAACCCGTGGAGATCACAGCGCGGCTCCAGAAGGAGCTGGACGCGGAGGCGCGCCTGCTCTCGCGTGACCGCAAGCTCGTGCCCAACGACTTCACCATCGGGCTGTCGGGCCACGACTACGACCGCTTGGTGCCCTACAGCCGGACCCTGAACTCCGACATCATCCCCCAGCTGCGCGAGTACGCGGCCAACGCGGGGTACGTGTTCAACGGGCCGGTCACCATCGCCTACGAGCTCGAGCCGGAGCTGCCGGTCGGGCGCTTCACGGTCCAGAGCCAGGCCGTGGCGGCCGCGGCGACCCCGGCGACGTCCACCGCGATCCGCCGCGCCAGCCTCGTGTTGGAGGTCAACGGCATCCGGCACCCGCTGACCCCGCCGGGCTTCACCCTGGGCCGGGGCACGGACGCCGACGTCCGCATCAACGACCCCGGGATCTCCCGCGTCCATGCGCGCGTGAGCGTTCGGGGCACGGACCGGGAGCCCCAGGTCACCATCGAGGACATGGGCTCGACCAACGGCATCGTCGTGGACGGCCGACGCGTCCAGTCCGCCCCCCTCCGGGACGGGTCACGCGTCGAACTCGGCAACACCCGCATGCTGGTGAGGTCACCGGTGTCCGATGTCTGAACTTCTCGTCCTGGCCCTGAAGTTCGCCTTCCTCGCGCTGTTGTGGGTCTTCGTCCTGCTCACGGGCAGCGTCATCCGCTCCGACCTGTTCGGCCGTCGGGTCTCCCCCACGGCCCAGGCCTCGACCGCCCCCACGGGCCGCCGCGCACGCCGTGCTGCGGCCCGCATGCCGACCACGCTCCGCATCACCAAGGGGAAGCAGGCCGGCCTGACGATGACGCTGGGCGACCACCTGAGGATCGGTCGCAGCACCGACTGCCAGTTGATCCTGGACGACGACTACGTCTCGACGCGGCATGCACGCATCTACCGCACCGCACAGGGCTACCTCGTCGAGGACCTCGGCTCCACCAACGGCACCTACCTGAACAATGAGCGCCTGAGCTCCCCCGCCCCGTTCACCCCGGCCGACACCCTCCGCATCGGCCGAACACTGCTGGTCGTGGAGGCCTGACCCCATGGCCCTGACCCTCGGCTACGACTCTCACTCCGAGATCGGGCTGGTCCGCAGCAACAACCAGGACTCGGCCTGGACCAGCCCGCACATGCTCATGGTCGCGGACGGGATGGGCGGCGCCGCGGCGGGTGACCTCGCCTCGGCGGTGGCCATCTGGGAGTTGAAGAAGACCGACGAGAACCTGACGGACCTCATCGCCGCCGCCCGCGCCGAGCGACTCGCGAGGACGGACGCCACCGCCGAAGCCACCCACCCCGCGGCGCCCACGCCTGCGGACGACGAGGATCCGGGGGACCTCGTCGACGTCCTCACCGTCATGGCCGGCGCCCTCGCCCGGACGAACGAGCGGCTGGTCGAACTCGTCGAGGACGACCCGGAACTCGCGGGCATGGGCACCACCGTGTGCGGCTTCGTGCTGGACCACGACCGCCTGGCGGTGGTCAACATCGGTGACTCCCGGGCCTACCTCGTGCGAGACGGCGTCCTCCACCGGGTGACCCGCGACCACAGTTGGGTGCAGACGCTGGTCGACGAGGGGCGCATCACGGAGGAGGAGGCCCTCGAGCACCCGCACCGCTCCCTGGTGCTCCGCGTGCTGAACGGCTCCAGCCAACACGAGCCGGACCTCGGCTGGCTCGACGTCCACGCGGGCGACCGGCTGCTGGTGTGTTCGGACGGTCTCTGCGGCCTCGTGACAGACGCCGCCATCGCGAACGTCGCCACCGCGGGCCTCCCCCGGGGCGAGACCATCGCCAAGCTGGTCGCCCTCGCCCATCGGGCGGGCGGGCACGACAACATCACGATCGTGCTGGCCGACGTCGAGGTCGACGGGCCGGTGGGCGTGAGCGAGATGATCGGTGCCGCAGCCACGGTGAGCGCCCCGGCCGGCGCCGAGCACACAGCGTCGCTGGCCCTCGCACCGGACGCGCTGGGCGAGGAGGTCGCCCTCGAGCGCACCCTCACCGAGGACGAGCGGTATGCCCTGTCGGGCCGACGCAGGGCGGCCACGTGGGTGAAGTTCGTCCTGGCCCTCCTGCTGCCCGTCCTCGTCCTGGGCGGCGGAGCGTACGGCTGGTACTCCTACACCCAGACCCAGTACTTCATCGGTCCTGCGGACGCTCACGTGGCCGTCTTCCGCGGCGTCCCCGACCGCATCCTCGGCGTCGACCTCTCCACACTCGAGCAGAAGGACACGACCCGCATCGCCGACCTGCCCCCCTACTACGCGGCCAAGGTGCAGGGCGGGATCCCCGTCAGCGACCGTGAGTCCGCCGACCGCACCCTCGGGGAGTTGCGCGAGAAGGCTGCCGAATGCATCGCCCAGCGTGAGGCCCGCGCCCGAGCGACGGCCCTGCCCACGCCGAGCCCGCCGGCCACCACTCCCGGCCTCGATCCCGTAGCGACCGCGACCCCCCTCGAGACTCCCAGCCCCGGACCCACACCCGTCACCGCCCCCGAGGAGTGCTGACGTGGCCGAGATCGTGGTCCATCGCCGGCGCGCCGTCGTCTCCTTGCTGATGATGATCTTCGCGCTCACCCTGGGTGCGAGCGGTTACGTACTGACCAACCTGAACCAGAACGACGGCATGCCCGCCGACTGGCTGATGACCGTCGGTCCGCTCTCGTTCGGTGGCCCGTGGTTCGTGGGCATCACGGCCTGGTTCGCACTCGGCCTGGTGTGTTGGGGCGTCACCGCGTGGCGCCTGCCGTACGCCGACCCGCTGCTCCTGCCGGTGGCGTTCCTCCTGACGGGTCTCGGGCTGTCGATGATCCACCGCCTGGACCAGTTCGACGGCAAGCGCAGTGCCGAACTCCAGATGCTGTGGTTGGTGCTGGCCGTGCTGGTCTTCACCGCAGTCGTCCTGTGGCTGCGCGACCACCGGCGCCTCCAGCGCTACACCTACCTGTGGTTCCTGGCCGGCTTCCTGCTGCTGCTCGCCCCCCTCCTCCCCGTGCTGGGCAAGGAGAACCACGGTGCCCGCATCTGGATCGAGGTCGGCCCCTTCAGCTTCCAACCCGCCGAACTGGCCCGCATCGTCCTGTCGATCGCCTTCGCCGCCTATCTGGTGGAGAAGAAGGACGTGCTGGCCATGGCCGGACGTCGCTTCCTCGGCATCGACTTCCCCCGCCCGCGGGACCTCGGGCCGATCCTCATCGCCTGGGGCTTCTCGCTGGTCATCCTCGTCTTCCAGAAGGACCTGGGCACCACCCTGCTGTTCTTCGGATTGTTCGTGGCGATGCTGTACGTGGCCACCGAGCGTCCGAGCTGGGCGATCCTGGGCGTGCTGATGATCCTGGTGCTGGGAGTGGGCGGCTACCACGCCTTCGGCCACGTGCAGACCCGCTTCGAGTCCTGGCTCAACCCGTTCACCGACTATGACCGCAACCTGCAGGTCATCAGCGCCCAGTTCGGGTTCGCCTGGGGCGGGCTGTTCGGGACGGGGTGGGGCGACGGGCGTCCCTACCTCACGCCGCTGGCCAAGAACGACTTCATCGCCGCCGCCCTCGGTGAGGAGCTCGGGCTCTACGGGCTCGTGGCGGTGATCCTCCTGTTCGGCGTCATCGTCGCCCGGCTGCTGCGCGCAGCTCTCGGTGCAGGGGAGGGCTTCGGCAAGCTGCTCGCCACGGGTCTGGCCTTCGTGTTCGCCCTGCAGGTCTTCACCATCATCGGCGGCGTCACACGCCTGCTCCCGCTCACCGGCCTGACGACACCGTTCGTCTCCCAGGGTGGTAGTTCGCTGCTGTCGAACTTCCTCCTGCTGGGGCTGATGCTGACGATCACCCACCAGGTCCGTCGCCCCGTGGTCGAGCACGGCGGTTCGGGCGAGTACGTGTCGTTGTCGGCGGAGGCCACCCAGACCCTGCCCACCGTGGGTGCCCGCACCGGGTTGCCGGCTGCGATGGACGCACCGCGTCCCGATCCCTTGCAGTTCGGCGGCTCCGGAGCGGCCCCCGTGCCGGACTCCCCGGAGTCCTCCACATCGAAGCCGGGGGAGGAATCGTGAACGGCCCGATCCGGCGCGTCGCCGTCGTCGTGATGCTCATGTTCCTGGCGCTGATGGTGAACGCCTCCTTCAGCTACCTGTTCCGGACCGAATCGCTGGCGTCCGATCCCGCGAACCGGCGCGTCCGGGACGCCGAGTTCGGCACCGACCGGGGCGACATCCTCGTCGGCAACACGCCGATCGTCACCTCCGCCGCGGTCGACGACCGTTACCAGTTCCAGCGCACCTACGACCCGGGTCAGCTGTACGCGGGGGTCACCGGCTACTACTCCTTCCTGTACGGAGGCGCGGGACTGGAACGCAGCTTCTCCAGCGAGCTCGCCGGGACGGCCGACGTCCAGGCCCTGCAGAACATCGTGGACGCCGCCTCCGGCAAGCGCCCCAAGGGCGCCAGCCTCCAGACGACCCTGGACGCGCGCGCCCAGCAGGCCGCTGCCCGCGCGCTCGGCAACCGACCCGGCGCCGTGGTCGCGCTCGACTACACCACCGGCGCCGTGCTCGCGCTGGTCACCTCCCCCACGTTCGATCCGAACGCCCTGGCCTCGCACGACCTGAACGCGACCCAGCAGGCTTGGACGCAGCTCAACGACAACCCCGCCAGGCCGCTGACCAACCGCGCCGTCCGCGAGATCTACCCGCCCGGGTCGACGTTCAAGCTGGTCGTGAGCGCCGCCGCGCTCGAGTCGGGGATGACCCCGGACACGACCGTGGCCTCGCCGTCCACCCTCACGCTCCCCGGCTCGACGTTCCAGATGACCTACGACTGTGGCGGCGAGCAGATCTCCCTGCGCCAGGCCCTCCAGGTCTCGTGCAACACCGCCTACGCGCTGCTCGGCGACCAACTCGGCGCCGACGCCCTGCGCCGCCAGGCCGAGAAGTTCGGCTTCGGGCAGCCCGTCCTGGCGGACCTCTACGGGGTCCCGTCGCGCTTCCCCACCACGCTTGACCGGGCCCAGGTCATGCTGAGCTCCATCGGCGGCTTCGACGTGGCCGCCTCGCCGCTGCAGATGGCGATGGTCGTGGCCGGCATCGCCAACAACGGTGTCGTCATGGAGCCGTACGTGGTCAGCCAGGTCCGCGGCGCCGACCTGAACGTGATCCGCACCCATGCACCCCGTCCGCTGTCGACCGCCATGTCGACCACGAACGCCCAGTCCCTTCAGGACATGATGGTGAGCGTGGTGGAGAACGGGACAGGACGTCGGGCACGGATCCCGGGTCTCCGGGTCGGTGGCAAGACGGGCACCGCGGTCACCGCGTCGGCCGGCAGTGGGTCGACCCGGGTACCGTACGCCTGGTTCGTCGCATTCGCCCAGGACCCGAAGGTCGCCGTCGCTGTGTTCGTCCAGGACGCTGGGGTGGACGGGTCGGAGGTCTCGGGCGGTCGCTACGCGGCACCCGTCGCCCAGCAGGTGATCGAGGCGGTGCGATGACCGATGAGCACATCCCCGCAGGGCCAACCCTGGCCCCGACGGGCACGCGCAGGATTCGGGTTCCCCAGAACCGGGCCGGCACACCAGGGAGGGCAACATGAACGACCAACCCAGGATTCTGGGTGGCCGCTACGAGATCGGCCGCGTCATCGGCCGAGGGGGAATGGCCCTCGTCAGCAAGGCTCGTGACCTGCGCCTCGGCCGGGACGTCGCCGTCAAGGAGCTGCGCATCGACCTGGCCAGCGACCCGACGTTCCAGGCGCGCTTCCGGCGGGAGGCCCAAGCGGCTGCCGGACTGAACCACCCGAACATCGTGTCCGTCTACGACACCGGCGAGGAGATCGACCCCCAGTCGGAGACCGCCGTCCCCTTCATCGTCATGGAACTCGTCGAGGGCCGGACGCTGCGCGACATCCTGCGCGACGGCCGCAAGATCCTGCCCCAGCGGGCGCTGGAGTTCACCGCCGGCGTCCTGGAGGCGCTGGCCTACAGCCACAAGGCCGGCATCATCCACCGCGACATCAAGCCGGCCAACGTGATGATGACCTCGACCGGGATGGTCAAGGTGATGGACTTCGGCATCGCCCGCGCCGTCGCCGACACGTCGTCCACCATGACCCAGACCGCCGCGGTGATCGGCACCGCCCAGTACCTGTCCCCCGAGCAGGCACGCGGCGAGACCGTGGACACCCGCTCCGACATCTACTCCACCGGCTGCCTGATGTACGAGCTGCTGGTCGGCAAGCCACCGTTCCAGGGCGACTCGCCGGTCTCGGTGGCGTACCAGCACGTCCGTGAGCACCCCGTGCCGCCGTCGCAGGTCGACCCCGAGATCACGGCGCCCATGGACGCCGTCGTTCTCAAGGCCCTCGCCAAGGACCCCGACGACCGCTACGCCACCGCCGGTGAGATGCGCGATGACGTCAACCGCATCCTGGGCGGGCAGCGCGTGAACGCGACGCTCCCCCCACCCGTGCCCCCGCTGGTGGCCCTGCCCCCGGCTTCCGCTGCCGCGGCGACCGCCGTGCTCCCCACCGGCACGGCTGCGACCACCCCCACCGAGGTGACGGCCGACCAGACCCTGGGCGGTGCGGGCACGATGGCCGGCGCCGGAACGGCGACCATGGCCCCGGTCACGCACCAGAAGCAGACCAGGGCCGGCCTGGGGTGGACCCTCGCCGTCGTGGCCCTGCTGCTGATCGGCCTGGTCGCCGCCTGGCAGCTGATGCTCCGCAACCGGGAGCCCGAGGTCAAGCAGGTGGTGATCCCCGCCACGCTGATCAACGCGACCGAGGCCCAGGCTGTGGCACTCCTCCAGGAGGCCAACCTCAAGCCACGGATCACCTCCGAGGAGACCCAGGACGCCACGTCCATCGGCCGGGTCCTGCGCACCGACCCCCTCCCGGGCACGACGGTGAACGAGGGCAGCGAGGTCCTGCTCGTCCTGAACGCGGGCCCGAAGATGGTCACCGTCCCGAGCGGGTTGCTGGGGATGAAGCAGGAGGATGCCCTGAAGGTCCTCACCGCGGCCGGGCTCACCGGGCGGGCGGTCGAGGCCAACGACGAGGACAAGGACACCGTCCAGGGAACCGTCATCAAGGTCACCCCGGACCAAGGGGAGAAGATCCCGGCGAGCCAGGTGATCACGCTGACGGTGGCGACCGGCAAGAGCCGGCTGCCGTCGATGTTGGGCATGACGCGCGAGCAGGCCGTCGCGGAGGCCGCGAAGTACGGGTTCACGAACCTCACCTTCGAGCCCGCCGACGGCACCTCGGTGCTGCGCACCGACCCGCAGGCGTTGTCGCTGGTCGATCGGACGGCGCGGATCACCGTGTTCCTCGCACCCAAGCCGACCCCCACCCCGGATCCGACGACCGCGCCTCCGGCCTCCCCGTCGCCTGAACCCGAGACCACGCCCCCGGCGTCCCCGATTCCCACGGCGACCCCCTGACCAGACGTTGAACGACACCCGACGGCCGGCGGTTAAGCTGGCCCCGTCCCGAGCAGCAGGAGTGGAAGAAGTGCCGGAATCCAAGAGCCGCAAGCAGGCCGACGTCAAGAAGAAGTCGGCTCGCAAGGCCGCCGTCGCCGAGGAGCGGGCCGAGAGGAACCGCCTCGGGAAGGCGGGCCTCGCCGACAGCCGGGGCTGGGTCGTCCCGACGTTCGTGACCCTGATGCTGGTGGGCGTGCTGTGGCTGGTCGTGTGGTACCTGACCGCCGCGACCAGCGTCTACGTCCCGGGGATGAGCGACATCGGCAACTGGAACCTGCTGATCGCCATGGTCGCCATGGGTGCCTCCTTCGGCGTGGCAACGCTCTGGAAGTAGGCTCCGGCCACTGATGGACACCACCCATGGACACCGCTGAGAGGTTGCGCCGGGCCCGGGACAGGGCCCGCGAGACGCGGGGACCGCTCAGGGTGGCCACCGTGGTGGTGTGCGTGCTCGCAGGCTTCATGATGGCCACGAGCGCCCTGGCGTCGCGGGGCAACGACCTCCGCCCCGCGCGCACGACCGAGCTCGCTGCGCTCGTGCAGGCGGAGGCCGACCGTGCCGACCAGCTCGCCCGTACCGCCGCGAAACTCCGGGCCGAGGTGGACGCCCTCACCCGCGAGCGCACCACTGAAGGGGGCGGGCCCGCGGCGTCCGACCTGACGGCGGCGGCCGAGCGGGCCGACTCGAGCGCGGTGACCGGCCCTGCCCTGACGGTCGTGCTGACCGACGCACCGGCGTCCGTCCAGCCGGCGGGCGTCGATGCCGACCTGCTGGTCGTGCACCAGCAGGACATCCAGGCCGTCGTGAACGCCCTGTGGGAGGGCGGCGCCGAGGCGATGACGATCCAGGGGCAGCGAGTGTCGTCCCGCACGGGCATCAAGTGCGTGGGCAACACCGTCGTGCTGCACGGCGTCCCGTACGCGCCGCCGTACCGGATCACCGCGATCGGTGACGTCCCCCGGCTGGAGCAGAGCCTGCGCACGAACGAGTACCTCCGCCTGTACCGCCAGTACGTGGACGCCTATCGCCTCGGCTACGAGGTGTCCCGCCGGGCGCGGGTGGAGATGCCGCCCTACGCCGGCCCCGCGGAGTTCACCCACGCGATCGTCCCGCGGTGAGCCGACTCCCGCCTGGATCCCCCCTGTTCGCGTCAGGAGCCGGCGGCGGTTTGGGCGCCGAGAGCCGGCGTTTTCCCGATCGGCGACAATGAGTCCATGACCCGGATCCTCGTCGTCGACAACTACGACTCCTTCGTGTGGAACATCGTCAGCTACCTCGCCCAGATCGGCGCCGAGGTCGACGTGTGGCGCAACGACGACGAGCGGTTCGCGAGCGAGGGTTGGGCGGACGCCTACGACGGCATCCTGATCTCCCCCGGCCCCGGGACTCCGGAGGGCGCGGGCGTGAGCATCCAGGTGGTACGCGAACAGGCCGGCCACGTCCCGATCTTCGGGGTGTGCCTGGGCCTGCAGTCGATCGCCGTGGCCTACGGGGGCGTCGTCGATCGTGCGCCCGAGCTGCTGCACGGCAAGACCTCGATCGTCCACCACGACGGACGCGGCGTGTTCGAGGGCCTGCCCAACCCGTTCACGGCGACCCGGTACCACTCGCTCGCGATCGAGCCGGACACCGTCCCGGATGCACTCGAGGTGTCGGCGACGACGGACTCGGGCGTGATCATGGCCGTCCGGCACCGGACCCTACCCGTCGAGTGCGTCCAGTTCCATCCGGAGTCCGTGCTCACCGAGGGTGGCTACCAGATGCTCGCCAACTGGCTCGCGGCGTGCGGCGACACCGAGGCCCGGGCCCGTGCCGCCGGGCTGGCTCCCCTGATGGCGGTTTCAGCGACGCCTGAGGCCTGACGACACTCAGCTTTGCCACATCGGCGTCGGGTCGGGGAGCCGACACTCAGGTTTGCCACGTCTGAGCACGTGGCAAACCTGCCCAAGTGTGACAAACCGATGCGTGGCGGAACAGTCACCGCAGCCCAAGCCCTCGGCGCGTTCCATGCAGGCCCTCGGCGCGACCCATGCAGGCCCTCGGGGCAGCGGGTCAGGATTGGGGCTTCAGCAGCGGGAAGAGGATCGTCTCGCGGATGCCCCGGTTGGTGAACAACATCACCAGACGGTCCACGCCCATGCCGAGGCCGCCCATCGGCGGAGCCCCGAACTCGAGCGCGTTGAGGAAGTCCTCGTCCAGCTGCATCGCCTCGGGATCTCCCTTGGCCGCCAGCAGTGACTGCTCGGTGAACCGCTCCCGCTGGATGACCGGGTCGATCAGTTCCGAGAAGCCGGTGCCGCGCTCCATGCCGCCGATGACGAGGTCCCACGCCTCGATCAGGCCGGGCTTGGTCCGGTGCGGGCGCGCCAGGGGCTGGGCGATCGCGGGGTAGTCGCAGACGAACGTCGGCTGGAGCAGGGACTTCTCGACGATCTCGCCGAACAGTTCGACGATCAGCTTGTCCGAGCCCCAGGCGGGGTTGTAGTCGACCTCGTGCCGGTCAGCCAGGGAGCGCAGGTGCGCCACGGGGGTCTCGAGGGTGATCTCCTCGCCGGCCGCGTCCGAGAGCCCGTCGAGGACGGGCAGCCAGCGCCACTCACCGTCGAGGTCGATGACGCCGGCCTCGGTCTCGATCTGACGGGAGCCCACGGCGTCCGCCGCGTCCAGGATGACCTGCTTCTGCACGGCGGCGATGCCGGACTGGTCCGTCCAGGCCTGGTAGGCCTCGAGCATCGTGAACTCGGCGCTGTGCGTGGAGTCGATGCCCTCGTTGCGGAAGATCCGGCCCATCTCGTAGACCTTGTCGGTACCGCCGACCATGGCGCGCTTGAGGTAGAGCTCCAGCGCGATGCGCATCGTCATGTCGATGTCGAACGCGTTCAGGTGCGTCGCGAACGGACGCGCCGCGGCACCACCGTGGATGAGCTGCAGGGTCGGCGTCTCGACCTCGATGAAGCCCAGCCGGTGGAGCGTCTCGCGGATGCTGCGCGTGATCGCCGCGCGCGTCCGGACCATCGCGCGTGCCTCGTCGCGCACCACCATGTCGGCGTAGCGCTGGCGGACGCGGGCCTCCTCGGAGAGGTCCTTGTGCAGGGTCGGCATCGGACGCAACGCCTTGGACGCCAGCGTCCAGTCCGTCGCCATGATCGACAGCTCACCGCGCTTGGACGCGATGACGCGACCCGTCACGGACACGAAGTCACCGAGGTCCGTGTCGGCCTTCCAGGCGTCCAGGGAGTCCTGGCCGACCTCGGCCAGGCTCAGCATCACCTGGAGGCGCTCACCGTCGGCGTCCTGGCCGAACTGGTCGGCCAGCGTGGCGAAGCACAGCTTCCCGGTGTTGCGCTGGAACATGATGCGTCCGGCGACGCTGACGACGACGTCGGTCTCCTCGCCGGCGGCCAGGTGGCCCCACTCCGCGCGGACCGCACTCAGCGAGTGCGTGCGCGGCACCTCGACGGGGTACGGCTGACGCCCCTCGGCCAGCAGTCGCTCGCGCTTGGCCAGGCGCACCTGCACCTGCTCGGAGACGGACGGCTGGGGCGCGGCGGACGCCGCAGGCTGCTGGGAATCACTCACCCGGACACCCTATCGAGAACCGTCCCGCTCCCCCGAGTCGGTTGCCGCGAGGCGGGACCTTCGGCGTCCGCCCCGGACCGGGTGACGGACGACCTACGCTGGCAGCGTGTCGATCACCCGCCGCACAGCATTGTCCGGGGCCCTCGGCCTCAGCGCATGGGTCCTGGTGGGGTGCGCGAACGAGGGTCCGCCTTCCCCGTCCCTCAGCGCACCCGCCCCACCGCCTGCGCCCACTCCCGCCGAACGCACGCCCACCGCGACGCCGTCCCCCACCCCGGTGGACCCGCTCCCGCCGGGGCCGTTCAACGCCCTCCTGCTGGGCACGGACACATGGGAGGACCCGGCCCGGGGGCGCCCCGACCTCATCATGCTCGCGCAGCTCTCCGCGGACCGCTCCCACTTGGCGCTCGTCTCGGTCCCCCGCGACTCGTGGGTGCCGATCGACGGCAGGTCCGAGGGCAAGATCAACTCCGGCTACGGCGGTGACGTGGAGAAGCTGACGCGGACGGTCTCGGCCCTGCTCGGGGGCCTGCCCATCCACGCCACGGCACTCACCGGGTTCGCCGGGTACGACGCCGTCATTCGGTCGCTCGGCCCGTTCACCGTCCAGAACACCATCGCCTCGACGTTCGTCGACCCGAACAACGGCCGCGTCTCGCACTTCCCCGCGGGTCCGATCAGCCTGTCCCCCGAGGACTGGCTCGTCTACGCCCGGCAGCGCAAGGAGCTCCCCCGCGGTGACCTCGACCGAACCGCGCGCCATCGCGCGATCATGCTCGGTGCCGGACGCCGCCTGCGCGACCTCGCCGCGTCCGACCCCGCCGGGCTTCTCGGGGTGGCCCGGGCCCTGGCCCAGCACGTCCGGTTCACCGGGGCCCTCTCCCCGGAGGCGGCCGTGGCGCTCGCACCCCTGGCCGCGCGGCTCGACGTCGACTCCACGACGAGCCTCATGGTCCCCGTGGCGGGATTCGGCAGCCGGGGTGGCCAGTCGGTCACCCTCGTCGACCGGGCCAAGTCAGCCCAGTTGGCCGCGGCGCTGGCGTCCGGGGACGTCCGCGCGTACGCCGCCCAGTACGCCGGCGACCCGTGGCGGCGCTGAGGCCCGAGGATCCGCGGTGGTCGACCCCTCCGCCGTTCCGAGCACCCGACTAGGGTTTGACTGCACGCACGACGACCAAGGAGCCCTGCATGTCCGAGACACCTGCGACCCTCGTCATCCTCGGAGCTTCCGGCGACCTGACGCACCGGCTGCTCCTGCCCGGTCTGGGCACGCTCCTGCGCGCCCGGCCCGACATCGATGTGCGCCTGGTCGGGGCCGCGTACGACCGGCTGACCGACGAGCAGTGGCGCGAGCGTGTCAAGGACGCCCTCGCCCAGGGTGGCTGCAAGAACGCCCAGGCGGAGCGCATGGCGTCCGAGACGACGTTCCACCAGCTCGACGTGACCAGCGCGGCCGAGATGCGCGCCTTCCTGTCCGAGCTCGAGGAGGAGGGGCGTCCGATCGTCCTGTACTTCGCGCTGCCGCCGGCGATCAGCCAGAAGGCGTGCCAGGCCCTGTCGACGTTCGAGCTGCCGGCCGGGTTGCGCCTGGCCATCGAGAAGCCCTTCGGCTCCAGCCTCGAGTCGGCACGCGCGTTCAACGCGCAGCTGACCACCTTGGTCCCCGAGGAGCGGATCTTCCGCGTCGACCACTACCTGGGCAAGGCGACGGTCCTCAACCTGCTCGGCCTGCGTTTCGGCAACCGCATCTTCGAGCCGGTGTGGAACGCCGAGAACATCGAACGGGTCGAGGTCATCACCGACGAGCACCTCGCCCTCGAGGGCCGCGCGGGCTATTACGACACGGCCGGCGCGCTGAAGGACATGATCCAGTCCCACCTGATGCTGGTCATGGCCATGTTCGCGATGGAAGAGCCCTCCACGATCGACGCCCTGGAACTGCGTGACCTGATCGTCCACACCCTGCGTGCCACGCGGCTGTGGGAGGGCGAGGGTGAGGTGGCGTCCCGCCGGGCGCGCTACACCGCCGGCTCGGTCGACGGACGCGAGGTGCCCGACTACGTCGCCGAGGAGGGCGTCGACGCCAGCCGCGAGACGGAGACGCTGGCCGAGCTGACCCTGCAGATCTGCAACGCCCGTTGGGCCGGGGTCCCGTTCCGGCTCCGCAGCGGCAAGGCGCTCGGGGACGGGTTCCGCGGCATCGTGGTCAAGTTCAAGCCGCTCGCCTACCAGCCGAAGGGCTTCCGCAACCTCTCCTCCCCCAACCTCCTGGTCATCGGCATCGCCCCGGAGACCATCTCCCTGTCGATCTCGACCAATGCGGAGGGCAACCGGTGGGACTTCGAGCAGACCACGCTGTCCGCGCAGCTCTCGGAGTCCCCCGTCCGGCCCTACGGCGAGATCCTGGACGGCATCCTGACCGGCGACCCCCTGCTGTCCGTGCGCGGCGACATCGCCGAGGAGTGCTGGCGCATCCTCACCCCGGTGTTCGAGTCGTGGTCGGACGGCACGGTTCCGCTGGACGAGTACCCCGCCGGGTCCTACGGCCCGACGAAGTGGAACTGACGGCTGCGACGGACCCGCCCCGTCAGCCCTTCACGCCACCGGCCGTGAGGCCGGCGACGATGTACTTCTGCAGGTACATGAACAGCAGGATGATCGGGATGGCGGCGATCACGGCTGCCGCCGCGAACAGCGACCAGGGCGCGTTGCGCTCGTCGGAGGCCCACACGTACAGGCCGACGGCCAGGGTGTAGTTCTCGGGACGGGCCAGGACGAGCTTGGCGAGGATGAACTCGCCGTAGGTGCTGACGAACGAGAGCAGGCCCACCACGGCGAGGATCGGCGTCACCAGCCGCATGATGATGCCCCAGAAGATCTGGGCGTGGGTGGCGCCGTCGATCTTGGCCGCCTCGTCCAGCTCCGCCGGGATCGTGTTGAAGAAGCCGTACATCAGGAACGTGTTCGCACCCAGCGCCCCGCCCAGGTACACGGCGATGAGGCCGAACAGCGACTCCAGGCCGAGGAAGGGGTAGATCTCCCGCAGCGTCAGGAGCAGCAGGAAGATGGCGACGAACGCGAGCATCTGCGGGAACATCTGGACGATCAGCAACGCGGTCAGGCCGCCGCGGCGTCCCTTGAACCGGAACCGGCTGAACGCGTACGCCGCGGACGCCCCCATCAGGACCGTGCCGACGGCCGTGGCCGTCGAGACGATGAAGGAGTGCAGCATCCAGTTGGGGAACCGCGTGTCCGTGAACAGCCTCACGTAGTTGGTGAGGGAGACCTTCGAGAACAGCTGGTTCGAGCCGGTCAGGGTGCCGCCCGGGTTCAGCGAGGCGGACAGGATGTAGAGGATCGGGAACAGGCAGAACGCGATCACGAGCAGGGCCAGGAAGTGCTTCCAGCCGACCTCGGCCCACCACCGGACGCCGCGGACCCGCGGCTTGTTGGCGTTCTCGAGCTTCATCTTCGTCTGCGTGGTCATCACATGATCTCCTCGAGCTTGCGGGTCTGGCGGAAGCCGAGCCACGAGAGGAAGCCGACGATCAGGAAGATCAGGATCGACATCGCGCTCGCCAGGCCGTACTGCTTGACACCCGACTCGAACGCCACGGCGTACACCATGGAGATCAGGATGTCCGTCTCACCGATCAGCACTGGCGCGCCGGGGTAGTTGGGCCCGCCGCCGGTGAGCATGTAGATCAGGGAGAAGTTGTTGAAGTTGAACGCGAAGGACGCGATCAGCAGCGGCGCCACCGACACCATCAGCAGCGGCAGCGTGATCGACCAGAACCGGCGGATCGGGCCCGCGCCGTCCATCACGGCGGCCTCGGTCAGTTCACCCGGGATCGACTGCAGGGCCCCGGTGCAGATCAGGAACATGTAGGGGAAGCCCAGCCAGAGGTTCACCATGAGGATCGAGAGCTTCGCCATCGTGCCGTCGGTGAGCCACTCGACCGGTATCCCGCCCAGCAGGGTCTGGTTGATGATGCCGAAGTCCTTGTTGAGCATGCCCTTCCAGACCAGCGCCGCCAGGAAGCCCGGGAACGCGTACGGAAGGATGAACAACGCCCGGTAGAGGGTCCTCCCCTTCACCCGCTCGTCGTTGAAGACCACGGCCAGGAAGAGGCCGAGCGCGAAGGTGGTCAGCACCGACGCGATCGCGAACACGAAGGTCCACACCAGGATGGACAGGAACGGGCCCGAGAGGCGGCTGTCGGTGAACATCTTCGTGAAGTTCTCCGTGCCGACGAACACGCGCCAGCCGGGGGTGAGCTGCGAGCCGTCCTCGGCGACGAAGACGCCCTGCCGGGGATCGGCCCTGTACACCTTGCCCCCGGTGTCGGTGAAGGTGTCTGCGCCCCTGTCGTAGGCGAGCGCCGACTTGGCGGTGTAGGCCATGGCGCCGTTGTCGGTGCGCAGCCAGCCGTCGGTCGGGTCGTCGGTGACGTTGACCCGCAGCGCGAGCACGTCCGCCTGACGACCGCGGATCTCGGCGGGCTGCAGCACGGTCGCGCCGGGCACCTCGGTGACGCGCGTGCCCTGCACGACGGCGCCCGGGGCGTCGGCCAGCGGATCGGTGGCGGTGCCGACCTTGGCCCGGCCGTCCACGACCACGGCGAAGCCCAGCTCACCGTTGCGGTCGATGATGGTGACCGGCAGGGTCGGTGTCCCCTCGACGCGGCGGTCGGAGGTCCGCAGGATCTGGGTGATCGCCGGTTCCTTGGTGTCGTTGTGGCCGTCGCCGTAGTTCGTGAAGGCGACGTAGGCCGTCGAGCCCATCACGTAGACCTGGTACACCAGCAGGAACGCCAGACCGGGCATCAGGTACTTGACCGGGATCGCCCGCCGGGAGAAGTAGACGTAGTCGGCCACCACCAGCGTGGCCGCCAGGAACGCGAGGATGAACCACTCGCGCTGCGCCCAGGACGCCATGATGCCGTACAGGCCGAAGGCGTTGACCAGGGCCATGAGGACGAGCTTCACGTAGAAGCCGGGGCGCGTGAAGTCGCGCGCGTGCGACAGCCCCGTCGAGGGCTTCTGGGGAGGGACCGTCGGCTTCGTGCCGGGGGCCTGCAGCTGCGTGCTCAAGGGGTGACCCCTTCTGGTCGCTTCGTTGCGCGGGGTGTCGTCGGTTCGGGGCGCGGACCGAAGAGGGGTTGCGCGGGGCGAGCCGCCCCGCGCAACCCCGGTTGTCGGTGACGGACTGGGTGTCCGTCAGGGGAGGATCAGAACTTCGACTTGATGTTCTCGTTCATCCGCTTCCAGGCAGCGACCGGGTCAGCGGCCTTGCCGCTGATGATGGAGACCTCGGTCGAGCCCCAGAAGGCCCACACCTCGGCCATCTCCGGGATGGCCGGCATCGGCTGGCCGTCCTTGCCCGCCTCGGCGAAGCCGGCGAGGATCTTGTCGTCGATGCCTGCGGCGGCCTTGGTCGAGGCCGGGGTACGACCGCCGAGCTCGAAGAGCTTGGCCTGGGCGTCGTCGGAGGCGACGTAGTCGAGGAACTGGTTCGCGAGCAGCGCGTTCTGGGACTTCGCCGAGAGGTAGACGCCCTGGACGCCGAGGAACGGAGCCGACGGCTTGCCACCGGCCGAGGGAACGGGGAGCACGGAGATGTCCATGCCGGCCTTCGTCCACTCCGCGGTGTTCCACGGGCCGGTGATCATGTACGGGCTCTTGCCGTCGGTGAAGGCCTGCTTGGCCTGGTCGCCACCGATGGAGGCGTTCAGGACGCCCTCGCCGGCCAGCTTCTTCAGGTAGGTCGCGAAGGCCTCACCCTCGGCGCCCGCCATGCCCAGCTCGTTCGAGTACTCGCCGGCGGCGTCGGACTTGAAGACCGGGGCGCCGAAGGAGGTCTGGAGCGGGTAGAGGTGGTAGGCGTCGCCGTTCTCACCCTGCTGGATCAGGACGGGGAACTCCTTGCCGGTGCCCTTGGCCTGCTTGACCAGGTCGTCGAAGGTCGCCGGGGTGTCCTTCACGATCGCGTTGTTGCGGACGAGCGCGATGTTCTCGATGGCGTAGGGGACGCCGTACAGCTGGCCACCGTTCATGAAGGCCGCCTTCGCGACGTCGGAGAGGCCGTCGACCTTGTCACCGAGCTCGACCGGCGCGATGACGCCGTTCTTGACGAGGTCACCCGTCCAGTCGTGCGCGCCGACGATCAGGTCGGGGCCCTGGCCGGTCGGGGCCTGGGAGATGAAGTCGGTCTTGACGTCGGCCGTCGGCTTCTGGACGACGTCCAGGGTCACACCGGACTCCTTCTTGAACTCGGCGCCGAGCTCCTTGAAGGCGTCGACGCGGGTCTCGTCGGTCCAGATGGTCAGGGTGCCGGCGTCGGCGGGGGCCGCGGCGGCGGTGGTGGCGGCGGCGCTGGACGGAGCGGCGGCCGGGGTCGAGCCGGTGCCACCACAGGCGGCCAGGCTGAGTGCCACGCCAGCGGCCAGCACCGAGACGATGCTCTTGCGCATTGGTTTCTCCTTCATGAGGCGGCTCCCGTGCCTGCCCCTCGGTTGACACCCACGGTAGCCCACCTCTCTGCAAGTTTCATAGCCACTTACGTAACGAATTCATGAAGTCGCGTGACATTTACGGGGCCGTGCGCCACAGTTGTCACCGAGAGAGGCCGCGCGACTTGGTTATTTGTACCAATGACCAGCTTGCAAAAGTTCTGCAAGTCTTGCAGTACGCTGGCCACCTTCCGACGCTGGAGGGGGAGGAGAACCATGACCACCAAGGCACGCCTGGCCGATCTGGCCGAAGCGGCGGGGGTCTCGACGGCGACGGTGTCGCGCGTCCTGAACGGCAAGCCCGGCGTACGCGCCGACACCCGCGACGCGGTCCACGCGGCGGCGGCGGCGCTCGGCTACGTCCTGGAGAAGCCGGGCCAACGGCGTCCGGCCCCCGTGGCGATCATGCTGCCCGAATTGTCCAACCCCTCGTTCGCCGCCTTCGCCGAGATCCTCGACTCGCTGCTGTACTCCGCCGGCGTCCGCACGTTCGTGTGCCCCGCCGGCCCGACCGGCATGAGCGAGGACCAGCACCTGGCCGCGCTGGTCGACACCGAACTGGCCGGCATCGTGTCGGTGAGCGGCATCCCGGCCAACAACACCCTGTCGCTGGAGCCCTACCAGAAGGTGATCAGGCACGGCATCCCCGTGGTGTTCATCAACGCGCCGACGACCGAGTTGGCCGCGGGCTTCTACTCGTGCTCGGACGCCGAGGCCGTGGCGGCGTCGGTCGCCCACCTCCGCACCCTCGGGCACACGCGCATCGGCCTGGCCGTGGGCAACGAGCGCTTCACACCGGCCCGCCGCAAGGTCGCTGCGTTCGAGGCACTCGGCTTCGGCCCCGAGAGCATCGAGATGACCACGTTCACCGCGGAGGGCGGCCAGGTCGCGGCCGGACGGCTCATCGAGTCGGGCCACACCGCCGTCGTCTGCGGCTCGGACCTGATGGCCCTCGGCGTGATCCGGGAGGCACGGGGGCGCGGCCTGTCCGTCCCCGAGGATCTGTCGGTGGTCGGTTTCGACGATTCCCCGCTGATGGCGTTCACCGATCCCGGCCTGACGACCGTCCGCCAGCCCGTCCGGCCGATCGCCGAGGCGGCCGTCTCGGCGCTGCTGCGCGCGATCAGCGACGGCACTGCGCCCGATCCGACCGAGGTGATGTTCCACCCCGACCTGATCATTCGCCGGTCGACCGGCCCGTCTCCGGCCTGAGGCTCCGCTCGAAGGCCAGGAGCCAGCGCTTGCGATCGATGCCACCGGCGTACCCGGTCAGCGACCCCGCCGCCCCGACGAGTCGATGACAGGGCACGATGATGCTGATCGGGTTGCGCCCCGTCGCCGCCCCGACCGCACGGGACGCCCCGGGCCTGCCCAGGTCTGCGGCCACCTCGCCGTACGTGCGCGTCTCCCCCGTCGGGATCGCGGCCAGCGCGTCCCACACGGCGTGCTGGAACGGCGTGCCCCGCGGGGCCAGCTCGACGTCGAAGTCGGTGCGTCGGCCGGCGAAGTACTCCCCCACCTGGGCGACAGCCTCCGGCGCGATGGTGTCGTCACGCTCACCGAGCGCCTCCGGCCCGGGGAAGTGCTTCTGGCCGTCGGTGTACAGCGCGCACAGGACACCCTCGTCGTCGACCACCAGGGTCAGGGGGCCGATGGGCGAGTCGATGATGCGGTGCTTCATGGATTCTCCTGCGGGACATGGTTGATCGGGTGGTCGAGGACGGCCCACAGGTGCTGCGTCGCGTACGCCCGCCAGGGACGCCAGCGTCGCGACGCCGCCTCGAGGTCGGTGATGCCCAACCGCTCCGCGGCCCTGAGGACGCCGAGGTCGCGGCCCGGGAACGCGTCCGGTTCACCCAGGGACCGCATGGCGACGATCTCCACGGTCCATGGGCCGACCCCGGGCAGCCGGCCCAGTGCCGCGCGGGCCTCGCCGCGGTCGGCTCCGGGCGACAGGTCCACCTGACCGGACGCCAGCGCGCGGGCCAGCGTCGTGAGCGTCGCGCGGCGGGTCGCCGGCCCCGCGAACGCCTCCGGCCCGAGGTCCACGAGCGCCGCGGGCGGCGGGAACAGGTGCGTCAGGCCCCCCGCCGGGTCGTCGATCCGGACGCCGTGGGCACGGACGAGGCGGGCGCCATGGGTTCGCGCCGCGCTCGTGGACACCTGCTGGCCGAGGACGGCGCGGATCGCGAACTCGTCGGGATCGACCGTGCGCGGGACCCGCCGGCCGGGAGCCCGGGCGACCAGGGGCGCGAGCCTCGGATCATCGGCCAGGGCGCCGTCCACCGCGACCGGGTCGGAGTCCAGGTCGAGCAGGCGCCGGCACCGGGCGATCGCCGGGGTCAGGTCACGCAGGTCCGTCAGGCGCAGCGTGGCGGCGATGTGGTCGGCCCGGGGGACGAGTTCGGCGATGCCGTGACCGTGGGGCAGGCGCATCGTCCGCCGGTAGGCGCCGCCCCGCCACTCCTCCACGCCGGGGATCGCCGTGGCGGCGAGGTGGCCGAACACGTTCGAGGGGTCGAACGGCCGCCGGAATGCGAGGCGGAGGGAGATCTCCTGCAGCGGACCACCACCGGCCCCGCGGGCGGGGGCCGCCCCCCGGGGACCGCCCGCGCGGAGCCGCGACGGCGTCATCGCGAAGGTCTGGGCGATCGTGTCGTTGAACGAGCGGATCGAGGAGAACCCGGCGGCGAACGCGACCTCCGTGACCGGGAGCGCGGTGGTGACGAGCAGGATCCGGGCGGTGTGGGCGCGCTGCGCCCGGGCCAACGCGATCGGCCCGGCGCCCAGTTCGGCCAGGGTGAGGCGCTGCACCTGCCGCGCGGAGTAGCCCAACCGCGAGGCGAGTCCGTCGACGCCCTCGCGGTCGACGACACCGTCCCCGATCAGTCGCATCGCGCGCGCGGTCACGTCCGCACGGCCGTCCCACTCGGGCGAGCCGGGGACGGCGTCCGGCCGGCAGCGCTTGCAGGCCCGGAAGCCGGCGGCCTGCGCGGCCGCTGCGCTGGGGTGGAACGTCATGCGGTGGGGCGCCGGCGTCCGGGCGGGGCAGGAGGGGCGGCAGTAGATGCCGGTGCTGGACACCCCCGTGAAGAAGCTGCCGTCGAACCGCGCGTCGCGGCTCGCGACGGCGGCGAGGCAGGTCTCCCGGTCAGGCACCATGCGTCCATCGTGACGGACGCCGCGGGCGCGGTCTAGCAGGAATACGACATGGCAGCGCGCTCAGTGCCAACCTTCGTCGGGCCCGGCGACCCGCACGGGCAGGGCCACGGAGTGGACCTCGCACCTCATCGTGCGGACGGGACCGACGGCATCCCCGTCGAGTTCTCCCTCGATGGGGTGGTCGACCCGCACCTCGACCCCCCTCGCCTGGACGCGCTCCATGGCCGGGTGGCCGAACCGGTGCCGGGTCGCGAGGTCGGCCAGCACGGCACCCCAGCCGAGCAGTCCGCGGGGGGCCACGACCAGGGCATCGAGCAGGCCGTCGTCGACCCGGGCGTCCGGCATGAGTTGGGCGCCGGCGGTGAGCTCCCCACAGTTCCCCACCATGACGCTGCGGGCGTGCTGGCTCCGGACACGCCGACCGTCAGCGGACACGTTGACCCGGAACCCCTTCCCGGCCAGGGGCTTCACGGCGGAGAGGACGTAGGCCAACCAGCCGACCTTCTTCTTGACGTCCTCGTCGACGTTGGCCATGACCTCGGCGTCCAGCCCCACCCCGGCCGCCACGAGGAACACGTCGACGTCGCCCTCGTCGAACGAGACGTGTCCCACATCGATGCAGCGGGTGTGGCCCGTCAGGGCGATGCGGAGCGCGGCGTCCAGTTCCAGCGGGAGTCCGAGGTTGCGGGCGAGGAGGTTGCCGGTCCCGGCGGGAAGCAGGCCGAGCGGGATCTCGGCGAGGTCGTCGGGTGGCCGCTCCTCGAGGAGGCCCTGCGCGACCGAGCGGACGGTGCCGTCACCGCCCAGCGAGCAGACGATGGTCGCCCCCTCCCGAACGGCTTGGATCGCCTGGCTGACGCCGGGATCCTCGGCCGTGGTCTCGTACCAGGCGGGCGCCGGCCAGCCCTCCTCGCCGGCGATGGCCGCCACGCGGCGCTTCACTTCGTCGAGGTCGTCGAACTTGGCCGGGTTGACGACGATCGCGACCTTGCCGGGCTGACTCATGGCGCGAGCCTAGTGGCACCCATCCCGATACCGGGGCAACCGGCAGCACCAAGTGGCCCCGCGGCGCGCCCGCGGATAGCGTCGCGAGGGCGGCGAACGCCGCACGTTGGTGTGCGCCGTGCACACCGGGAGGGGGTGGGGCGCGATGGTGGACGTCCTTTCAGCGACGGTCCCGATCTTCCTGGTGGTGGGTGTCGGCTTCCTGTGCACCCGGTTCGGGATGTTCCAGCGCGCCGACATGGCCATCCTCAACCGGTTCGTCGTGAAGATCGCCCTGCCGCTGCTCGTGTTCGTCAACGTCTTCGGGCGCAGCTTCACCGAGATCTTCAACCCCGCCTACCTGTTGACGTATGCCGTGGCGGCCCTCGCGATGTTCGGCCTCGCCCACGCCTGGGTGGCCGTCCGCAGGGCGCCGGCCGTCCGGGCCCCCTACCTGAGCATGGCGATGGGCGGCACCAACAACGGCTTCATCGGGATGGCGATCTTCCTCATCGCCCTTCCCGACGTGGCCGGCGTCGCCGTGGGCATGGACATGATCGTCGACAACGTCCTCATCATCCCGTTGGTGTTGTTCCTGGCGGAGAGAGCCGCGCACACCGGCACCGACTCGACCGCCCTGCGCACCCTCGGCCGCTCACTGCGGTCGGTCCTCAGCCAGCCGATGGTGCTCGCGATCATCGCCGCCCTGGTCCTGAACGGGCTGGGCGTGACGCTGCCGGAGGCACTGGACCGGTCCGTCCGACTCCTCGCCCAGGCCTCCTCTGGCGTTGCCCTGTTCGCGATCGGCGGGCTGCTCGTCGGGTTGAGGATCGGCGGCCTGCTCAGCGAGGTGGCGTTCTCGCTCGTCGGCAAGCTGCTGGCGATGCCGGCCCTCGCGTGGGGACTGGTGCTCACGTTCGAGGCCATCGGGCTGCCGCCGATGTCGACCGACCTCAAGGCCGCGGCGGTCATCACCGCGGCACTGCCCACGTTCTCCATCGTGCCCGCCTTCGCCGCCCGCCACGGCGAGGAGGACTGGGCCACGGTGTCCACGATGGGCGGCACGGTCGTGTCGTTCGTCACGATCAGCCTGTGGATGGGACTGCTCAAACTCGCCGGCTGGCTCTGAGCCCGACCCCGCCTACCCGGGGAGGAGAGCTCCGGCCGTCGACGCACCGCACTTGTGAGTGAGTGCTCACTCACTTATTCTGGATCGACGTGAGCAGAGCACGCCCCATGCCGCCCGACGAGCGCCGCAGCGCCCTGATCGAGGCCACGATCCCCCTGTTGCTGGAGCACGGCTCCGGCGTCTCCACGCGGCAGATCGCCGAGGCGGCCGGCGTCGCCGAGGGCACGATCTTCCGCGTCTTCGACTCCAAGGAGGACATCCTCCACGCCTGCGCCACCCAGGTGTTGAGCCGCGACGGGCTCGCCGACGGCCTCGCCACCCTGCCGCCCGACGCCGACCTGGCGACCACCGTGGCGCACATCGGCCGGGCACTGTCCGTCCGCATCAACGACGTCCGGACCGTCATCGCGCTCCTGCACGAACAGGGATCCGGCCGGTTCTCCTTCCACGGCCACGCCCACGAGCGGCCCGGCGGTCCGGTGGGGCCCGAGGCGTCCAGCACCTGCCGGCGCCCGGATCCCCGCGCCCTGCACGAGGCCGTGGTCGAGACCGTGGCGTCCGCCCTGGCCCCCCACGCGGACGCATTGCGCACCACCCCACGCGTGGCCGCCACCGCCCTCATCGCCCTGACCTTCGGGGCGGGACACACGTTCGCCGGCGACCCGGCGCTCACCGACGGCGAGGCCTTGGCCGACCTCATCCTCCACGGAATCCAGAAGGACGCCTGATGCTCCTCCGCACCCTGCGCGAGTACCTGAAGCCCTACTGGGGCCACATCACCCTCGTCATCCTCCTGCAGTTGGCGGCGACCGCCGCCAGCCTCCACCTCCCCACCCTGAACGCCCGGATCATCGACGAGGGCGTCGCCAAGGGCGACACCGCCACGATCTGGCACCTCGGCGCGATCATGCTCGGCGTCTCGCTCGTCCAGATCAGCGGCCAGGTCTCGGCCATCTACTTCGGCGCCCGCACCGCGATGGGCTTCGGGCGCGACCTGCGCGCGGCGATCTTCGGGCGCGTGCTGTCGTTCTCGACCCGTGAGGTGAACAACTTCGGGGCGCCGTCCCTGATCACCCGCACCACCAACGACGTGCAGCAGGTCCAGACGCTCGTCATGATGACGGCCTTCATGATCGTCCAGGCGCCCATCATGATGGTCGGCGGCATCTTCATGGCCCTGCGCGAGGACGTCGGCCTGTCCTGGCTGATCGCCGTCGCCGTGGTCGTGATGGGCACCATCATCACCGCGATCCTGCTCCAGGCGCTGCCGCTGTTCCGGCAGATGCAGAGCCGCATCGACACCCTCAACCGGGTGCTGCGCGAGCAGATCTCCGGCCTGCGCGTCATCCGCGCCTTCGTGCGCGAGCCCTACGAGAGCGTCCGCTTCAACGACGCCAACCGCGAGCTGACCACCACCTCCCTGCGCGTCGGGCGCCGCATGCTCACGTTCTTCCCCGTGGTCCAGTTGGTGATGGCCGCGTCGTCGGTGGGCGTCATGTGGTTCGGCGGCCTCCGCGTGGACGCCGGCGAGATGCAGATCGGCCAGCTCACGGCGTTCCTGCAGTACCTCACCATGATCCTGATGAGCGTGATGATGTCGACGATGATGCTGATGATCGCGCCGCGCGCCCAGGTGTGCGCCGTGCGCATCCAGGAGTTGCTGCAGACGCGCTCCTCCGTGGTTCCGCCGGCCAATCCCGTCACCGAGACCACCGCCCGGGGCGAGGTCCGCTTCGAGGACGTCTCCTTCGCCTACCCCGGCGCCGAGGAGCCGGTCCTGGAGGGCATCACCTTCACCGCCACACCGGGCCGCACGCTCGCCTTCATCGGGTCGACCGGCTCGGGCAAGTCGACGCTGGTCAGTCTGATCCCGCGCCTGTTCGACGCGACCGGTGGGCGCGTGCTCGTCGACGGCGTCGACGTCCGGGATCTCGATCCCGAGGTGCTGTGGGGATCCATCGGGCTGGTGCCGCAACGTCCGTACCTCTTCACCGGGACCGTGGCGTCCAACCTGCGCTACGGCAAGCCGGACGCCACCGACGAGGAGCTGTGGCACGCCCTGGAGGTGGCGCAGGCGCGCGCCTTCGTGGAGCGCATGCCCGGCCAACTGGACGCCGCGATCGCCCAGGGGGGCACCAACGTCTCCGGTGGCCAGCGCCAGCGGCTCTCGATCGCGCGTGCCCTGGTGGCCAGGCCGGACGTCTACATCTTCGACGACTCGTTCTCCGCGCTCGACGTCGCCACGGACGCCCGCCTCCGGGCCGCCCTGGCCGGTGAGACGCGGGACGCCGCCGTCATCATCGTCGGCCAGCGCGTGGCGACCATCGCCGGCGCCGACCAGATCATCGTCCTCGACGAGGGACGCATCGAGGCGATGGGGACCCACGAGCACCTGCTCGTCACCAGCCCGACCTACGCCGAGATCGTCGAGTCCCAGTTCCAGGCCGAGGAGGCAGCATGAGCTCGAACCCCCCGATGGCCGCCGAGCGGAGCGTTTCGAAGGCGCCCCACAGGGTCACCGACGCTCCCGAGCGTCCCAAGCACGGACCGCAGGTGCGCGGCCATGGCCCGATGGCCAGCGGCCCCACCGAGAAGGCGATCAACTTCGGCCCGTCCCTGCGCCGCCTGCTCACCATGCTGCGCCCGGAGCGCCCGCTGATCCTGGTGGTGGTCGCCCTGACCGCCGTCTCGGTGGGGGCGAACGTGATCCAGCCGAAGATCCTCGGCGAGATGACGAACCTGTTGTTCTCCGGCCTGCTCGGCAAGAGGCTGCCGACGGGCGCTTCGCTGGAGCAGGTCGTGGCCGGGCTGCGCGCCCGCGGCGAGAACACCTTCGCCGACATGCTGACGGGCATGCGGGTCACTCCGGGCGTGGGGGTCGACTGGGAGGCGGTGGCGCGGGTCGGCACCGTGGCGCTCACGCTCGCCGTCATCGGCGGCGTCCTGATGTGGGCCTCGGGGTGGCTCCTCAACAACGTCGTGCAACGGTCGGTGTACCGGATGCGCGAGCAGGTGCAGGCCAAGCTCGACCGCCTGCCGCTGAGCCACTTCGACCGCCAGCCGCGCGGCGAGCTGCTGTCCCGCGTCACGAACGACATCGACAACATCGCGACGTCCCTGCAACAGACCCTGTCGCAGCTGCTGAGCAACCTGCTGACGCTCGTCGGCGTGCTGTTCATGATGTTCTGGGTCTCCCCGGTGCTGGCGATCATCGCGATCGTCGCGGTGCCGGTCTCGATGGGCGCCGCCATGACGATCGGCAAGCGGTCCCAGGGCCGGTTCGCCGCGATGTGGAAGTCCACCGGCGACCTGAACGCCCAGATCGAGGAGGCCTACACCGGCCACGCGCTGGTCAAGGTGTTCAACCGCTCCCGGGAGGTGCAGGCCGACTTCGCCCGCGACAACACCAAGCTCTACGAGGCGGCGTTCGGCGCCCAGTTCATCTCCGGCCTGATGATGCCGGTGATGTTCTTCATCGGGAACCTGTCCTACGTCGCCATCGCCGTCGTGGGCGGCCTCCGGGTCGCGTCGGGCCAGATGAGCCTGGGCGACGTGCAGGCGTTCATCCAGTACTCGCGGATGTTCACCCAGCCGATCACCCAGGTCGCCTCCATGGCGAACCTGCTGCAGTCGGGCGTGGCCTCGGCCGAGCGCGTCTTCCAGGTGCTGGACGCCGACGAGCAGGTCCCGGACGCCGCCGGTTCCCTGCCGCAGCCGCTGCGCGGCCGGGTGGCCTTCGAGGACGTGGCCTTCTCCTACTCCCCCGACAAGGCGCTCATCACGGACCTGTCGCTCACCGCCGAACCCGGCTCCACCGTCGCGATCGTGGGACCCACCGGCGCCGGCAAGACGACCCTGGTCAACCTGCTCATGCGGTTCTACGAGTTGGACGGCGGGCGCATCACGCTCGACGGCGTCGACATCGCAGCGGTGCCGCGGGCCGAACTCCGTTCCCGGATCGGCATGGTGCTGCAGGACACCTGGCTGTTCGGCGGGACCATCCGGGACAACATCGCCTATGGTCGCCCGGGCGCCACGCAGGAGGAGATCGTCGCAGCGGCGACCGCCACCTACGTCGATCGCTTCGTGCACACGCTGCCGGACGGCTACGACACGGTGATCGACGAGGAGGGCTCGAACGTGTCGGCCGGCGAGAAGCAGCTGATCACGATCGCGCGCGCCTTCCTGGCCGATCCGTCACTCCTGATCCTGGACGAGGCGACCTCCTCGGTCGACACCCGCACCGAGTTGCTGCTCCAGCGGGCCATGTCCGCGTTGCGCACGGACCGGACCTCGTTCGTCATCGCCCACCGGCTCTCCACGATCCGGGACGCCGACGTGATCCTCGTCATGGAGGAGGGCCGCATCGTCGAGAAGGGGTCGCACGATCAGTTGCTCGCCGCGCGCGGCACCTACCACGCCCTCTACCAGTCGCAGTTCTCCGGGGCTGCCGACGAGGACGCCGCCGCCTGAGGACGCCGCCCGCCGACGTGGGAGCCGCCCCTCAGCCCCCGTGGGTGGTCAGGACGGCGTCCACGTCGGCGGCGGACATCGGGACGCCGGGGAACTTCGCGAAGCGGCGCAGCGGCTGGCCGCCGACGACGGCGAGCACCTCGGGGGGGAGCGTGAACCCGGCCGGGAGGCGCTCCTGCAGGGCCGCCCAGGCCTCCTCGTCCGCCATCCACTCCTCGATCGTGGACTCGGCGTGCAGCGGAACCCGGAGCCCGGGGACGTCCAGGCGCAACTCCCGCACCAGCGGCAGGTGGCGCGAGTGCGGGCCGACCTCGATGGTGAACAGCCCGGACTCGATGACCCACCGGCCGTGGACCTCGGACCAGAACGAGAACGCCCGGGAGTCGAGCGGCACGGTGATCGTCCGCGACTCCCCCGGCTCCAGCCGAACCTTGGCATGGCCGCGCAGCTCACGCGGGGGGCGCGGCACGGACGCCGGCGCGTTGCCCACGTACACCTGGACGACCTCGCTCCCCGCCCGGTCGCCTGTGTTGGTGATCGTCACCCGAGCGGCGACCCGGAGGTTCCCGGACGCCGGCGTCCCGAGCACCTCCACCGCCAGGTGGTCGTAGGAGAACGTGGTGTAGCCCAGCCCGTACCCGAACGGGAAGGACACCTCCCGGTCGGCCGCGTCGAAGCCGCGGTAGCCGACGAAGACGCCCTCGCCATAGGTGACGTGACCGGACTCGCCGGGGAACATCAGCGCCGAAGGGTGGTCGGCGAGCCGGACGGCGAGGGTCTCGGTGAGGCGTCCGGACGGCTCGGCGTCGCCCACGAGGACGTCGGCCAGGGCGAGCGCCCCCGCTTGTCCGCCCAGCCATCCCTCCAGGAGCGCGTCGCACTGGTCGACCCACGGCGCGACCTCGACCGCCGCCCCGTTGGAGAGGACCACCACGATGGGCCTGCCCACCTCGGCCAGTTCGGCCAGCAGGGCGAGCTGCACGTCGGGCAG
This sequence comes from Propioniciclava sp. LT294, assembly GCF_059516005.1. NCBI lineage: Bacteria > Bacillati > Actinomycetota > Actinomycetes > Propionibacteriales > Propionibacteriaceae > Propioniciclava > Propioniciclava sp. LT294. Next base: position 196,908 of record NZ_JCAKNG010000003.1, read on the forward strand.
TCGCAGGTGCGTGCGGTCGACGCCCTCGGTCTCCTCGGCGTCCGGCAGGCCCAGGCACAGCACCACGACATCGGACGCCTCGGCCGCGGCGACGGCCTCGTCGGCGAGCGCGTCGTCGAGGTCACCGGACAGCAGGAAGCCGGGCGCGAACGTGACCTCGCGGTGCGCGGCCAGGGTGTCGACGAGGCGCTCGACGCGCGTCGCGTTCACCCGGGAGGACCCGCCCCCCTGGAAGCGCGGCGTCCGGGCGAACTCGCCGACGAGGGCGACCCTGACACCCGCCCCGAGCGGAAGGACACCGTTGTCGGCCAGCAGCACCATCGACTCGTGTGCCGCCTCCCGGGCCAGCTGGTGATGGGCGGCTGCGTCCACCCCGGAGCCCGAACGCACGGCGTCCGTGGCCCGCTGGGTGAGCGCGAGGACGCGGGCTGCCGCCCGTTCGAGCACCTCGCGGTCCAGCCGGCCCGCCTCGACCGCGGCGACGATGTCGACGTCGGAGTTGCCGAGCTCGTGGGGCATCTCCAGGTCGAGCCCCGCGACCAGGGACGCGACGCGGTCCACGACCGCACCCCAGTCGCTGATCACGACGCCGTCATGGCCCCATTCACCGCGGAGCACGTCGGTGAGCAGCCACGGGTCCTCGGAGACCAGCGTCCCGTTGAGACGGTTGTAGGCGCACATCACGGTCCACGGGTGCGCGGACGTGACGACCTTCTCGAAGGCGGGCAGGTAGATCTCGCGCAGGGCCCGCTCGGTGACCCGGGCGTCGACACGCATCCGGTCGGTCTCCTGGTTGTTGGCCGCGAAGTGCTTCACGCACGCGCCCACCCCTTCGGACTGCAGCCCGTAGACCAGGGCCGACGCCAGCGTCCCGGCCACGTGGGGATCCTCGCTGAAGTACTCGAAGTTGCGTCCGCACAACGGGGAACGCTTGATGTTGATGCCCGGGCCGAGGACGACGTCGACCCCCAGCGCGGCCGCTTCCCGCCCCAGCGCGGCGCCGACCCTCTTCAGCAGCCCCGGGTTCCACGAGGACGCCAACCCGACCGCCGTCGGGAAGCACGTCGCGGGCCGGGACTCCCCGAGGAGGGCCGACTCCTCCACGCGGAGCCCGTGGGGACCGTCCGCCACGCTGACGCGCGGGACGCCGAGCCGTTCCAGCCCGCTGGTGTGCCAGCTGCCGTCGCCACAGACGAGCTTGGCGAGTTCCTCCGTGGTGGCCTGCGAGATCACGTCGTCGACAAGGAAGCCCATGCCTCATCGTCGCACGACGAGGCATCCGGAGGCATGGATCAGCCGATGCCCACCCCCACCAGCGCGCCGATGGCGTACGTGATCCCCATGGCCGCGATCCCACCGGCCACCACGCGCACGACTGCGGGCAGGGTGGGGGCACGGCCGACCCTGGCGCTGAACACCCCGGTGAAGACCAGGGATCCGATGACGGCCGCGACCGTGGCCCACACGCGGATGTCCGGTGGGGTGAGCACCATCGCCAGCAGCGGGATCAGGGCCCCCAGGACGAAGGCGAACATCGAGGTCCAGGCGGCGTGCCAGGGGTTGACCAGCTCGTTGGGGTCGATCCCGAGCTCCACCTCCGCGTGGGCGGCCAGCGCGTTGTGGTCCGTGAGTTGCGTGGCGACCTGGCGTGCCAGGTCGGGCGTGAGCCCCTTCGCCTCGTAGAGGCCTGCCAGCTCGGCCAGCTCCTGCTCGGGGAGGTTCTCGAGCTCCCAGACCTCCTTCTCGAGCAGCGCGCGCTCGCTGTCGCGCTGGGCGCTCACCGACACGAACTCGCCGACGGCCATGGACAGCGCGCCCGCGCTCAGGCCGGCGACGCCGGCGACGAGGATCGCGAACGAGTCCGTCGTGGCGCCGGCCACACCCATGACCATGCCCGCGACCGAGACGATGCCGTCGTTCGCTCCGAGGACACCCGCGCGCAGCTTGTTGAGCATGATCGCGTGCGAATCACCCGACTCATGGGTCGCGTGGATGAGGTCGCGGTCGACCGGTGCCTTCGTCATGCTCCGATTCTGAGTTGCCGATCCGAGTCCGGCAAGCAAGGACAGGCTGGCCTACTCGGCGGCGACCGTGACGGCCGTGTCGGCGACGCGCCGCAGGACCTCCGCGCGCTCCTCCTCCGCCAGGCCTTCGAGCGCCTCGTTCACCGTGGTGACGTAGAGATCCAGGCGCGAGCGCGCGGGCCGGTAGAGCCAGGCCCGCCCGTCGAGCTGGCGCGCGACGACGCTCTTCTTGGCCAAGCGGTCCAGGACGGTCATGACAGTGGTGTACGCGATCTCGCGGCCCTGGGCCAACTCCTCGTGGACGTCACGAACAGTCGTGGGTGCACGACGCGTCCACAACACGTCCATCACCGCATGTTCGAGGTCACCGAGGATTGGCATGCGCCCATGGTAACCACAAACTGGCCGACTACGACACCAAGTAGTACATTCCCGGGCATGAGTCCGGAAACGATCGCCCGCTGGCAGTTTGGCATCACAACGGTCTACCACTACTTCTTCGTGCCCGTGACCATCGCACTGTCGCTGATGGTCGCCGTCATGCAGACCGTCTGGTACCGCACAGGCGAGGACAAGTTCCTCCGCCTCACCAAGTTCTTCGGAAAGTTGTTCCTCATCAACTTCGCCATGGGTGTCGTGACCGGCATCGTGCAGGAGTTCCAGTTCGGGATGAACTGGTCCGAGTACTCCCGCTTCGTCGGTGACATCTTCGGGGCACCCCTCGCCCTGGAGGCCCTCCTCGCCTTCTTCCTCGAGTCGACCTTCCTCGGACTGTGGATCTTCGGGTGGGACAAGCTGCCCAAGAAGCTCCACCTCATGGCCATCTGGCTCGCCGCCATCGGCACCATGCTGTCGGCGGTCTTCATCCTCGCGGCCAACAGCTTCATGCAGAACCCGCAGGGTGCCATCTACAACCCCATCACCGACCGCGCGGAGATGAACGACTTCCTCGCGCTGTTCTCCAACCCCGTCTTCCTCGCCACCCTCCCCCACACGCTCGCCGCCGCCTACATGACGGCGTCCGGCTTCGTGCTCGCCGTTTCCGGCTGGCACCTCGCCCGCCTGAACAGGGCCGATCGGTCCGCGCAGGAGGACGCCGACCTCGGCGCCTTCCGCTGGTCGGCCAAGTTCGCGGCCTGGGTCCTGCTCGCCTCGGGTGCCGCCACGATCCTCTCCGGCGACTTCCAGGGCAAGGTCATGTACCAGGTGCAGCCGATGAAGATGGCCGCCGCCGAGGCGCTGTACGAGACCGCGGGCGGCAACGGCGAGATGGCCCCCTTCTCCCTCCTGACCATCGGAACCCTCGACGGCACCGCACCGGTGTTCGAGATCCACGTCCCCGGCGTCCTCGGCATCCTGGCCAAGGGCGACCCCTACGCCGAGATCCCCGGCATCAACAACCTCCGGGCGACCTACACCGAACGCCTGGCCAACGCCGAGTTCAACCTGCCGGCCGACGGCGAGAGGAACGCCCTGCAGGCCGCCTACGCCGACAAGCTCCGGGCGGTCGGCATCACGGAGTTCACGCCGAACATCCCGGTCAGCTACTGGACGTTCCGCATCATGATGACGCTGGGCTTCATCGCCATCGCCATCGGCGCGCTCTCCCTCTTCCTGCTCCGCAGGGGTGGGTTGCCCAAGCCGTCGGACTGGTGGAACTTCCTGATGCTGGCGGTCGTCCTCGCGCCCCTGTTCGGCAACAGTGCCGGCTGGATCTTCACCGAGATGGGCCGCCAGCCGTGGATCGTCGCCGGGGTCCTGCCCACGGCGTCCGCGGTGTCGCCCGGCGTCGGGGCCGGAACCGTGTTCGCCAGCTTGGTCGGTTACACGCTCATCTACGGCGCCCTCGCCGTGGTCGAGGTCGGCCTCATGATCAAGTACGTCAAGCTCGGCCTGCCCGCCGAGGTGCCCCCCGTCGAGATCAAGGGTGAGGACGACGTCCTCTCCTTCGCGTACTGAGAAGGAGTTGAACAGACATGCTGCTCCCCCTCGCCGCTGAAGCCAGCACCCTCCAGGTCGTCTGGTACCTGCTGATCGCCGTCCTGTGGATCGGATACCTCATCCTCGAAGGATTCGACTACGGCGTCGGCATGCTCATCCCGTTCCTGGGCAGGACCGAGAAGGAACGCCGCGTCATCGTGAACACCGTCGGCCCGCTCTGGGACGGCAACGAGGTCTGGCTGCTGACCGCAGGTGGCGCCACCTTCGCGGCCTTCCCCGGCTGGTACGCGACGCTGTTCTCGGGCCTCTACATCCCGTTCTTCCTCATCCTCTTCGGCCTGATCATCCGGGGCGTGTCCTTCGAGTACCGCGCCAAGCACCCGGACGCCCGCTGGCGCAACGCCTTCGACTGGATGGCGGCCACCGGTTCGTTCATCGTCTCGCTGGTGTTCGGCGTCGGGTTCGCCAACTTCATCATCGGCATGCCGGTGGCCCTGGCCGATGGCTCCAACCACCTGCACGTCATGACGGGCGGCTTCTGGAGCCTCTTCAGCCCGTTCGCCCTGCTGGGCGGGGTGGTGCTCGTGGTGCTGTTCCTGTTCCACGGGGCCAACTTCCTGGCCCTGAAGACCAAGGGCACCGTCCACGAGAGGGCCGAGGCGTTCTCCACCAAGGTCGGTCTCGTGGCGATCATCGGCGGGGCCGTCTACCTGGTGTGGGCCAACCTCGCGTACGGCATCGGTGTGCTGGGGTGGGGCCTCGCCCTGGTGGCCGCGGCGGGCCTGATCGGCTCGTGGCTGGCCATCCGTGCCGGACGTGACGGCTGGGCGTTCACCGCCACCACCGTGTCCATCCTGCTCGTCGCCGTCTGGATCTTCGTCCGCATGTGGCCGACCCTGGGCTTCGACAACTCCGGCGCGACGGTCCCGCTGGACCGCGTCACCGCGGCGTCCACCGACCTCACCCTGACGATCATGACGGGTGCCGCGGTGGTGTTCGTGCCGATCGTGCTGGCCTACCAGGGCTGGACGGTCTGGATCTTCCGCAAGCGGATCAGCACGAAGAACATCCCCGACGATGTGGTGGTCGCCGCCGCCTAGTCTGGGCCCGTGCAGAATCCCGATCGCGACAGGGACGGCGCCCACCGGGGCGCCGTCCCTGTCGTTGCGTCCGGGGTTGCCCGACACTCAGACTTGCCACCAGAACCCCCGTGGCAAACGGGCCCGAATGTGGCAAAGCGGACGCCGACGCGCGGCCCGATCGACCCCCGTCTGCTCCGGCGCGGGACGGCCACGGCCGGATACATCGTCGGTGGCGTCCTCATCGGCTGCCTCACCGCCGGACTGACCGTCGCCCAGGCATGGGTCCTCTCCCGCGGGATCACGGCCGTCTTCGATGCCGCCCCGGGCCTGGACTACACCTCCCCCGTCCCGGGCACCGGCCAGTGGCCCGACCTTCGTCCGTTCCTCGGTGCCCTCGCCGCGATCTTCGGCGGCAAGGCCCTGCTCTCGTGGCTCAACACGCTGCTGGCCCACCGCGCGGCGGTGAAGGTCAAGTCACGCCTGCGCCGCGACGTCATGGCGGCCCGGCTCGCCTCCCCCTTGGACGACCGCACCTCCGCCGCCGGGCTGGTGAACCTCGTCACCCAGGGCCTGGACCCCCTCGACGGTTTCTACTCCAAGTACCTGCCCCAGCTGCTGCTCGCCGTGACGGTGCCCGTCATCGTCGGCGTGGCCATCCTGGCGGCCGACCTCACCTCGGCGATCATCGTGGCCCTCACGCTGCCCTTGATCCCGATCTTCATGATCCTCGTGGGCTGGACGACCGAGGCCCGCACCGCCCGCCGCTGGAGCACGCAGCAGCGCCTGGCCAGGCACTTCGCCGACCTTGTCGCCGGGCTCCCGACCCTGCAGGTGTTCGGGCGCGCCAAGGCCCAGGCGAAGGGGCTGGAGAAGTCCGAGAGCGCCCACCGCACGGAGACCATGGGCACCCTTCGCGTCTCCTTCCTCTCGGCGCTGGTGCTGGAACTCCTGGCGACCCTGTCGGTCGCCGTCATCGCCGTCACCGTCGGCTTCCGGGTCGTCCACCACGACCTCGATCTCGCGACCGCGCTGTTCGTCCTGATCCTCGCCCCCGAGGCGTTCCTGCCCGTCCGCCAGGTGGGCGCCCACTACCACGACGCCGCGGATGGCATGGCCGCCGCGCAGCAGGCGTTCGAGGTGATCGAGGTGGCCGAGGGCCGCACGGGGGCCCGACACTCAGACTTGCCACCGGAGAGCCGGAAAATCACGCGCCCAGATGTGACCGATGTGAGTGTCGGCGCACCGGCACGCGACCCCCTCGTCCGCGTGGCCGGTATGGGTCACACCTACCCGGGGGCCGGCGGCCCCGCCGTGGCGGACGTCTCGTTCGCGGTGTTCCCCGGGGAGATCGTCGTGCTCACCGGCCCCTCCGGTGGGGGCAAGACCACCGTCCTGAACGCCCTCATCGGGTTCCTCACCCCCACCGTGGGAACCATCCAGACGCCGGGACGCCGGCGCACCGCCCACGTCGGGCAGAACCCCGGCATGCTCGCGGGCACCGTCGGCGACAACGTCCGCCTCGGCGACCCGGACGCCACCGAAGCGGCCATCGTGGACGCCCTCGCCCGTGCCGGTGCCCCCGGCATGGATCCGAACCGCCCCGTCGGTGACGACGGCGAGGGGCTCTCGTCCGGCGAGCGCCGCCGCGTCGCGACCGCGCGAGCCCTCGTCCGCATCGACGCCGGGGCCGAGCTCATGCTGCTCGACGAGCCCACAGCCGGGCTGGACACCGAGGCCGAGGAAACCCTCCTGGCCAGCATCCGCGCCACGGGGGTCACCGCGATCGTGGTCTCGCACCGTCCGGCCGTCCTCGCCCGGGCGGATCGCGTGGTCGTGATCGGGGGGACCGCATGAGCGTCCTCCTCGTCCGACTCCTGACGTCCACCCCGTCCGGCTGGGCGCGTATCGCGCTGGCCGTCGTGCTCGCGGCGCTGGCGTCCCTCTCGTCGGTGGCCCTGATGGGCGTCTCCGGTTGGCTGCTGTCGCGCGCCGCAGAGCACCCACCGGTCATGTATCTCACCGCCGCCGCCGTCCTGGTGCGCGCGTTCGGCATCTCCCGCGGCGTGTTCCGGTACCTCGAGCGCCTGGTCGGCCACGAGGTCGGCCTGCGCCTGCAGTCGGCCCTGCGGCTGGAGACCTACCGGACGCTGGCCCGCACCACCCTGCTCGGACGCCGCCGCGGCGACCTGCTCAGCCGCGTCGTCGCCGACGTGGATGCCGTGCTCGACCTGGTCGTCCGGGTGTTCCTGCCGTTCGCGTCGGGGGTGTTCGTGATCCTCGCCACGACCGTGGTCCTCGGCGTGTTCTCGTGGCCCGCCGCGGTGGCGCTGCTCCTCAGCGCGCTGCTCGCCGGTGTGGGCGCCCCTTGGCTGGCCGCGCGCCTCTCGGTCCGCGCGGACGCCGCCTCCGTACCCGCGCGGGGGGAGCTGGCCACTGTCGTGCACGAACTCGCCCGGACGGCGCCGGACCTCGTCGCCCATGAGGCCGACGCCGCCGCCCTCGAGCGGCTCGCCGAGGCCGACGCACGGCTGGCGACCATCGACGCCCGGGCGGCCTGGACGCGGGGGCTCGCCACGGCCGTGCAGGCGCTGGCCGCCGGCGGTGCGGTCATGACGAGCCTGTGGTTCGGCGCGGACGCCGTGCGCACGGGCACGCTCGACCACACGATGCTGGCGGTGCTGGCCCTCGTCCCCCTCGCGCTGCACGAGGTCTTCACCGACTTCACCAAGGCCGCCCAGACGTGGACGCGCGCCACCGTCGCGCTGGGCCGCGTCCGGGAGGTGTTGTCCGAGCCGCCCGTGGGCGTGGGGGAACTCCCGGCGTCCGAACCGGTCGACGCCCCGCGCCTGGCGGTCCGTGACCTGGCGATCGGTTGGCCGGGGGGTGCCACGCTGGCGTCCGGCCTGAACCTGGCCGTCGGACCCGGGGAGCGGGTGGCCCTCGTCGGCCCCTCCGGCGTCGGGAAGACCACGCTCGCGGCGACCGCGCTGGGGCTCATCCCGCCGGTGGCCGGCCGGGTGGAGATCAACGGGAAACTCGGCTACCTCAGCCAGGACACCCACGTGTTCTCCACGACGGTCGCCGAGAACGTCCGCATCGGCAACCGTGATGCGACGGACGATGACCTCTCCGGGGCGCTCGCCCGCGCCCGGCTGGACGTCGACCCCCAGCGCCCGGTCGGGGAGATGGGGACCGCGCTGTCGGGGGGCGAGCAGCGCCGGCTGGGGCTGTCGCGGCTGCTGGTGGGTGACGCGCAGGTGCTCATCCTCGACGAGCCCACCGAACACCTCGACGCCGAGACCGCGGCTGCCCTGCTCGACGACCTGTGGGCCCTGGCATCCGACAAGCCGCTGCTCGTGATCACCCACGACCCGGATGTCGTCGCCCGCTGCGACCGCGTGGTCCGCCTCACGGTGCCGGGCGCCTGACCGGCGCCGAGACGTGCGGACCGGGGCGCCTCATACGAGCCCCGGTCACGTCCATCCAAGGTCATCCGGGCCTGCGGCGGTGCACGCCACGCCGAGAGCCGTCGGCCCGCGCCCGGACGGGCCGGGCGGACCAGAAAGGGTCAGGGCGCGACAAGGGATGGGCCCGAGGCGGGCGGCGAGCGGGCCGCCTAGCCTGAAGGGGTGAAGAAGCCCTTGTCCGAGCCCCAACGCCCACATTCTCCCCTCACCTACCCCGACATCGCGATGAGCCGCACGTTGGCGCGGTTCAGCGACGACCTGGTGAGGATTCCGGGAACGAACATCGGCATCGGGGCGGACGCCGTGGTGGGGCTGATCCCCGGCGTGGGGGACCTCATCGGCACCGGGCTGTCCAGCGCCATCATGGTGGACGCCGTGCGCCAGCGGGTCCCGATCCCGACGCTGGTGCGGATGGGTGTGAACCTGCTGGTCGACACGGGGTTGGGGCTCGTCCCCGTGGTGGGCGACGCGGCCGACGTCCTGCACCGCGCCAACCGCAAGAACTACCGCCTGCTCGAGAAGGCCGTCGCACAGGGACACCATGTCGACGTCGGCGTGAGGGGCTACCTCGGCCTGGCCACCGCCACGGTCGTCGGCTTCGTCCTGGGGTCGTTGCTGCTCGTGGGGCTCTTGGTGTGGGGCCTCGTCGCAGGCGTGGGCACACTCATCGGCTGAGCCGGTGCTCGGCGCGACGCGAACGCTCCCGGCACGCATGCAACAGGGGCGGGTGTGTCAGAACTTGCCCTGGTCGATGAGCGCGGTGCGCTCGGCCTGGCGCTCGACGTCCTTCGGGTACGACTTGTAGAAGACGAACCAGTAGAGCGCGTTGACGAAGTACGGGAGCGAGACCAGCAGGAGGATGGTCAGCGGCAGGTTGCCCACGGCCTTGGCCACGCCGCCCAGCACGAGGGCGTAGACCACGTTGATGCCGCCCTGGATCAGGGAGAACAGCAGGGCGAACGAGGTGGCGGCCAGCTGCTTGGGCACCACGGAGGACACCATCGGCAGCACGCAGCCCGAGAAGCCGATCGAGAAGATCAGGCCCATGAGGAACACCAGCACGTAGTAGACGAGGCTCGGGTCCTGCAGGACCTCCTGGCCGTTGCCGGACTTGATGCCCGGCGTCCACGCCTTGTAGAAGTACATGGTGATGGCGATGATCGCACCGAACAGCACCGCGTAGAGCTGGAAGAGCATGATCCGGCCCTTGTGGCCGAACTTCTTGACGAAGGCGTCGGCGAGGAAGCCACCGAGCAGCGCGGAGAGCATGGCACCGATCTGGAAGACGGTGTAGAGGTAGGAGCTGTTCTTGACACCGAAGCCCATGTCGCGGGCCCACACCTGGCCCATGAAGCCGAAGAGCACCAGCGAGGTGACCAGCAGCAGCATCGGGGCGATCAGGCTGACGGTCGGGATCTTGAACAGCTTGGCCGCGTCCGAAAGCTTGAACATGCCGGCCTCGGACTTGAGCTCCGCGGCGTCCTCGGCGGCCACCTTCTTGGGCTCGTGGACGAAGACCAGGATCAGGAAGCCGGAGACGACCGACAGGATACCCAGCGCGATGAAGGCGTAACGCCAACCGTTGGGGTCACCACCGAACTGGCCGAGCGCGGGGGTCATGATGAAGCCCAGCGCGGACGCGGTCGCGCGGACCGTACCGAACGCCTTGCCGCGTTCGGAGCGCTTGTACAGGGAGCCGAGGAGGCCGTTGAGGATCGGCTCGGACGCCACGGTGCCGATCAGCGAGATCGAGTAGAGGACCAGCAGCATGGTCCAGGACTGCGCGAAAGCGGCGCCGATGGTCCAGACGCCCCAGAGGCCGGTCACGACGAAGAGGATGAGCTTGCGGCCGAAGCGGTCGGCCGCCATGGCCCACACGGGGCCGAAGATCATGCGGGCGGCGTTGCCGAGGGCGTTCAGCAGACCGAGTTCGGCGTCGGACAGGCCGAACGCGTTCATGATCTGCGGGAAGAACGTCTTGGAGACGCCACCCTCGGAGTTGTCGATGGACTGGGAGACGCCCAGCGCGATGGTACCGCCGAGGCGACCCTTGGGCGGGATGAAGTCGCGCTCGTCGTCGTCTTCGTCACCCGCGACGATCGTCACCCCAACGGGGGTGATCGCCGCCATGTCGTCGGACCCGGGTACCTGGGTCGAACCGCCCAGCGGGTCGCCCTCCGGACGGTAAGTGCTGTCAGGCATTGGCCAAGAACCTTTCTTCCATGAAAACCGGGCCATCACCGAGCTGTCCACTTCTGTTCACGTGTTTCGTGTACTGGACGACTATCCTCGGTGGCAGAAGTATCACCCGGCGCTCCGGCCAAAGTCCGATGAACACGATTGTTGCCACGAGTTGACAATCCGCAGGCCGGCACGGACGGCATCGCTTCGCGCGGCACGGACAGTTCGCATGCAACAAATGGCCACTCGTTCCGGCCTACGATGACCTCATGCTTGTTGCGTTCTCCGTCGCCCCCATGGGCGGCTCGAGCGGCGACTCGGTCGCCGAGGCGGTCGCCGCCGCGGTCCGCATCGTCCGCGAGTCTGGCCTGCCGAACCGCACAGACGCCATGTTCACCACCATCGAGGGCACGTGGGACGAGTGCTTCGACGTCGTCCGCCGCGCCAGCGAGGCCGTGGGCGCCTTCGCCCCCCGGGTCTCCCTCGTCCTCAAGGCCGACATCCGCCCCAGCCACACGGACGAGTTGGACGCCAAGGTCGAGCGCCTGGAGCGCCACCTGTGAGGATCGCCCCGGTGGGCCACGACGATGTGGAGGATGTCGTCCGAGCCCACATCGCGCTCCAGCACGTCAGTTACGCCCACATGGCCGACCGCGGGCACGCGTCAGCCCTGTGGGGAAGTTTCGACCGCCGCCGGGCCGACCTGCACGACGAGGTGGACGCCGTGGCCGCGGCCCGGGCGTCCGGGCGGGAACCGGAGGCCACCCACTGGGTGGCCCGCACCGAACGGGGCGCCGTGGCGGGGCTCTCGGCCGCCTTCAGGGGCGTGCGCGCGTGGGAGCACGACCTCTTCGGCGACGCCTGGCGCCCCTCAGGCGCCGAATGGTGCCTGGACACGCTGTACGTCATGCCCCACCTTCGCGGCGCACGCCTCGGGCAACGCCTGATGGAGGCGGCGCTGCCGGGCGGGCGCGCGGCCTACCTCTGGGTGATCGCCGGCAACGACTCCGCCGTCCGCTTCTACCGGCGCCACGGGTTCACCACCGACGGGTTCGGTGGACGCTCCGGCCCGAACTGGGGCGACATGGAGATGATCCGGATGGTCCGCCCGGCCCACTGATCGTCCCCACCGCCCCCGGGCTCTCGACCCAATCCAGCGGGCGCGCGATGCACGGGTCTACTACGAGGGGTAGTGTTGGGGCCAACACCCATGACCGGAGGATGACCAATGGAGCAGTCTGCGCCCCGAACCAACCTGACGCACCTGCCCGACCTGGGCGCTTCCACCGGGCGGGTGGGCCCGACACGGGTCCGGATGCCGATCTACGTCGACCTCCTTCCCCCCTGCAACAACGCCTGCCCGGCGGGCGAGAACATCCAGGAGTGGCTGCGGCTGGTCAAGGCCAGGGACGACCTGGGCGCCTGGCGCGAGCTCACCAAGAACAACCCGTTCCCCGCGATCCACGGACGGGTCTGCTACCACCCGTGCGAGACGGCGTGCAACCGCGTCGAGCTGGACGGTGCGGTCAGCATCCACTCGGTCGAGCGCTACCTGGGCGACCTCGCCATCGAGAACGGCTGGCAGTTCGCCGCCCCGGCGCACAGGTCCGGACGCCGCGTCCTCGTCATCGGCTCCGGTCCGTCCGGCCTGTCCGCGGCCCACCACCTCGCGATGGTCGGCCACGAGGTCGAGGTGCACGACTCCTCCGACCTGCCCGGCGGCATGATGCGCTACGGCATCCCGGAGTACCGGCTCCCGCGCGACGTCCTCGACGCCGAGATCGACCGGATCCGCGCGCTCGGCGTGGCGTTCGTGCAGAACCACACCGTCACCGACCTGCTCGCCGAGCAGGTCCAGGGCAACTTCGACGCCGTCTTCGTCGCCATCGGCGCCCACATCTCCAAGCGCGTCGACATCCCGACCATGGACGCCGGCCGCATCGTCGACGCCGTGCGCTTCCTGCGCGACGTCGCCTCCGGGGAGCGTCCCGTGATCGGACGCCGCGTCGCCGTCTACGGCGGCGGCAACACCGCCATGGACGCGGCCCGCGTCGCCCAGCGCCTGGGCGCCGAGGAGTCCATCGTCGTCTACCGCCGCACGGCCGAGCAGATGCCGGCCCACACGGAGGAGCGCGAGGAGGCCATCCGCGAGGGCGTCAAGATGAATTGGCTCCGCACCATCAGCCGGGTCGACGAGGGCAAGATGCGCGTCGAGATCATGGAGCTGGACGAGAACGGCAAGGCCGTCGGCACCGGACGCTTCGAGACCCTCGAGGCCGACACCGTCATCCTCGCCCTGGGGCAGGAGGCCGACTCCGGGTTCCTCAAGAAGATCCCGGGCATGCGGTTCGACGGCGACACCCTTCGGGTCGACCCGCAGACCCTGATGACCGACGTGCCCGGCATCTTCGCCGGCGGCGACGCGGTCCCGTCGGACCGCACCGTGACGGTGGGCGTGGGCCACGGCAAGAGAGCCGCCCGGGTCATCGACCGCTGGCTCGCGAGTCGCCCGCCCGTGGACACCCCGAAGAACGCACTGGCCACCTTCGACAAGCTCCACCCGTGGTACTGGGGCGACGACCGCGCCACGACCCAGCCCGAGCTGGACGTCGCGCAGCGCCTGAACTTCGACGAGATCGTCGGCGGCCTGAGCGACGAGGAGGCGCGCACCGAGGCGTGGCGCTGCCTGTCCTGCGGCAACTGCATCGAGTGCGACGGCTGCGTCGGCGCCTGTCCCGAGGACGCCGTGATCAAGCTCGGCAAGGGCCTGCGCTACCGGTACGACTACACCAAGTGCACCGGCTGCGGCAGCTGCTACGAGCAGTGCCCGGTCCACGCCATCGAGATGATCCCCGAGCGCTGAGCTCCTACGTCGACCAGAGGAAGAACGACACCATGACGAAGGCCATCATCGACGGCAACGAAGCCGCTGCATCCGTCGCCTACCGACTCAACGAACTGTGCTCCATCTACCCGATCACCCCGTCCTCGACCATGGCCGAGCTGGCCGACGAATGGTCGGCCAAGGGGAGGAAGAACGTCTTCGGCGTCCTGCCGACCGTGATCGAGATGCAGTCCGAGGGCGGTGCCGCCGGAGCACTGCACGGTGCGCTCCAGGGCGGCGCGATGAGCACGACGTTCACCGCCAGCCAGGGACTCCTCCTGATGATCCCGAACATGTACAAGATCGCCGGCGAGCTGACCTCGACGGTGTTCCACGTGGCGGCCCGCTCGATCGCCGCCCAGGGGCTCAGCATCTTCGGCGACCACCAGGACGTCATGGCCGTCCGCCAGACCGGCTTCGCCCTGCTGGGCTCGGCGTCGGTCCAGGAGGCCCACGACATGGCCGCCATCGCCCAGCTCTCGACGCTGCGCAGCCGGGTGCCGTTCATCCACTTCTTCGACGGCTTCCGCACCAGCCACGAACTGAACACGCTCGACATGCTCAGTGACGACGACCTGCGCGCCTACGTGCCCGCCGAGCTGATCCTCCAGCACCGCGGGCGGGCCCTCAGCCCCGAGCACCCCTACATCCGGGGCACCGCCCAGAACCCGGACACCTACTTCCAGTCCCGCGAGACGGTGAACCCCTTCTACGAGAAGGTGCCCGGCATCGTGCAGGCGGCCATGGACGAGTTCGCCGAGCTGACCGGCCGCGCCTACCAGCTGGTGGAGTACCACGGCGCCCCGGACGCCGAACGCATCGCCGTCATCATGGGGTCGGGGGCCCAGACGGCCATCCAAGCGGTCGACCACCTGGTCGAGCGTGGCGAGAAGGTCGGCGTCGTCCACCTGCGCCTCTACCGGCCGTTCCCCGTCGAACAGGTGCTCGCCGCGATCCCCCCGTCGGCCACGCGCATCGCCGTCATGGACCGCACCAAGGAGCCGGGGTCCGGCGGCGAGCCGCTGTTCCTGGACGTGACCAGCGCGCTGGCCGAGGCCGTGGCGTCCGGACGCCGTGCGACGCTGCCGCGCGTCATCGGCGGCCGCTACGGCCTGTCCAGCAAGGAGTTCACCCCCGGCATGGTGGTGGGCGTCTTCGACGAGCTGGCCAAGGCCGGCCCGCGCCCGCGCTTCACCGTCGGCATCACCGACGACGTCTCGCTGACGAGCATCGACTACCCCGCCGACCTCGACGTGGAGTCCCCCGAGACGCTGCGCGCCGTGTTCTACGGCATCGGTTCGGACGGCACCGTCGGCGCCAACAAGAACACGATCAAGATCCTGGGCGGCGACGAGGGCACGTTCGCGCAGGGCTACTTCGTCTACGACTCGAAGAAGTCCGGCTCCAGGACGGTCTCGCACCTCCGCTTCGGGCCCCGACCGATCACGGCCCCCTACCTGGTGAACGCCGCCGGCTTCATCGGCATCCACCACTGGTCGATCCTCGAACGCGTGGACGTGCTGCGCTACGCCCGCCGGGGCACCGTCGTGCTGGTGAACGCCCCCTACCCGACCCAAGAGCTCTTCGGGCGGCTCCCCCGTCGGATGCAGGAGAGGCTCATCGAGCTCGACTGCCAGCTGTGGACGATCGACGCCAACGCCGTGGCCCGCGCCGCGGGCATGGGCAACCGGACGAACACCGTCCTGCAGACGTGCTTCTTCGCCATCTCGGACGTCCTGCCGCGCGAGCAGGCGATCGAGGAGGTCAAGCGGTCGATCCGCAAGACGTACGGGCGCCGCGGCGCCGACATCGTCGCCAAGAACGAGGCCGCGGTCGACACCGCGGTGGCGCACCTGCACCGCGTCGAGGTCCCGGACGCCCCGGCCTCTGACGTCGGCATGCTGAAGGCGGTCCCCGACCACGCCCCGGAGTTCGTCCGCGACGTCACCGCCCGCATGCTGCTGGACGAGGGCGACCAGCTGCCCGTCTCGGCGCTGCCGGTCGATGGCACCTACCCCTCGGGCACGACGAAGTTCGAGAAGCGGAACATCTCCGACATCATCGCCGTCTGGGACGACCAGGCGTGCATCCAGTGCGGCAACTGCGCGTTCGTCTGCCCGCACGCGGTCCTGCGCGCCAGGTACTACCCGGACACCGCCCTGGCGGGGGCTCCGGCATCCTTCCAGTCGGCCGACCTGAACGCCGCCGGCCTGCCCGGGGCCAAGTACACGCTGCAGGTCTACGCCGAGGACTGCACCGGCTGCGGACTGTGCGTCGAGGCCTGCCCGGTGAGCGTCACGGACGGGGGCGGGCGCAAGGCGATCAATCTGGCCCCGGTGCTCGACCGCACCGAGGAGAAGGAGAACGTGGCCTTCTTCGAGTCCATCGACGTCAACCTCCGCAGCCGGGTCGACTTCGGCACGGTGCGTGGCGTCCAGTTCCTCGAGCCGCTGTTCGAGTTCTCGGGTGCCTGCACGGGCTGCGGCGAGACGCCGTACCTGAAGCTGCTGAGCCAGCTGTTCGGCGGGCGCGCCTCCATCGCGAACGCGACCGGCTGCTCGTCCATCTACGGCGGCAACCTGCCGACCACGCCGTGGGCGCGGAACAAGTACGGGCGCGGCCCGGCCTGGTCCAACTCGCTGTTCGAGGACAACGCCGAGTTCGGCCTCGGCCTGCGCCTGGCCGCCGACCTGCAGACCCGCCTCGCCCGCACGCGGCTGGAGGAGATGCGTGCGGAGATCGATGACGACGGGCTGATCGACGGGCTCCTCGACAACGACCAGCTGTACGAGTCCGATCTGTCGGCGCAGTTCCGGGCCATCGAGGAACTCAAGCACGGGCTGGAGGGCATGGAGGGCCCGAGGGCGGCCGACCTCCGCTCCGTCGCCGACCACCTGATGCGCCGGTCGGTGTGGATCGTCGGCGGCGACGGGTGGGCCTACGACATCGGATCGGGCGGCCTCGACCACGTGCTCGCGTCCGGCCGCAACGTCAACGTGCTGGTGCTGGACACCGAGGTGTACTCCAACACGGGCGGCCAGGCTTCCAAGGCGACGCCGATGGGCGCGGTGGCGAAGTTCGCCTCCGGCGGGAAGGAGACCATCAGCAAGGACCTCGCCCTGCAGGCGATCGCGTACGGCAACGTGTACGTCGCCCGCGTGGCGATGGGCGCGGACCCGCAGCAGACGTTGAAGGCGTTCCGCGAGGCGGAGGCGTACGACGGCCCGTCGCTGATCCTGGCCTACAGCCACTGCATCGCCCACGGCATCGACATGCAGAAGGGCCTCGACCAGCAGTACCTGGCGGTCAACTCGGGCCACTGGCCGCTCATGCGCTTCAACCCCGTCCTGCGGATGCAGGGCAAGAACCCGTTCCTCCTGGACTCCCCGCGCCCCCGGTTCCCGCTGCGGAAGTACCACGAGAACGAACTGCGTTTCCGTATGCTCACCTCCACGGATCCTGAGACGGCCGAGCACATGCTCGAGATGGGCCAGCAGCAGGTCGATCGCCGGTGGCGGGACTACGAGCAGATGTCGACCAGGACCGCGGCCGAGTTCGCCGCCGACGCCAAGGAGTGACCAGCATGGACCTCACCACGCAGTACCTCGGGCTGGAGTTGGCCCACCCGGTGGTCGCCTCGGCGGGCCCCCTCTCACAGACGGTGGGCGGCGTGGAGGCGCTGGCCGAGGGCGGGGCGGCGGCCATCGTGCTGCACTCCCTGTTCGAGGAGCAGTTGCGCGCCGAGACCACGCGCGACCAGCAGCTGATCGAGGCCCAGTCGAACTCGTTCGCCGAGGCGCTGGACTACTTCCCGACCACGCCGATCACGACCAGGTCGGCCGCCTACTCGTACCTGTCGCTGCTCGAGCGTTCGGTCCGGGCGGTGGACGTCCCGATCATCGCGTCGCTGAACGGCGCCGACCTGGGCGGGTGGGTCGAGTTCGCCCGCGAGTTGGCGGACGCCGGGGCGGCGGCCATCGAGCTGAACATCTACATGGTCCCCGGTGATGTGAGCCCGTCGGGCGACGTCGTCGTCCGACGCCACCTGGAGATCGTGTCCGCCGTCGCGGAGGCGGTGCCGATCCCGGTGTCGGTGAAGTTGTCGCCGTACTTCAGTTCGGTGGGCCACGTGGCCCTGCAGTTGGTCGAGGCCGGGGCGTCCGGACTGGTGCTGTTCAACCGGTTCCTCAACCCCGACATCGACACCGAGACCTTGACCACGGATGCGGAGTTCGAGCTGTCGACGGCGCATGAGGGACGTCTCCCCCGCACCTGGATCGCCTCGCTGCGCAACCACACCACCGCCTCGCTGGCGGGGACGACCGGCGTGGAGTCGCCCGACGACGTGGTGAAGTACCTGCTGGCCGGTGCGGATGTCGTGATGACCACGGCGGCGCTCATCCGGCGCGGACGGTCCTACACCCGCGAGCTCGTCGGCGGCCTGCAGTCGTGGATGGTCCGCAAGGAGTTCGACTCCCTGGCCCAGGTGCGCGGCCTGCTGGCCGTCCCGCAGGCCTGGGACGGCGCGGCCGTCCGGCGCGGCGGCTACGTCTCGGCGATCCAGCACGCGAAGGCTCGCTACGGGTCCTTGTGAGCCAAAGGGGGACTTGTTGTCCTAGACTCGCACCGATGGACGAGACGCCGATCGCCGACCCGGGTGCCACACCGATCGTGGAGGCGGCCCCCGTCGCCGGTGCCGCTGCGCCGCGCCCCCTGCGCGTCGCACTGTTCACCGACATGTACGGCCCCGGGCACTCGGGTCTCCTGTACGCCGTCCAGTTCCTCGAAGGCGAGTTGCTGAAGGCGGGCTGCGAGGTCCAGGTCGTGGCTCCGGCCTGCGATGGCCCCAACCCGCACCGCGACAAGCCCGGGCGCACCGAGGTGCGGCTCAAGTCGATCAAGCTGCCGGGCCTGCCGATGGCCGTGGCGGACGGGCGCGGTTTCGAGGCGGCGCTGGACGCCTTCGCCGCCGACCCCCCGGACGTGATCCACGTGAACGGGCTCGGCACGGTCGGCATGCTCGGCGTCTGGGCCGCCGACCGGATCGAGCGTCCGCTCCTGGTCACGTGGCACACCGACTTCGAGGCCTATGCGGACCACTACGCCGTCCTGACCCCGTTCCTCGACGCGTACTACCGCCTGATCAAGGTGTCCGCACAGGGCATGAAGCGCCCCACCCTGCGGGACATGCGCCGCTGGATGAGCGTGAAGTTCTGGAAGCGCGGCATGTCCCGACGCAACCTGCTCAACGCCGCCCGCGACATGCTGCAGGCGGCCGACCTGGTCACCACGCCGTCGGACAAGACCGCCACCCGCGTCCGTGAACTGGCACCCAGGTCCCGTATCCGGGTCATCCCGAACGGGGCGGACGCGTTGCCCCCGGGCGAGCCGCTGCCCCCCGCGACCGGCCCGCGCATCCTGTACGTGGGACGCATCGCGGCGGAGAAGAACATCACGCTGCTCCTCGAGGCGTTCGAGTGGGTGCGGGAGGAGATCCCCGAAGCCGAGCTGATGATCGTCGGCGACTGGCACGCCGCACCCGCCCTCGAGCCCCGCCTGCGGCGGGCACGCGCCCGCGGCGGCGTCACCCTGGTCGGCCAGGTGCCGCGCGAGGAACTCGGCCCGTACTACGCGTCGGCGGACGTGTTCGCTTTCCCGTCGCTGACCGACACCCAGGCCCTCGTGCTGCACGAGGCCGCCCACGCCGGGCTCCCCATCGTGTCGGTCGACCACGAGCTTCGACTGGTGTTGGACGAGGGGGTCAACGGGGCCATCGCCCGCCCCACACCCGAGTCCCTGGCGCGCCAGATCGTGATGATGCTGCACCGGCTGGCCGACCCCGAGTTCAAGGCGGCCGCACAGGCCCGTTCCCGCGAGATGGCCGGTTGGTGGACGATCGCGAACCAGTCGGCGGCAATCCTGGACCTCTACCGCGCGCTGGCCGCCGGCGAGACCGTCCCCGAGTCCATGAAGGCGATCCCGCCCTCCGATGGCTGAGGACGCCTGCCCCTGCGGCACGGGCAAGCCCTACCCCGCGTGCTGTGGGGCGCTCCACGACGGACGCCGCATCGCCGCCACCGCTGTGCAACTCATGCGCTCGCGCTACTCCGCGTTCGCGCTCGGGCTGGAGGACCACCTGCTCCAGACCTGGCACCCATCGACCCGCCCCCACTCGATCGACCTGGACCCCTCGATGACCTGGACGGGTCTGGTCATCGAGGCGACGGACAGGGGTTCGGCGTGGGAGGACGACGGCACCGTCCGGTTCGCCGCCTCGTGGGAGTCCGGACGCCGCTCCGGCGTCCTGCGCGAGACCTCGCGCTTCGCCCTGCTGGACGGACGGTGGGTGTACGTGAACGGCACCATCCACCACTGAGTCAGGCAGATCGTGGGCGGCTGAGTGCTCACGGCGCCTCCCACCGCGCATGCTCCCCTGTCCCGCCCGAGGCCGGGGAGCCATTCGTGGTACGAAGGGCCCGTGTCCGATCTGATCTCCATCGCTGCCCCGTCCGGGACGATGCTGCTCCACCGGTTCAGCGTGACGCCGCGCCATCTCCACGCCTGGCTCGCGTTGTGGCCGTCGTTCGCCGGGTCCTGGTCGCAAGCCGGGTTCGCACTGCATCGCTTGTTCGTCGAGACCGACGCCGAGCCCAAGGTCACGCTCCTGGCGTCGCACCCGGACTCCGCGGCCACGGCGTTGGCCGCCGTGCCGGCGGTGTCGGACGAGGCGGTGCCGCACGTGTTCCGCAACGTGCTCACCCGGCCGGTCCGCGTCGAAGTACTGACCCATGCGACACCGACGTCCATCGAGGGACGCATCGCGATCATGCGACGCTACTCGATCGTCGGCGGGTGGCCGGCGTTCCTGGCGATCTGGCGGCGCGTCGTGGCGGTGCGGGAGGCGTACGGGTTCCGGTGCCTGTTCGCCGTCTCCGACGAGCCCGCCGACCTGTTCTCCTGGGCGTTCGACTTCGCCGGCACCTGGGAGGACTTTCCCCGGGCTCAACACGCGTACTACCGCGACCCCGAACGCATCGCACTGCGCGGTGTGTTCGACCACATGGCCGACTACTCGATCCACCCGGCACGTCAGTTCGTGCTCGGGCGCCCTGATGACGCGCCAGCCCGGGACGCATCCCCGACACGGCAGGGCCGGCACTGACAGAGTGAACTTGTTACCCGCAGTCGGGTGCTGGGTTCACTCCATCATGTGCCGACTCGCGTGTGCTCAGGCCGACTCGGCCTTGAACCTTCCCAGGAGCAGCGAGTTCGCGACCACGAAGACCGAACTGAACGCCATCGCGGCGCCTGCGATCATCGGGGTCAGCATGCCCAGGGCGGCCAGCGGGATCGCGGCCACGTTGTAGGCGAAGGCCCAGAACAGGTTGATCCGGATCGTCCGGAGGGTGGCGCGCGACAGGCGGATCGCGTCGACGGCCAGCATCAGGTCGCTGCGCATGAGGGTGATGCCGGCGGCCTCCTTGGCCGCGTCCGTGCCGGACCCCATCGCAATGCCCAGGTCAGACGCCGCGAGCGCGGCCGCGTCGTTGACGCCGTCGCCGACCATGGCGGTCTGCCCGTGGGCCTGCAGCTCACCGATGACCTCGACCTTGCCCTCCGGCCGGACGTCCGCGCGCACCTCATCGATCCCCACCTGGTCGGCCACGGAACGGGCAGCACGCACGTTGTCGCCGGTCAGGAGCACCGGGGTGAGCCCCAGTGCCTTGAAGCGGTCGATCGCCCGGGCGGAACTGTCCTTGATGGTGTCGGCCAGGGAGATGACGCCCAGCGCGGTCCCCTCACGCAGGACGACCACCGGGGTCTCCCCGCGGCGCTGGGCCTCGTCGACCACCGCGGACAGGTCCCCTGGCACGTCGGCCACGGCGTCCGGACGGCTGACCGCCACGGCAACGCCGTTCACGACCGCCCGGACGCCCTCACCCGGGATGTTCTCGAAGTGCTCGAGCGGCCCGACGGTGCCCGCGGCGACGATCGCCTTCGCCAGCGGGTGCTCGGAGCCGGACTCGGCCGTGCCCGCGAGGCGCAGCAGTTCGGCCTCGTCGATCCCGGCCCCGGGGTGGACCCCGACGACGCGCAGGTCCCCCCGGGTGATGGTGCCGGTCTTGTCCAGGGCGATGGACGTCACCTTGCGGGCGCGCTCCAGGACGTCGGGGCCGGCGATGATGGCCCCCATCCTCGCCCCGCGTCCGGTGCCGACGAGCAGGGCCGTCGGGGTGGCCAGACCCAGCGCGCAGGGGCACGCGATGATGAGCACGGCCACCGCGGCGGTCGCCGCGAACAGAACCGGCTCACCGGCGAGCAGCCAGCCGACGAAGGTCAGCAGCGCGATCATCAGGACGATCGGGACGAAGATGCCCGAGATCTTGTCCGCCAGCGCTTGGACGGGCGCCTTGCGGGTCTGGGCCTCCTCGACCATGCGGGCCATGCGGGCCAGTTCGGTGTCCCCGCCGAGCGCGGTCGCTCGGACGACGAGGCGCCCGTTCGCGTTCACGGTGGCGCCGAGCACCTTGTCGCCGGGGACCTTGTCCACCGGGACGGACTCCCCCGTGACCATGGACTCGTCGATGGCCGACGTGCCGGAGACGATGACGCCGTCCGTGGCGATCTTCTCGCCGGGGCGGACGACGAACTCGTCGTCCAGCTTCAGGAAGTCGATCGGGACGCGCTCCTCGCGGCCGTCCTTGAGCCGGGTCGCCTCGGACGCCCCCATGGTGAGCAGCGCACGCAGGGCTTCGGAGCTCTGGGTCTTGGCGGTCGCCTCGAAGTAGCGCCCGGCCAGCAGGAAGGTCGTGATCGCGGCGGCGGCCTCGAAGTAGACGGCTGCCCCGTCGCTGCGCCCGATCGTGAACTCGAAGGCGTGCGTGTAGTCCAGGTTTCCGGCGTGGGTGTTGAACAGCGCCCACACGGAGTACCAGAAGGCGGCGGAGGTCCCCATCGAGATGAGGGTGTCCATGGTGGTGGCGCCGTGCTTGAGGTTGACCCACGCGGAGCGATGGAAGCGGCGCCCGGCCCAGAAGTAGATCGGGATCGTCAGGAGGAGCGAGGCCCACGTCCAGCCCGGGAACTGCAGGGCCGGGATCGTCGCGATCGCGACCACGGGAACCGACAGCACGGCGGCGATGACGAGGTCGCGGCGCAGCCCGGTGGCGCGATCCACCTCGGGGGCGGCCGGGTCCGGTTCCCTGGCTCCGTAGCCGGTGTTCTCGACGACCTTGATCAGGTCGGCGACGGTGACGCCCGTCGGGGCGAGAATCTTGGCCCTCTCGGTGGCGTAGTTGACGGACGCGATGACGCCGTCGACCTTGTTGAGCTTCTTCTCGATGCGGGCAGCGCAACTCGCGCAGGTCATGCCGTCGATGTCGAGCTCGAGGGATTCCCGGCGGTCGCCGAGGACGGGTGTGGTCGTGGCCACGGGTTTGTCTCCTTGGTGCGGAGGACCGGTGTGTGGTCGGGCGGACCCGAGGACGGACCGGTCCTGGCGGAAGAGTTTCAGGTTGTTGGTGGGACATCCCCGGATGCGGCGTTCCACGTCTGGCGTGGGAGCCGACACCCGGAGATGCCACACACGAGCCGGTGAGGCGTCAGGCGACGGTGTAGTCCCCGGCCTCGGCAACGGCCTCGACGATGCGGTCGAAGTCGACCGGCGCGTCGGAGGCGACCTTCAGGGAACCGGACTCCAGGTCGACCTCGACGTCGGTGACGCCGGGGATCGCGGAGACCTCCGCAGTGACGGCCGAGACGCAGTGGCCGCAGGTC
Source organism: Propioniciclava sp. LT294 (assembly GCF_059516005.1). Lineage (NCBI taxonomy): Bacteria > Bacillati > Actinomycetota > Actinomycetes > Propionibacteriales > Propionibacteriaceae > Propioniciclava > Propioniciclava sp. LT294. The sequence continues at coordinate 220,264 of NZ_JCAKNG010000003.1, forward strand.
ATGCCCGAGACCGTGTACTCGGCGACGGTGGCGCCGGCGTCCGCCTGGGGCTGCTGGGCCGGGGTGGCCTGGGCGCCGCCGCCGCAGCCACAACCGCCGCAGCCACAACCCCCGCCGGAGGCGACGGCGCTGGCGTCCTTGATCGAGAGGTCAACCATGGTGTTTCTCCTTGTACCTGATGTGTTTCAGCTGCGGACGAGACGTGCGATGGCCTCGGACGCCTCCTGGATCTTCTCTTCGGCGGCCGGACCGCCCTCGCGGGCGGCGGCGACCACGCAGTGGGCCATGTGGTCCTCGAGGAGTTCGAGAGCGACCGACTGCAGGGCCTTCGTCATCGCGGAGATCTGCGTCAGGATGTCGATGCAGTACTTCTCCTCGTCGACCATGCGCTGGAGCCCGCGGGCCTGGCCCTCGATACGGCGCAGGCGGCGCTGGTAGTTGTCCTTCGCCGTGATGTAGCCGTGCAGGTGGTCACCGTCGACGACGTCGCCGTGGCAGCCACAACTCCCGCCCGGCGCCTCGGCGACGACCTTCATGTCGATCGGCACGACGTGCGTCTTGTGCTCGCTCATGTTCCTCCTACAGTCAGCATGATACCCCCCGGGGGTACGATTCCCAACCGGATACGAGCCTCTCGAACTGCAAGCCTAACCTGTGGACAACCGGTGCATGGCCGAACCCCCCACTCCTCAGGAAGGAGCTCGGGCCAAGGCCGCGGCCCCCTCGTCCCACCAGGCGAAAATTTTTGTCCATCCCCAGGAAATTCGACCGTCCCCCCTAGTAGGAACAGTGTTGGAGCCAGAAGTTCTTGCGCATCCCCATCCCCTACGGCGTGTCGTGCACAGGCCGGGCGCCGTGCGTCCACAGTCGTCCACATCTTGTCCACAGACGGGGCCGAGGACTCGTTTGTGGGACGGAGCACCAGGGGTCTACCGTCCCTAGAACCGCCGGAGCCAGGAAAGTGTCGGACGCCGGTGCTTGAGTGGTGTTCAGGTCGTCCGGGACGAAGAGGAGGCGCGGTGTCAGAGCAGCGGGGCCAGTGGTCGGACAACGTCGTTCCCTTCGAACGTCAGAACGGCTACGCCGATCGCACCCCGCCGCAGGATCTGGCCGCCGAGCAGAGCGTGCTGGGCGCGATGCTGCTGAGCAAGGATGCGATCGGCGAGGTCACGGAGGTGCTCAAGGGGCGCGACTTCTACCGTCCGGCGCACGAGTACATCTACGACGCGATCATGGATCTGTACGGTGCCGGTGAGCCCGTCGACGCCATCACCGTCGCCGACAGCCTGAGCAAGAAGGGCCAGATCGCCCAGGTCGGTGGCCACATCTACCTGCACGAGCTGCTCAGCTCCGTGTCGGTCACGGCGAACGCCACGTACTACGCCGAGATCGTGCGCGACAAGGCGGTCCTGCGCCGGCTCGTCGACGCCTCGATGAAGATCTCCCAGATGGGCTATCAGGCCGAGGGTGATGTCACGGCCATCGTCGACCGGGCCCAGCAGACCATCTACGAGGTCGCCGAGAACCGGACGAAGGAGGATTACCAGCCGCTGTCGGAGCTGGTGGAGCTCACCCTCGACGAGATCGAGGCGCTCACCCAGCACGGGCAGATGGCCGGCGTCCCGACCGGCTTCATCGACCTGGACCACCTGACCAACGGCCTCCACCCGGGCCAGATGATCATCATCGCCGCCCGTCCGGGTATGGGTAAGTCCACGCTGGGGCTGGACTTCGCGCGAGCGGCGTCCATCCGCCACGGCCTGTGCTCGGTCTTCTTCAGCCTGGAGATGACCAAGTCCGAGATCGTGATGCGCCTCATGTCCGCCGAGTCCGGCGTGCCGCTCAACGCGATCCGCAAGGGCGACATGACCGAGGAGTACTGGCAGCGCATCTCGAACAAGACGGCCCAGGTGTCGCGGGCGCCGCTGTTCATCGACGACTCCCCCAACCTGACGATGATGGAGATCCGCGCCAAGGCGCGCCGCCTGAAGCAGCGCAACGACCTGAAGCTGATCATCATCGACTACATGCAGCTGATGACGTCGGGCAAGAAGGTCGAATCCCGTCAGCTGGAGGTGTCGGAGTTCTCCCGGCAGATCAAGCTGCTCGCCAAGGAGCTCGAGGTTCCCGTCGTCGCGCTGTCGCAGCTCAACCGTGGGCCCGAGACGCGACAGGACAAGAAGCCGATGCTGTCCGACCTGCGTGAGTCGGGTTCGCTGGAGCAGGACGCCGACATGGTCATCCTGCTGCATCGGGAAGACGCCTACGACAAGCAGTCCCCGCGCGCCGGTGAGGCCGACTTCATCGTCGCCAAGCACCGCAACGGCGCCACCGACACCCTGCCGGTGGCGTTCCAGGGAGCGCTGAGCCGGTTCGTCGACATGCAGCGCTGACGCCCTTCGCCCCCGTTTCCGTCACGCGCTGCTGGCCAGGATATGAAAAGGGAACTCGAGCCACCGCACAGCCGGCACCCCCGTGGGGGCATCCGCCTCCGCAACCTTCCGGCCACGCCCATGCCCACGTTCTCTCAGGCCGCGACCGACAGGGGGCTCACCCCAAGGCGGCCAGCAGCGCCTTCACCTGCGGCGAGTAGACCGCCGCCAGTTCCCGTCCCAGGCCCGCCGTGGCCAGGTCTGCGTAGGGACCGGTGATGCCGATCGTCCGGACGAGGCGGGTCCCGCCCTCCTCGAGCGCCTCGACCGTGTACCCCAGCTGCACGGTGTAGCGGCGCAGCGTGAACTCGTGCGCGTACCGGCGACCGGGGTCGAACTCGATGACGGCCATCTCAGGCCCGATGAAGGAGCCCTGTACGGCCCGGACCACCGAGCCCACGCCCAGCGGGCCCTCGGCCCGGTAGGCCTCATGACCCTCGACCGTGCGCTCCCCCGCGTGCACGGCGGCGAGGAGGTCCCACACCTCGGCCGGCGTCGCGGAGGACTCCTCGTGGTGGCGGCTGCTCCACATGGCGTTCCCTCTCGTCCTGTCCGGCCGAGCCTAGCGACGCCGAACGGCCCCCGTCCGGTGAACGCGGTCGGGGGCCGAACTTCGTGCGTCAGGCGGTCACTTGGCGAAGGCGTACAGGACCAGGTGGGTGTTCGCGTCGAGGACCAGGTGGGCCTGGACGTTCCCGGCCTTGGAGCCGCGCGGCAGGGTGAGCGTCACGGTCACCGTCGTGGACTCGTCAGGGGCGAGGTCGGTGTCGGTGGCAGATGCCGTGAACGCGGTGTCACCCTTCACCGTCAGGTCCAGCGCGACGGTCCCGTCCGAGACGTTCGTCACCTGGAACGACTGGGTGAGCGTCTTGCCCGCTCCCGTCGGCACCGCGCCGAAGGAGATGCTGGGCCGGTCCAGGAGAAGGGTTGCGCCGACGGCGTCGTCCAGCTGCGCGAGGCCGTTGCCGACCCGCTGCACGTCCAGCAACACGACTTTCTCCCCCTCCTTGGTGAAGGTCTTCACACCGTCCACGTCCGCCGTGTTGATGATGGCCGAGCGGACCTGCCAGGCGTCCCACATCGGGTGCGCGGCCTGGACGACGGCCGCCATGCCCGCGAGGTGCGGGGCGGCCATCGACGTGCCGGAGAAGAACGCCCAGCACCCATGCGTGTCGACCGTGGCATCACAGTTTGCCATCGGAATCGACGACAGGACGTTCCCGCCCGGGGCGACCACGTCGGGCTTCACCCGGAAGTCGACGTCGGTGGGCCCCCACGACGAGAAGGACATCAGGACGTTGTCGTTGTCCGTCCGCGTGTACGCCTTCTGCGCACCGAGCGTCACGGTCGCTCCGTCCAGCGACATCAGCGCAGCGCGATCGGCCAGCGGCGCCATCACGGCGGGGATGGTCGGGTTGTTCACCCCATCACCGCCCATGGCCGAGGGGTCACCAGGGGCAATGTTCACCACGACGACGGCGATCGCGCCCGCCTTTTCGGCCGCCAGGATCTTCTGACCGAAGGTGCACCCGCCGCGCGAGATCAGCGCGATCTGGTCGACCAGCGATCCTGCCGGGAGTGCCGCGCAGGCGGTCGACAGGTTCGTCCCGTCGAGCACGACGCCCAGAGGAGCCGTGATGTCGGTGGTGGGGGTCGCGAAGTCGCCGATGGCGCCGACGGAGACCTGCGTACCGCCGCTGGAGATCGGGATGCCGACGTAGTGACCCACCGAGGAGGCGCCCGCGGTCAGGGCTCGCTCGGCCGTGCCGGGCGAACCACCGGTCCGGGGGCCGGGGCCCTCGTTGCCGGCCGAGACCGCGACGACGATGCCCGCGCGGTCGAGGTTGTCGACCGCCATCGTCAGCAGGTCCTGGATGCCGCTGGCGCCGCCGCCCAGCGACATGTTGATGACGTCCATGCCGTCCTCCGCCGCAGCCTCGAGGGCGTTGGCGATGTCCTCGGACCGCGCGCTCTGCACAGTGCCGGGGAACACGTTGTAGTTGCCCAGCAACGCCCCCGGGGCGACCCCGCTCGGCGCGTAGGGGATCTCCGCGCCACCCACGGTGGCCGGCGTCTCCAGGTTGCAGGCGACCGTGCCCGCGACGTGCGTGCCGTGGTCCTGCAGCGCCTCGGCGGTGTACTTGCCCTGCTGGATCTTGTTGTTGAAGACCCTCGCGACGATCACCTTGTTGTTGGTGAAGCGGGTGTCTCCCGACTGGTCCGCCTTCGGGTACAGGGCGTCGGAGAAGCACGGGTGCTGGGCATCGATGCCGGTGTCGACGATGCCGACCTTGATGCCGTACCCGGCCCACGTGGACGGAGCCCCCTGCACGCTGGTGGCCCCGGACGCCGCCCAGCCCTGGAGGCCGTTGATGAGGGCCAGGTCGGGATCGGCGGCGGTGGGCGTGTAGGTGCCCTGGTAGGAGGCAGACACGACGCCCGGTGCCCTGCGCAGCGTCTCGAGGCTGGTGCCGTTCAGACGGATGGCGACCGCGTTGAGGGCGAAGTCGTACTCACCCGTGATCTTGGCCTGGGGCGCGTTCCGTCGCAGCCAGGCCCGCAGGGCGTTGCGCTGCTGCGCGAGGTCGGCCTTGGCGCTGCGCGTCGCCGGGTCCGTCAGGTCGACCTTGCCGTTCTTGCGGACGGCCTTGGTCGAGGTGGCGAGGGGTTCGGCCGAGAGCCGGACGATGGCGCTGCTGTTGTCCACTCCGACGGACGCCGCAGCATCCGTCGAGGGGCCGGGACCGGCGAACGCCGGTGCCCCGCTCATTCCGGTGACTGCGAGCGCGGTCACGGCAGAGACCGCCGCGAAGCGGCGGCCGAGGGCGAGTTTCTTCACGGTGATCCTCCACACTGAGGGCGCTGCACACGCCTGCCTTGAAAGCACCATAAGCAGCAAATCCACCCCTGCCTAGGCCAAGTTGAAGTGAAAAACTCTCCGTCACCTCGGGTGACTCTCGAACCGGTGCTGTTTCCGTGCCCGCTTCACGGCCTTCACGAGCTCCTGCATCACCAGAATCGATGCTCCGGCCCCCACGGCCAGGAGCCAGTGGTCGAGATCCAACGAGACGGTGCCGAAGGCGCTCTGCAGCAGTGGAACCTCCACGACGAGGAACTGCGAGACCACGCCGAAGAGCAGCGACAACCACAGCCACTTGTTGGAGAACAGGTGGTCGAACGCGCTGGACCGCTCCGAGCGGGAGTTCAGGGCGTTGAACAGCTGCATGAACACCAGCGAGGTGAACACCGTCGTCCGGGCGACGTCCAGCTGCAGGCCGTCAGGGCTGAGGTGTTCGAGGCCGCCCACGAGACCGCCCGGCAGGGAGAGGTCGTACACGAGCATGTTGACCAGGCCCATGAAGCCGCCGACCGAGATGATCTGCCACCACATCGCGCGATCGAGGATGCGGTCGTCCTTCTTGCGGGGTTTGCGGGCCATCACGTCGTCGATCTCGGGATCCACGCCCATGGCGAGCGCCGGCCCGGAGTCGGTGACGAGGTTGATCCACAGGATCTGCGTCGCGAGCAACGGCACGACCGTCGCCGCGGGGTTTCCCTGGTCCGCGAGCCCGATGAAGCCACCGAAGACGACGCCGAGGAACACCGTCGACACCTCGCCCATGTTGGAACTGAGCAGATAGCGCAAGAACTTCTTGATGTTGTCGAAGATCACGCGTCCCTGGCGAACGGCCGCCACGATCGTGGCGTAGTTGTCGTCCCCCAGGATCATCTCGCCGGCTTCCTTGGTCACCTCGGTGCCGGTGATGCCCATCGCGATGCCGATGTCGGCGAACTTGAGCGCCGGGGCGTCGTTCACTCCGTCACCGGTCATGGCCACGATGTGACCGTCCTTCTGGAGTGCGTCGACGATCTTCAGCTTGTTCTCGGGAGCGACGCGGGCGTACACCCGGGTCCGACGGGTGGCCTCGGTCAGTCCCGTGGCGTCCAGTGCATCCAGCTCCGGACCCGTCAGGGCGGTCGAGGACGAGCCCTCGTCCGCGGTGATGCCGAGGTCGCCGGCGATGCGGGTGGCGGTGACCGGGTGGTCACCGGTGATCATCACCGTGCGGATGCCGGCCCGGTGCGCCTCCTTGATGGCGTCGGCCGCCTCGGGACGCGGCGGGTCGATGATCGCGGCGGTGCCGACGAAGACCAGGTCGCGCTCGGCCCCCTCGTCGAAGGCCGCCAGGTCGACGTCCTCGGCCTCACGCCAGGCGACGCCGAGCGTGCGGTAGCCCTCGCGGCTGAGGTCCTCGATGGCGTCCATCAGTTCGACGCGGCGCTCCGGGGTCAGGGCCCGGACACCCTCCCCCACCTGCTCGTGCGTGCACCGCTCCAGCAGGATGTCGGGGGCACCCTTGGTGAAGACCCGGTCGATGCCCTCGTCGTCGCGGTGGCCGAGCACGGACATCATCTTGCGCTCGGAACTGAACGGCACCTCACCCGCACGCCGCCACGACCCCACGCGGCCCGCCACCCCCTCGATCTTGTGCTGGGCCACGAGGAAAGCCGCCTCGGTGGGGTCGCCCGTCGCCCGCCAGGTGCCGGATGAGTCGGACACCTGCGCGTTGCTGGCGACCGCCCCGGCCGTCAGGACGCGCCTCGCCTCGAAGGCGGCCCTGCCCTGGTCACCGGTGAAGGTCGCCTCACCGACCGGCTCATAGCCCGTGCCGGTGAGGGTGACGCGTCCGGACGCCGTGACGACCTCGCGCAGCGTCATCTCGTTCTTGGTCAGGGTGCCGGTCTTGTCCGAACAGATGGTCGACACCGACCCCAGCGTCTCCACGGAGTGGAGGTCCTTCATCACGGCGTTGCGCCCGGCCATCGACTGGACGCCGATCGCGAGCACCAGCGAGAGGATCGCCGGGAGGCCCTCGGGGACGGCCGCCACGGCGAGCGAGACGCCCATCAGCAGGATGTCGACGGCGTCCAACAGGGACGAGACACCGTTGAGGATCGCGAGCGCGGCCATGACCACGACGGTGATGCCGATGACCAGGCCACCGAGCATCCTCGAGATCTGCGCGATCTCCACCTGCAGCGGGGTGGGGGTCTCCTCGGTCTCGTCGAGCAGCGTCGCGATGCGGCCCATCTCGGTGGACATGCCGGTGGAGGTGATGACCGCACGCCCGACCCCGCGGGCGACGGCGGTGCCCTTGAACACCATGTTGCGGCGGTCACCGATGCCGGCGGCCCCGGGCAGGACCGCGGCGTCCTTCTCGCTGGCCACGGACTCACCGGTGAGTGACGCCTCCTGCACCTGCAGCGAGGTGGCGGCCAGGAGGCGGCCGTCCGCGCCCACGGCGTCCCCCTCGTTGAGGACGAGGATGTCGCCGGGCACGAGGTCGGCGGACGCCACGTCCATCAGCTCGCCGTCCCGCAGGACGGTGGAGTGCGCGGCGGTCATGTCGGCCAGCGCGGCGACGGCGCTCTCGGCCCTGCTCTCCTGGACGAACCCGATGATCGCGTTCGCCACCACGATGATCGTGATGACGAGGGCGTCCACGGGGACACCGGCGGCGCCCTCGGCGTACCACGCCACCATGGAGATGGCGATCGCCGCCAACAGCAGGTAGATCAGCGGATCCGCGAACTGCGCGAGGAACCGGCGCCACGCGGGTACCGGCGGCTTGCCGCGCAGTTCGTTCGGCCCGCACTCGCGCCTGCGTCGGTCGACCTCGTCGGCACGAAGGCCGGTGGCCGGATCCACCCGGAGGCGGGCGGCCACCTCCTCCGCGGTCTCGAGACTGGGGTCCACGGGTCAGGCCCCGTGGTCGCCCACGAGGTGTGCGATCTGGGCCACCGTGGGAACCCGTCCGGACACGACCACCTGCTCGTCGACGACGAGGCCGGGCGTCTTCATGACCCCGTAGCCCGCGATGGCGGCGTAGTCGGTGACCTTCTCGATGGTGGCGTCGACACCCAGCTGGGCCACGGCCTCCCTCGTGCGGGCCTCCAGCGTCGCGCAGTTGCGGCAACCGGGGCCGAGGATCTTGATGTGCATGATGTCTCCCCTCAGGCGAACAGGATGTTGAACAGGTGGCCGATGAGGATGATGCCGGCGGTGACCGAGGCGAAGTAGATGGCCAGGAGGGGCGGCTTCAGGACACGGCGCAACAGGACGGCCTCGGGGATGGACAGGGCGATGGCCGACATCATGAACGCCATGACCGTGCCCAGCGGGAGGCCCTTGGACCAGAGCGCCTCACCGATCGGCACGACACCTCCCCCGTTCACGTAGAGGGGTGCGGCCGCGACCGTCACCAACGGCACGGCGAAGGGGTTGTCGGCGCCGGCGAAGGAGGAGAAGAAATCCGCGGGCACCCACCCGTGGATGACAGCACCGATCGACACCCCGACCACGACCCACGCCCAGACCCTGGAGAAGATGTCGCGCACCTCCTCTCCGGCGGCCTCCACGCGTTCGGCCCAGGTGGGGACGCGCCCTCCCGCGCGGAGTTGGGCCATCCGGCTGGTGTGCACCACCGGCTCCACCCACCGCTCGAGCCGGAAGCGCGACAGGACGAAGCCGATGCCCAGGGCCACCAGTGAGCCGGCCACGACGTACGCCGCGGCGACCTCCACACCGAAGTGCGCGGCGATCATGATCGCGGCGAGTTCGCTGACCAGCGGCGACGCGATCAGGAACGTCAGCGTGATGGACAGGGGGACGCCGGCCGCGACGAAGCCCATGAACAGCGGCACGGACGAGCAGGAGCAGAACGGCGTGACGACGCCGAGGACGACGGCCAGGACGAGCCCGAGAACCAGACCGCGCCCCTGGAGGAAGTCGCGCGCCCGCTCGACGTCGAGGCTGGCTCGCATCAGCCCGATCAGGAACATCAGCCCGGAGAGCAGCAGCAGGATCTTGAGGGTGTCGTAGACGAAGAAGTGCAGCGCCCCCCACAGCGGCGAGGCCAGGTCGCGGCCCAGCACGTCCCGCAGCAACCACGTCCACACCCACTCGTTCAGCAGGTGGGCGGCCACCCACACCACGGCCAGGCCGGCCACCTTGGCGAACAGGGCCGGCTCGGGGCGGACCCCGGTCTTCGTGGCATCACGCATGGCTCCACCCATCAACATCGATGATCGTCGATCCTAGTGCTCGGCATGCATCGATGTGTGTCGATGAGGGATTAGAGTGTCCCCATGACGTCCGACCATCTCATCACCCTGGACGTCACCGAGTGCATCACGGGCGAGTCGGTGACGTTGATCCCCGAGGCCCGGGCACAGGCCCATGCGTCCGTCCTGAAGGCCCTCGCCGACCCCGTCCGACTGCGCCTCATGCACTACATCGCTGCCGCCCCCGGCGGCACGGCCTGCGCGTGCACCCTGCCGGACGCGCTGGGCATCGGTCAGCCGACGATGAGCCACCACCTGACCAGGCTCGTCGAGGCCGGGCTGCTCACCCGGGAGCGCCGTGGCCGCTGGGCCCACTACACGATCGCGCGCGAGAGCATCCGGGGCGAGATCGGGCAACTGATGGACCTGCTGGACGCCCCGCGTTCCGCCTGAGCCACACCCGGGGGTCGGCTCACCGAGTGAGACCGGATTGACCCCCGTCACTTCGTCCGGCATGCTTCATATCGACAATCGTCGATCTGAGAGGCGCCATGACGACCACCCACGCCCGCCCCGAGACCGTGGCCGGCCAGATGTCCTTCCTGGACCGCTTCCTGCCGGTCTGGATCGTCGGCGCCATGGCGGCCGGCCTGCTCCTGGGCCGGTTCGTGCCCGGGCTGAACGCAGCGCTGGACGCCGTGAAGATCGGCTCGGTGTCCCTGCCGATCGCCATCGGCCTGCTGGTGATGATGTACCCCGTGCTGGCGAAGGTCCGCTACGACGAGACCCACAAGGTCACCGGCGACAAGAAGCTGATGGCCCTGTCGCTGGCGCTGAACTGGATCGCCGGCCCGGCGCTCATGTTCGCGCTGGCCTGGCTGCTGCTGCCCGACCTGCCCGAGTACCGCACCGGCCTGATCATCGTCGGGCTGGCCCGCTGCATCGCGATGGTGTTGATCTGGAACGACCTCGCCTGCGGCGACCGCGAATCCGCCGCCGTGCTGGTGGCGATCAACTCGGTGTTCCAGGTCATCGCCTTCTCGGCGCTGGGCTGGTTCTACCTGCAGGTGCTACCGGGGTGGCTCGGCCTGCCCACGACCTCGGCAGACTTCTCGCTCTGGGCGATCTTCTGGTCCGTGGTGGTCTTCCTGGGCATCCCGTTGCTGGCCGGCTTCCTGACCCGCGTGCTCGGCGAGCGGGCCAAGGGGCGGACGTGGTACGAAGGGGTCTTCCTGCCGAAGATCGGCCCGTGGGCCCTCTACGGCCTGCTCTTCACGATCGTCCTGCTGTTCGCCCTCCAGGGCGAGGCCATCACCTCCAACCCGCTCGACGTCGCCCGCATCGCCCTGCCGCTGCTGGCCTACTTCACGATCATGTGGCTCGGCTCCCTCCTCGCCTCCCGCGCGGCCGGCCTCGACTACGCGCACTCCACCACGGTCGCCTTCACCGCCGCGGGCAACAACTTCGAGCTGGCCATCGCCGTCGCCATCGGCACCTTCGGGGTCACCTCCGGCCAGGCACTCGCCGGGGTCGTCGGCCCGCTCATCGAGGTCCCGATCCTGGTGGCGCTCGTCTACGTCAGCCTCTGGTTGGCGCCGAGGCTGTTCCCGCACGACCCGACAGTCCCCGTCCGCTGACCCCGAGCGCATTTCCGGGTGGAGGAACCCCCACCCCAAGGGGGTCCCTGCCACCCGGAAATGCAACGCAGCAACGCACCAAAGCACCGACGAACCGAGGAGCACCAGCCCATGACCAAGCCGTCCGTCCTGTTCATCTGCGTCTCGAACGCGGGCAAGTCCCAGATGGCCGAGGCGCTGCTGCGCCGCCGGGTCGGGGACGCCCTCACCATCCACTCCGCCGGCACCCGGCCCAAGCCGGCCGAGGCCGGCGTCAACGCCGAGTCCGCGGCGTCCGTGGCCGAGGTCGGTGCCAGCATGGCCGACGCCACCCCCAAGGGCATCGACCGTGACCTGCTCCGCACCGCCGACCGGGTCGTCATCCTCGGCGCGGACGCCCAGGTCGAGCCGGTCGAGGGCATGAAGGCCACCATCGAACGCTGGGAGACCGACGAGCCCGGCCTCCGCGGCATCGAGGGCACCCAGCGGATGAACCTCATCCGCGACGACATCGACGCCCGCGTGGCGACGCTCGCCTCCGAGCTCGGTGTCGAGCAGCGCCCCTCGGTCATGTTCGTCTGCGTGCACAACGCCGGCCGCTCCCAGATGGCGGCCGCCTACGCCCACCACCTCTCCGGCGGTGAGGTCGAGGTGCGCTCGGCAGGCTCGGCGCCTGCCGACTCGATCAACCCCGCCGTCCGCGAGGCCCTCCTCGAAGAGGGCATCGACATCTCGGCGGAGAAGCCGAAGATCCTCACCCCGCAGGCGGTGCAGGCCTCCGACGTGGTCATCACCATGGGCTGCGGGGACGCCTGCCCGTTCTACCCCGGCAAGACCTACCTCGACTGGGCACTCGCCGACCCCGCCGGTCAGGGCGTGGACGCCGTGCGCCCCATCCGCGACGACATCAAGCGCCGCGTGACCGACCTGCTGACCGAGCTCGGCGTCCCGGTGCAGCCGGTCCCCGCCGACACGGCCCGCTGACCCGGGGGCACCGGTCATGGACCAGAACGCCACCGCCCAGCTCGTCGACGACCTCGCCTACGCCTACACGGGTGTCTTCACCTCCGAAGAGGTCGGCCAGGCCGTCCAGGCCGCGCGGGAACTGCTCGAACCCCGCGCCACCGTCCAGACCTTTCTGCCCGTGCTCGTGGCCCGGCATGCCCGCGAACAGCTCATGGCCCGGGCCCAGGCCGAGGGGCGGGTGGCCAAGAAGGTTCCCGAGATCCTCTTCGTGTGCGTCCACAACGCCGGCCGCTCGCAGATGGCCGCCGCTCTGGCCGAACACCTGTCTGCGCGCCGTGTGCACGTCCGTTCGGCCGGATCGCAGCCGGTCGACGAGATCAACCCGCTGGCGGTGAAGGTGCTGGCCGAGCGGGGCATCGCCCTCACCACCGCCTACCCCAAGCCCCTGAGCGACACGGTGGTCAAGGCTGCCGACGTCGTCATCACCATGGGCTGCGGCGACACCTGCCCCTACTTCCCCGGCAGGATCTACGAGGACTGGGACGTGCCCGACCCCTCCGGACAACCCATCGAGGTCGTTCGGGACATCCGCGACCAACTCCAGGAGCGCATCACGAAGCTGCTCCGGCAGGTCCTCGACCAGTAGGCGCCAGGCGCCCACGACCTGGGCGCCGGCACGTCACGCAGCGGGGAGAGCCAGCCCCGCCAGCGCCTGCCGGACCTCGTCGCGCCGCGGCACCCCGACGAAACGGTGACGGACGCCGCCGTCTGCGTCCAGGAGCAGGACGGTGGGCGTCCGCATGATGCCGAGCTCACCGACCAGGTCGAGGTGGGATTCGGCGTCCACCTCGACGTGGGCCAGCGCGTCGTCGTCGGCCACCACGTCGGAGAGCAGGCGGTGCGCCGTGCGGCACGGCGCGCAGACCGGCGAGGAGAACTGGACGAACGTGGCCGCCTGTCCCGGCGTGATGCCGAGGCGGTTCACCAGGTGGGGCTCCCCCTCGGACTGCACCGCGCGGGCTCGACCGTCGGTCAGCCTGCGGTGGAGGCCGAACGCGAGGGCCACCACGGCCGCGGCGAGCGCGACCCAGACGCCGGCGTCCATCAGGCCCCCGTCACGGATGAACGGGTGAGGACGCGGCGTCCGAGCAGGTAGAGCTCGCAACCGAGGCAGAAGTCGAACACCGCGTTCAACAGGGCGGCCACCAGGGCGAACCCGACGGCCACGTGGAACAGGGGCGCCACGGAGAGCGCGACCCCGACCAGCGCGAGCAGGGCGAAGCCGAGACCGACGGTCTGCGCGAAGCGCGGCGGGCGGGGGTCCTCGAGCTCGGCCGGCGGAGCCAACCGCGGCCGGACGAACGTCTTGAACACCCACCCCCACGGCTGGGCCCGGGGCCCCACCAGCGAGCCCGCGGCGAACGCGAGCGTCTGGACACCGAGCAGCACGACGGACGCCGTGGGCGCCGACCCGTACAGCACGAGGGCCAGGGCGAGGAGGATGGACGTGATGAGCGCGCCGAAGCGTGGGCCGCGTGGGTCGATCAACGGTTGGCGCAGGGGCGAAGAGGTGGACGACATGGTGGGTCCTTCGTCAAGAGTGGTGTGCCCGACGCGGGCCTGGGCGGCGCGGCGCGATCGGGAGGGTTGTCGGGTCGGTGTCGGAAAAAAACGTCAACGACAACAGCGACAACAACATGCGCGCAGGCGCAGGGACTCCCGGGCGGGAGCGAGGGCGCGAGCGGCGGTCATGGACTCAGGGTGACACGAGGGTGTCCTTCGTGTCCACGCGGTGCCCACCTTTCGGTGGCAACCGCGGGACTCGGACGTGGACGAGCGCCCCACTTCGAGCTGCGCAAGCCCTGCGGTGCGGGTCTCCCGGGTGCGGGTCAGGTGCGCCGCCAACGCGCCACCATGACGTCGTACGGGCCCGCCTCGACGTGCGGACCGTCCGCGGGGAGCGTCGCGAGTGCCGAGACCGGCACCACGTTGCGCATGGTCATCGTGGGCTCGTCGCCCTCGATCCCCGCGACGGTGACCTCCCAGCCCCAGTCGCCGGCGTACTGGGACGACAGCACGACGGAGTCGCCGAGCCGGTCGCCCGTCAGCGACATCAGCCCGGGCTTCTGGTGCCACGAATCGGCCAACGCCGCGGTCACCGCCGTGGCGTCCTCCTCAGGACCGCCGATCAGCAGGACGCCGTGCTGGGGACCGTCCTCGGGATGGGTCCACGTGTAACGCAGCAGCACCTGGGTCGGCCCCACCTCGTCGAGGAGGAGGGCCGAGGGCTCCTCCACCAGCTCGTCGTAGGGCATCAGGCGGAAGGCGCAGGTTCCGGCGAAGGAATGGCTCATGGCACCACTGTGCACCTCGGCACCGCTCGGCAATAGCCCCGGAGGGGTCCGGCTCGGCGCCGCCGCCCCCGCGGCCCTCAGTTGCGGAAGTCCTCGGGATCGACGTGCTGGATGAACTCGCTGAACTGGGCGAGGGTCTGCCCCGTGTCCTGGGTGATGTCCGGGATCGCGGCGGCGGACATCACCTCGTCCGCGACGAACATCGGCGCACCGACCCGCAGGGCGAGCGCCATCGAGTCCGACGGGCGGGCGTCCACGAGCTGGACGCCTGCCGGGGTCTGCAACGTGATGGTGGCGTGGAACGTGCCCTCCACGAGGCTGGTCACCTCGATGCGCTCCACCGTGGCGTCACAGGCCGAGAGCAGGCTGACGATGAGGTCGTAGGTGAGGGGGCGCTCGGGGGCCTCCGCGTTTCCTGTGGCGATGATGATCGCGGCCGTCTCCATCGGCCCGATCCAGATCGGCAGCAGGACACCCGGATGCGCATCCGCGTCGACCGGCTTGAGCAACAGGACCGGGCCGCCCTCGGCATCGACGGCCATCATCGCGACGTTCACCTGGATCACGGGGGTACCCCCTCCGAATCGACGATCGATGCCGTCCATGCTAATCGACGGGCGAAGGACCTCCGGCTCCGGCCCCGCGACGGGGGGAGGATCGTTCACCGTCCGGAAACGTCGGGGGCGCCGTCCGGCAACCACGCGGCGTTACGGTGTCCGGCATGACTGGCCCAGACCCCCTCCACCCCCTGCGCGTGCCCGGCCTGCTCAACCTGCGGGACCTCGGCGGGACGGCGACGGCCAGCGGCCGACGCATCGCGCACGGCCGGCTGTGGCGGAGCGAGAACCACACGGGCCTGCCCTCGTCCGCCCTGCACCTGTTGGTCGAAGCCGGCCTGACCGACGTCGTGGACCTGCGCACGGACTTCGAGGTGGCGGGATCCCCCTCGCCCCTGCGATCCCTTCCGCGCGTCCGGTACCACCACCACAGCTTCTTCCGCGAGGCCGAGGACGACGACGCCGGCATCCTCGACCGGGCACTGCCCTGGGTCTCACCGCGCCTGGAGGAGCTGACCGGCGACGAGACCGCCGACAGCTACCTGGGCTTCCTGTCCGACCGCCCGGATTCGGTGGTGGAGGCGCTGCGGGCGGTGGCCAACGCCCGCGGTGCGGCACTGGTGCACTGCGCGGTCGGCAAGGACCGGACCGGGTTGCTGGTGGCGCTCGCGCTGACCCTGGTCGGTGTCACCCCCGAGGACGTGGCCGCCGACTACGCCCTGTCCACGGGCGCGATGACCGGCGTCGTCCAGCGCCTGTGGGCCGACCCGACCTACTCCACCGAGGCCAGCGACATCGACGAGGCCCACCTGGCGGCGCGGCCGGAATCGATGCTGATGGTGCTGAGCCACTTGGCCGAGTTGGGCGGCGTCCGGCCGCTCCTGCGCGACTTCGGCTGGTCGGCCGACGACGACGAACGGCTCGCGCACCACCTGTTGACCCGCTGACACGCCGTCGGCGCCCGCTTCCCTCAGCGAGCGCGTCGGCCGCGTCCCGTGACAGCTGAGCGCGCCAGCCAACCCAGGCCCGCTCCGGTGACCAGCGCGAAGGTGAACGCCAACACCGTCACGACGACCAGGGCGGGGACGAGGTCGCTGGAGGTGCGCCCACCTTGGAGCAGGAGTCCCCACCGGGCCGCAGCCAGGCTCAACGCCCCGGCCACGACCGTGATGGGGATCCAACGCCAGGCGTGGCGGACGACCCGGCGCAACAGCAGCCACTGGAGGACCGGCACGGCGAGCACCAGGGCGACCAGCCCCACGATGACCGCGGCATGGATCCGCCGCGAGTCGAGGTTCAGCGGGTCCCCGAGCGCATCCACCGTGGCCGGCAGCATGCCGAGCGCCCACGCGACCATTGCTCCCACTGCGGTGAGGAGCGTCCACCCCGCCCGCGGCACCGCGAGGACGGTGCGGTCGAGGGCCCCCGCCTGGGCCACGCCGACCACGAGACCCATCAGCCCCCCGGCCAGCGCGATCAGCGGGTAGGCGACCCACGGCGGCATCTCGAGCTGGCGCGCGACCATGAACCCGAATGCCGGAGCGAAGAGGCTGAGCATGCCGCCCAGGGTGACCATCACGATCCACCAGCCGGGCGCGTAGGAACGCGGCCCCGCCGTCGTGGCGCGTTGTTGCTCCCTGGCCATGCTCCTCCTCGCTCCGGCCCCAGCCTTCCGTGTGGGATTCAGTGGCGGGGCAGCACCGTCAACACGCGCTCGATGTGGTCGCGGAACTCGGCCATGAACGCGGCCAGGAACTCGCGGGTCCGGTCATCGGTCGGGTTGCCGTCCTCGTCGTAGTGGTCCGCGTGGAATGAGATGTAGGCCTCCGGGGCGGTCAGGTGACGGGTGTTGAGGAAGCTCAGGACCGCGCGCAGGCTGTGCTGGGCCAGCACCGTGCCGAGAGCCCCCGGGGATGCGCCGATGACGGCGGTGGGCATGTGGTCGAAGGAGTTCTGGCCCCACGGGCGGGACGCCCAGTCGATCGCGTTCTTCAGCGCGCCGGGGATGGACCGGTTGTACTCCGGTGTGACGAACAGGATGGCGTGTGCGCGGGCGATCGCCTCCTTGAGCGCGGTGGCCTCGGCCGGGAAGTCGTCGTCGAGGTCGCGGTTGTACAGGGGCAGGTCACCGATGGGAATCTCGAAGAACTCGAGGTCCTCCGGGGCGACGGCGATGACCGCCTTCGACAGGACGCGGTTGATCGACTGACTGGACAGGCTCCCCACGAAGTATCCGACACGGTAGGTCATGCTCACTCATCTCCCTCGAACTGGGTTGGACCACGGCTGCCCCGCACACTCAACGTAGGGCCGGATGCCCGTTCGCGGTAGGGCCCGCCGAGAATGTCGGCCGGGTGTGCGACGGTGGACCCATGACGCGGACCACCCCGGAACCCACCACACCGGCGATCCTGAAGGAGCGGGCCCTGGCCGTCCTCCAGCAGCTCACCGGCCGGCCGGACGCGGCGTTCCACCCCGGCCAGTTCGAGGCGATCGAAGCGCTGGTGGCCCGGCACGAGCGGGCGCTGGTCGTGCAACGGACGGGTTGGGGCAAGTCCGCGGTCTACTTCATCGCCGCACTGCTGCAACGCCGCGCCGGCGCAGGTCCTGCGCTCATCGTGTCCCCGCTGCTGGCGCTGATGCGCGATCAGGTCGCCGCGGCCGAGCGCGCCGGCGTCCGCGCGGCGGCCATCAACTCGGCGAACGTGACCGAGTGGCGTTCGATCGAGCAGCACCTGGCCGACGACGACGTCGACGTGTTGTTCGTGTCGCCGGAACGCCTGGTGAATCCACGATTCCGATCGGAGCAATTGCCGACGCTGGTCGAGCGGTGCGGCCTGCTGGTGATCGACGAGGCGCACTGCATCAGCGACTGGGGCCACGACTTCCGGCCCGACTACCGGCGTATCCGTGACCTGATCGCCGAGCTGCCGGAGTCCGTGCCGGTGCTGGCCACCACCGCGACCGCCAACGAGCGGGTCGTGGCGGACGTGGCCGAGCAGATGGCCGCCGGCGGCCACGAGGTCTTCACGCTGCGCGGTGCGCTGGCACGTGATTCCCTGCGGCTCGGCGTGCTCGATCTGGGGACGCCCGCTCGCCGCCTCGCCTGGCTGGCCGAGCACCTCGACTCGCTGCCCGGCAGCGGGATCGTCTACTGCTTGACCGTCTCCGCCGCGGAGGACGCGGCGGCCCTGCTCGTCAAGGCGGGCCACCGGGTCCTGCCCTACACCGGACGGACCGACACCGCCGAGCGGGAGGCCGCGGAGGATGCCCTGAAGCGGAACGAGGTGAAGGCGCTGGTCGCCACCTCGGCCCTGGGCATGGGGTTCGACAAGCCCGACCTGGGCTTCGTCGTGCACCTGGGGGCGCCCTCGTCCCCCGTGGCGTACTACCAGCAGGTCGGGCGCGCCGGCCGGGCTCTGGCGCAGACGCGGGACGGGCAGCCCGCCCGGGCCGACGTCCTGCTGCTGCCGGGCACGGAGGATCGCGAGATCTGGCACTGGTTCGCCACCAACGCCATGCCGACCCAGGCCAAGGCGGACGCCGTGCTCGGCGCGCTGGGCGCGGCCGCCGGGCCCCTGTCGCTGGCCGCACTCGAGGCGCGGGTGGACATCCGGCGCAGTCCCCTGGAGCTGTTGCTGAAGGTGTTGGCCGTCGACGGGGCGGTGGAGTACGTGCAGGGCGGCTGGGTGACGACCGGGGCGCCGTGGTCCTACGACGCCGAGCGCTACGGGCGCGTGGCCGCCGCGCGGGTCGCGGAACAGGAGGCCATGCTCGCCTACGAGCGGCTGTCCGGTCCGGCGGACGGTGCGACCGCGAACCCGGCCCAGACCTGCCGCATGGCCTTCCTGACGGGGGCGCTGGACGATCCACACACCGCGGCGTGTGGTCGCTGCGACCTGTGCACCCCGCCGTGGTACCCCACGGAGGTGACGGTGCCCGTCCTGGAGAGGGCGCGGGACACGCTCGACCACGTCGGCGTCGCGGTCGCTCCGCGGGCCCAGTGGCCGACGGGTCTGGACACGTTGGGCGTCCTGGCCGAGGGGCAGCCGGTCAGGGGTAGGATCCCACCCGCCGAGCAGGTGCTGGAGGGACGGGTCGTGGCGCGGCTCACGGACCTGGGATGGGGCGGCCGGTTGAGGGACCTGTTCGCGGCCGACACCGATGGCCTGCCCGTCGATTCCGAGGTGCCGGCCGAGCTCGGTCGCGCGGTGGTCCGGGTGCTCGCCGGTTGGGGCTGGGCCGAGCGCCCGGTGGCGGTGGCCTGGGTGCCGAGCGTGGGGCGTCCCCGGTTGGTCGCGTCGCTGGCGACCGGCATCGCCGCTGCGGGACGCCTCGAGGTCCTCGGTCCGCTGGAGCTGTCACCGACGGCAGAGCCCCTGCGGGGGTCGACGAACTCGGCCTACCGGGTGCGCGACGTCTGGGGCCGCTTCCGCGTGCCGTCCGCCCTGGCTGAACGCCTCGCCGCCCTGACCGGGCCGGTGCTGCTGGTGGACGACCTGGTCGACTCGCGCTGGACGATGACGATCGCCGGCCGCCTGCTGCGCAGGGCGGGAGCGGACGCCGTCCTCCCCCTCGCGCTGGCGTCCGTCGGCTGACGGAGGGCAGGGGCCGCGGTCAGGGGATGTAACGCAGGGGATCCACCGGCGTCCCGTTCTCGTAGACCTGGAGGTGCAGGTGGCACCCGGTCGACAGCCCGGTGGTGCCGACGTACCCGATCAACTGGCCCATCTCGACCCGTTGGCCAGCCCGGACGGCCATCCGCGACTGGTGCGCGTACCCGGTCATGATGGACTTGCCACCGATCACCCCGTGGTCGATGACGACGTAGTTGCCGAACCCGCCTTGGCGGCCGGCCTTCGCCACGGTGCCCGACTGCGCGGCGTACAGGGGAACACCGCAGGCCGCACCCCAGTCGTTGCCGTTGTGCAGCCGCCAGTACTTCAGGATCGGGTGGAACCGCGGCCCGAAGGGCGACCCGGGCCGGGCCAGCACCGGGCGGATGAAGCCCTGCGGGCTCAGGATCATCTGAGGTCCGTTGTCGGCCAGCGGATACGTGCGGGGATTCCGTGACACCACGCCCCTGGCCACCAGCCGGGCGATGTCCTCGCGGGAGGCCCCGCGGGCGAGCTGTTCGGCGGCGCGCGCGGCGAGCTCGCCCTGGATCTTCGTCTCCTCCTCCAGGAGCGCCTGGTACTCGGCGTTGTCGGCGTCCAGCGCGGACTGGGCCTCGGCCCGGTACTGGTCGTTGCGGGCCACGAGCGCAGCCACGTCAGCCTCCTGCGTGACCGCGTCCGTCTCGAGGCGCGTGATCCGCTCGACGTTCTCCTCGCTGCGCTTCTTGTCCGCCGCCACCGTCGCCTCGAGGGCCGCCTGGGCGGCCTCGGCGGCCTCGAGGCGACGCTTGAGCACCTCGAGTTCCGAGAGCCGCTGGGCCGTGGTGTCGAAGATCGTGGTGTCCCACTGGAGGCGCTGTGCCATGTCGTTGGGGTCGCGCCCACCCAGCACGACGGCGATGCCGGTCAACTTGCTCTGCCGCTGGTAGGCCTCGCGGGCGGCCTTGCTGATCAGCCTCTGCTGGGCGGCGACGCGCTCGCGCGCCTCCCCCGTGGCCGCCCTCGCCCGGCGGAGCAACTCCTGCTGGAGACGCAACTCCCTGGCCAACTCGCCATCCAGACGCTGCGCCTCGGCGAGTTCGACGCGCGTGGCCTCGAGCGCGGCGCGTGCCTCGTCGAGCTGGCGTTGCGACGCCTCGAGTGCCGCGGTGGCGTCGGCCAGCGCGGAGCTGTGCTCGTCGATGGCGGCGCGGCTCTGCTCGAGGTCTCTGACGATCTGGGCATGGCGGTCGGACAGCTGGTCGGCGCTCGCCGGCACCATCACACCCAGCGCGAGGGCGATGCTGGCGGCTCCGGTGACGAGCGCGCGGACGGCGCGCCGGCCCGGAGCCGTGGAGCAGGCGGAGGAAGACACCTGTCGCACGTTCGGTCCCCTTACGGATCGGAGTGGCGATTCCGAGGCTAGGCGCGTGACCCGTCCGACCGGCGGTGGGCACGCCGAAGATGTCCGCATTCACAAGGTGATCCGATCGAGGCAAGATGGAGGGAACGCCCGAACGGAGGAGCCCCATGTCCGATCCCACTGGCCCGCTCGACGAACTGCGCCGCAACCTGACCGGTTCGGCCGCCGGCGACTACGCCCCGCGTGTGGCGGGCGGCGACGTCGCCGACACCCAGATTCCCTCCCACGCCGACGTGAGCCCCCTGTCCCGTCCGTCCGATGAGCGCAAGCCGAAGGTCCGCGAGGAGGACGCCGACGGCGCCCCCGAACTCTGAGCATGCTGCTGGACGAGTTGGCCGAGGCGTCCGAACGCGTCGCGGCGACACGGGCTCGGTCCCAGAAGGTGGCGATCCTCGCCGAGGCGCTGGGACGGGCCGGTGCCGACGAGGTGGAGGTCGCAGCGACCTACCTCGGGGGGTCGATCCGCCAGCGGCGCACCGGCGTCGGCCGGCGGTCCCTGGCCGAGCCGCCGACGCCGGCGTCCGAGCCGACCCTGACAGTGCTGGAGGTGGACGCCGCCCTGGCGCACCTCGGGACGCTCGAGGGTCCGGGATCCCAGGGGGCGCGCAGTGCCGCCCTCGGCGCCCTGCTCGGCCGCGCGACCGAGCGTGAGCAGCGATACCTGGCCGGCCTCCTGACGGGCGCCCTGCGGCAGGGCGCCCTCGCCGGGCTGCTGGTGGACGCGGTGGCCCACGCCTCCGGCGTCCCCCTGCCGGTGGTGCGGCGGGCCGCCATGCTGGCCGGATCCATTCCGGGGGTGGCCGCGACGGCGCGGTCCCGTGGCGAGGAGGGCCTCGCCGCCTTCCGGGTGCAGGTGTTCACGCCCGTGCTGCCGATGCTGGCCGCGTCCGCCCCCACGGTCACGGACGCGCTGGACAAGGCGGCCCCCGGGCGTCCGGTCGCGGTGGAGGCGAAACTGGACGGCATCCGCCTCCAGGTCCACAAGCGCGGCGACGAGGTGCGCCTCTACAGCCGCTCGCTGGACGACGTCACCACCCGCTTCCCCGAGATCGTGGAGGTGGTGCGCTCCATCGACGCCGACACGCTGGTCGCCGATGGTGAGGCACTCGCGCTCGACCGCGAGGGGCGTCCACGCCTGTTCCAGGACACGGCGTCCGGCGCGGCCGGCGGCCTGACACCGACCTTCTTCGACGCGCTCCTCCTCGACGGCGAGCCGCTGTTGGACCTGCCGCTCACCGAACGGATCGCCCGACTCGCGGAGCGGGTCCCCGTTCGGCACATGATCCAGCGCACGGTGACCGACCGGGCCGCCGTCGCCGAGGCCTTCACCGAGCACGTGCTGGCCCAGGGCCACGAAGGGGTCGTGGTCAAGGATCTCGACGCCCCCTACGAGGCCGGTCGCCGCGGCTCGGCCTGGGTGAAGGTCAAGCCCGTGCACACCCTCGACCTGGTGGTGTTGGCCGTCGAGTGGGGGTCGGGACGCCGGCGGGGCTGGCTGTCGAACATCCACCTGGCGGCCCGCGACCCCGACACGGGCGGCTGGGTGATGCTCGGGAAGACGTTCAAGGGCATGACGGACGAGATGCTCGCCTGGCAGACCGAGCGATTCCTCGCGTTGGAGACCCACCGGGAGGGCCACGTCGTCCACGTCCGGCCCGAACAGGTCGTGGAGGTCGCGTTCGACGGATTGCAGCGTTCGACGCGTTACCCCGGCGGCGTGGCACTCCGTTTCGCGCGGGTCCTGCGCTACCGCGACGACAAGCCCGCAGCCGAGGCCGACAGCCTTCAGACCGTGCGATCACTCGCTCGCTGATCCCGCGGGAGCCGCCCCCGGAATGGCCGTGCGGCCCGCCGTTGAGCGGGCCGCACGCAGTTGATGTGTCATTCCTGGGGGAAAACCACTGTCGCCGGGGTGGGGTGACGTCCTCATCCTGTCACTTCCACAGGATCGGACAACCCGGGGACATCTGGACAGGGGCACGCCTCCCCTCCTCCAAAAGGACGAGAAACCGGCCCTCCGCCGATCCGGCCCCAACCCCCGGAAACCGCTCTGGCAGGGCGTGTCGCGTCCGGGCACATCTGAGCGCCACCCGCGACAGCGGCCAATTCTTTATCGACCTGTGACCTGCGGATCGCCGTCCCGGCGTGGCGGCTCAGGCCTCCCGGCCGCGGCGGAACCGGCGCTTGAGGCGCAGGTCCGGAGGGAGCACCGGCGCCTTCAACCGGTCGACGGAGCCCCGGTAGCCGGCCACACGGCCGAAGCGGTCGTCCGGGGCGTCGTTCCACTCCTGGCGCAGCCGCAGGATGTCGTCGTGCGTCCGGCCGATGAAGTTCCACCACATGACGATGCCCTCGTCGAACGGCTCCCCACCCAGCAGCATGACCCGGGCCGGGGCGTCGGTCGGGTTGTGGAGGCGCAGGTGGTCCAGGCCGGCGTCACGGACGCCGAGCACCGCGTTGTCGAGACGGACCCCGTCGAAGTCGACGTGACCGGTGTCGACGAGGATGCCGTGCTCGAAGCCGGGGTCGACGGCCCCCTCCCACGTGGCACCGGCCTCGATCACGAGTTCGGAGCCGAGGAGCGCCGTCTCGGTGTGGATCGGCGAGCCCTGGTCCTCGAGGCTGCCGATGAAGGTGCGCGCCCGGACGCCGGGGGCGACCTCGTGCACCTCGGGCACGAAGTGCTGGAACTCGCGGGTCAGGTCGGCGGACTCCTCCGGCAGCACGACCCACAGCTGGACGCCGTGCAGGGCCGCCCTGCTCCGGGTGGACACCTCGGAGTGGGCGATGCCGTGGCCGGACGTCATGAGGTTCACCTCGCCGGGACGCACCATCGCGTGGACGCCACCGGAGTCGCGGTGCTCGATCTCGCCACTGAACAGCCAGGACACCGTCTGCAGGGAGGTGTGCGGGTGGGGCGGCACATCCATGCACGCGCCCTCCTCGGGCCCATAGTGATCCACGAAGCACCACGCCCCCACGAAGGACCGGCTCATGTTCGGCAGCGTGCGCCGGACGCGCAGCGCATCCGCCCCACCGAGAGGGACGTCCTTGGGCGGGTAGGTGTCGACCCGTCCGGCCGGATGCCGTTCGCCGTGCTCGCAGATGCGCACCTGCGGATCGACCTCGGTGTTGCTCATGGCACTCCTCCTCGCTCGTTCCCCCAGCGTAGGCCGCGTCCCCCTAGGCTGGCGCCCATGCTTGAACCCTTCGATGCCGTCGACGTGATCCGCACCAAGCGCGACTCCGGACGGCTGAGCGACGCCCAGATCGACTGGGTCGTCGACGCCTACACCCGCGGCGTGGTCGCCGACGAGCAGATGTCGGCGCTGGCGATGGCGATCTTCCTCAACGGGATGGACCGCGAGGAGATCTCCCGCTGGACCAACGCCATGATCGCGTCGGGCGAGCGCCTCGACTTCTCGGTGCTCGGCGCGACCGCCGACAAGCACTCCACCGGCGGGGTGGGCGACAAGATCACGCTGCCCCTGGTGCCGCTGGTGGCGAGCTTCGGCGTCCGGGTGCCGCAGTTGTCGGGTCGAGGGCTGGGCCACACCGGCGGGACGTTGGACAAGATGGAGTCGATCCCCGGCTGGCGGGCGAGCCTCTCCAACGACGAGATGATGGCGATCCTGCGCGAGGTCGGCGGCGTGATCTGCGCGGCCGGCTCGGGCCTGGCCCCCGCGGACAAGAAGCTCTACGCGCTGCGGGACACCACGGCGACCGTGGAGTCGATCCCCCTGATCGCGTCGTCGATCATGAGCAAGAAGATCGCGGAGGGAACCGGCGCGCTCGTCCTCGACGTGAAGACCGGCGCGGGCGCCTTCATGCGCGACGAGGCGAAGGCACGCGAACTGGCCCGCACCATGGTGGACCTCGGCAACGACGCGGGCCTGACGACGGTGGCCCTGCTCACCGACATGTCCGTGCCGCTGGGACTGGCGGTCGGCAACGCGCTCGAGGTGCGCGAGTCGGTCGAGGTGCTGGCCGGCGGTGGCCCCGCCGACATCATCGAACTCACCGTGGCCCTGGCCCGCGAGATGCTCACCGCCGCCGGCCGGCCGGACGCCGACGTCGAGGCCGCCCTGTCCGACGGCCGCGCCATGGACGTCTGGAACCGCATGGTCGCCGCCCAGGGGGGCGACCCGGACGCCGACCTCCCGGTCGCGGCGCACACCCACACGATCACCGCGGACGCCGACGGCGTCCTGGCGGACATGGACGCCCTCGGCGTCGCCGTCGCCGCCTGGCGCCTCGGTGCCGGACGGGCCCGCAAGGAGGACCCGGTCGATTTCGCTGCGGGCGTCCTGTTGCACGCCAAGCCCGGCGACGCCGTCCGGGCCGGCGACCCGGTGATGACCCTGCACACCTCGGACGAGGCCAAGTTCGACCGCGCGATCGAGGCGCTCGCGGGCACCCTGACCTGGGCCCCCGCCGGGACGGCCGTCGAGCGCGGGCCGATCGTGATCGACCGGATCGCCTGACGCAGGGCCCTCAGGCCCGCCCGCCCTCCAGGGCTGCGGCGAGGTCGTCCCAGAGGTCCTCGACGTCCTCCAGGCCCACGGAGAGCCGCAGCAGTCCCTCGGGCACCGTCCGTGGCTCGGACGCGATGCGCCGGCGCCGCTCGATCAGCGACTCGACGCCACCCAGGCTGGTCGCCGGCGTCCACAGCCGGACGCGCTGGGTCACGGCCGTCGCCGCCTCCCGGCCCCCCACGGGCTCGAACGCGACCATCGCGCCGAACCCGCGCATCGTCCGGGCGGCGACCTGGTGCCCTGGATCCTCGGGCAACCCCGGGTAGCGCACCCGCTCCACCGCCGGGTGCACCGCCAGCCGCCGTGCGATCTCGGCGGCCGTCTCCTGCTGCCGGGCGAGCCGGACGCCGAGGGTGCGCACCCCGCGCAGCGCCAGCCAGGCCTCGAAGGGCCCGGGGATCGCGCCCAGGAGGGTCCGATGGTCGACGATGCCCGCCCGCAGATCGGCGTCCGCGGTGACGAGGACCCCCAGCAGCACGTCGGAGTGCCCAGCGAGGTACTTGGTGGCCGAGTGCATGACCACGTCGGCACCCACCGTGAGCGGGTTCTGCAACAGCGGCGTGGCGAAGGTGTTGTCCACCCCGACGCGAACGCCCTCCGCCTTCGCGGCCTCGATCAGCGCCGGCAGGTCGGCGACCTCGAGCAGCGGGTTCGTCGGTGACTCCAGCATCAGCCAGCCGGCCCCGGGCAGGGCCGCACGCACCGCGTCCGTGTCGGCGACGTCGACGAGGGTCAGCGCGAGGTCTCCGGCGGCGTCCAGTTGCCGGGCCAGGGCGAGCATGGCGTTGTAGCTGGTCTCGCCCATCACGACGCGCGCACCGCGCGGGACGAGCGAGAAGAGCGCCGCGCCGGCCGCCATGCCGGACGCGAACGCGACGGCCCCGCCCGGTGCCCCCTCCAGGGCGCCGACGACCTCCTCCAGGGCGGCCCACGTGGCGTTGTCGTAGCGCCCGTAGATGGGGATGCCCTCGGCGAAGTCGCCCGGTGTGACGTGGGTGCTGGTCAGCTCGACCGGCGGGTTCACGCCGGCTCCCGGGGTCCGCGGCGGTCGCCCGAGGGCGACGGCCAGGGTCTCGGGAGCGAGTCGATGGTGCTGGGTCACAGTCGTTCCTTCGCTTGACGGTATTCGGCTTCCAGGCGGTCGACGAGGTCCGCGACGGCGGGCACGTCGTCGATGGCGACCACCCCATGGCCGGCGGACCAGATGTCGCGCCACGCCTTGGCGTCCGACTCGCTCGGGTTGGTGACGTGCCCGAGGTCGACGGGCCCGGGCGGGACGTCCGGGTCGAGGCCGGCGGCGGCGAGCGACGCGCGCAGGAAGTTCGCGGGGATCGTGCTCACCGACGCGGTGTGGACGATGTCGCGCACCTGCGCGTCGACGATCATCGTCTTGTACGCGTCGCTCGCCCCGGACTCCGCCGTCGCGATGAAGCGCGTGCCGACATAGGCCAGGTCGGCGCCCATCGCGCGGGCCGCCAGCACGTCCGCGCCCGAAGAGATCGCCCCGGCCAGCAGGAGCACCCCCTCGAACCACGGCCGGACGGACGCCACCAGGGCGAACGGGTTGGTGTCCCCCGCGTGTCCGCCGGCACCGGCCGAGACCAGGATGAGCCCATCGACCCCGGCCGCGGCGGCCTTGCGTGCGTGCTGGGCGTTGGTGACGTCATGGAGGACGATGCCACCCCAGCCGTGCACGGCGTCCACCACCTCGGACGCCGCGCCGAGCGACGTGATGACGACGGGGACGCGGTGGCGGGCGAGCACGGCGAGGTCGTCGCGGACGCGCGTGTTGGACGAGTGGACGATCAGGTTGACCGCGTACGGCGCGTCGTCGGGGGCCAGTCGGTCGGTGATGGTGGTGAGCCAGCCGTCGAGTGCCTCGGTGGTGCGGAGGTTCAGCGCCGGGAACGACCCGACGATTCCGGCCCGGCAGCAGGCGACGACGAGGTCGGGCGTGGAGACCAGGAACATGGGCGCGGCCACGACGGGCAGCCGGAGGCCCGTGAACGGGGCGGGCAGGGCGGCGCCGCCGAAGGGAGAGGACGCCGGCCGCCCCGGGAGGGCGATGCTCTCCTCCAGCCCGCGCACCATCGCCCCTCCCTCCTCAGATGATCGGTGCCAGCGTAATGTCAGGGACACAGGAGGAACCATGCCGAAGACGAATCGCGATGGCTCGGCGAAGAAGTCCGAGCTCCCCTCGACCCTCGAACGTTCATCCGACAAGGCCCAACGCGCGTACGCACACACCTACGACGCGGCGATCGAGCAGTACGACGGCGACGAGGAGCGCGCCCAGCGGACGGCCTGGGCGTCCGTCAAGCACTCGTACGAGAAGGTCGGGGACCGCTGGGAGGCCAAGGACGAACCCGGACCCTCCGACGAGCGAGCCGAGCGCGGCGGCCCGTCCGGCGGCGAGAGCGCCGGCGGCGTGGATGCCCACGCCACCAAGGAACACCTGCTGGAGCTGGCCCGCGGACTGGACGTGAAGGGCCGCTCCCGGATGACGAAGGCCGAGCTCGTCGACGCGTTGCAGCGGGCCAACGAGAAGGCGACCCGAGAGGCTCGCAGGGACTGACGCGCCGAGGGCCTCGCGGTGGAAGGATGGGGACAGGATCAGGAGGAGGACCCATGTACACACCGTCCGATGACCGCTATGACACCATGAAGTACCGCCAGATCGGGCGCTCCGGTCTGCGCCTGCCCGCGGTGAGCCTGGGCCTGTGGCACAACTTCGGCGACGACGTCCCGTTCGAGCGCCAGCGGGACATGCTGACCACCGCGTTCGACCACGGGGTCACCCACTTCGACCTGGCCAACAACTACGGGCCGCCCTACGGCTCGGCCGAGCAGAACTTCGGACGCCACCTGCGTGAGTCGTTCCCCGGCCTGCGTGACGAGCTGGTCATCTCGAGCAAGGCCGGCTGGGACATGTGGCCGGGTCCGTACGGCGGTGTGGGCGGGTCGCGGAAGTACCTCATCGCGTCGTGCGACCAGTCGCTGAAGCGCATGGGGCTGGACTACGTCGACATCTTCTACCACCACCGCCCCGACCCGAACACGCCCCTCGAGGAGACCATGGGCGCGCTCGACCACATCGTCCGGACGGGGCGGGCGCTGTACGTGGGGATCTCGTCCTACTCCCCGGAGTTGACCGCCGAGGCCGCGCGCATCCTGGCCGACCTGGGCACGCCGCTGCTGATCCACCAGCCGAGCTATTCGATGCTCAACCGCTGGATCGAGACCGAGGGACTGCTCGACACCCTGTCCGACGTCGGCGCCGGCTGCATCGCGTTCTCGCCGCTGGCCCAGGGCATGCTGACCGACCGCTACCTCGAGGGGATCCCGGCGGGGTCCCGGGCCGCCCAGCGCAAGTCACTGGGCCGGAAGCTCCTGGGCGATGAGGCACTCGGCCACATCCGCGCGCTGAACGACATCGCGGCCGGGCGCGGCCAGTCGCTGGCCCAGATGGCCCTGGCCTGGGCGCTGCGGGACGAGCGGGTGACGTCGGTGCTGATCGGGGCGTCCCGGACGGAGCAGGTGCTCGACAACCTCGGGGCCCTGGAGAACCTGGCCTTCAGCGACGACGAACTCGCGGCGATCGACGAGCACGCGGTGGACGGCGGCATCGACCTGTGGAGGACCGCCCGCCAGTCGGTTTCCTGATCGGGGTGGGGCGGGGTGCCCCCCGGCGCGCCGACACTCAACAAGGTCACAATCGAGAGGGTTTTTTTCCTTCGCGGATGAGACTTTGTTGAGTGTCGGCACCACCACCGGCACCACCACCGGCACCACCACCAACCCCACCCGGCGGAGCGTTCAGCGCGCCCGCAGCAGGCTCAGTCGCTCGTAGTACTCGTCGGTGCTCAGTTCACCGTCGGCGTAACGCTGGGCGAGGATCCGCTCGGCGTCGTCGAAACCGGACGCCACCCGCGGGGCACCGCCGGTGAGCGCCGTCCGGTGGCGCGGATCCCAGAGGAACGGACCGATGCGTCCGCGCCCGGCCAGGATCACGAGGAAGACGGCGAGGACCACCAGCCACATCATGGCTCAGCCCTCCTGACGCCCGCCGCGCAGCGCGGTGGACCGCTCGAGGTACTCCTCGGGCGAGATCTCGCCCTTGGCGAGTCGGTCGGCGAGGGTGGCGAGGGCTGCTTCCTCCGGCGAGGGTTGGGCCCACGGGCCACGGCCCCACGGCCCCTCGGCCCACGGTGGACCGGGGCGACGGCCGGGCCCGTCCTGGCCCTGCCCGGCGGATCCGGGCCCGCCCTGGTGACGCGGATCCCAGCGAACGGGGCCGACGCGGCCGTGCTTGAGCAGGCTGATGATGACGACGACGGCGAGGAGCGCCAGGAGGAGCCCCGGCAGCATCATCACCGGGCCGAACCCCCAGTGACCCATCTGGCCGAGGTGACCGCCCATGTCGAGAGGAACGAATGTGTTGAACATGTCTTCATCCAACGCGTCCGGGCTGTCTCTTTCATCGGCCCCGGCGATGACCCGGCTGTGCGCCCGCGTACGTCACCGTGCGTACGTCCGCCTCGGCACCGGGACCGATGCATCGCACGCCCGGGCCACGTAGCCTTCCCCGCATGGACACCCGCGTGCGCACCGCCGTGGCGACGCTCGTCGCCGGCGGCGCCCTGGTGTTCGGGTGGCGCGCCGGATGGTTCACGACCCACATGGACGACGGCGCGATGATGGGACCGGGCCGCATGGGTCCGGTGACCGCTCCCCCGCCGCCCTCCTCCCCCCTCGACCTCCCGGTCTGGGTGGCGATCCTCGTCGTGTGCGCCGGCATCGTGCTGCTGCCACGGCGTCCCCTCACCGGCTTCCTCGTCGGCATGGCCGGCCTGGTCGCCTACGGCGCCCTCGACGGCCCCTCCATCGCCGGCTTCCTGCCCGCACTCATCCTGTCGATCGGGTTCCTGCGCCACCGCGGGACCGCGCGCACCGCCCCCTGGCTCGCCCTGATCCTGCTCGCGTTGTGGGCCACGTGGTGGGACGCACCCGCCCTCGGCGTGACCGACTGGCGCATGTGGACCTCCATCGCGTCGCAGTTCCTCTGGGTCCTGGTCCCGACGCTGCTGTTCGCCCTCGCCCGGGACCGCCACGCCGTCCGCGAGCACGAGCGCGCTGAGGCGATCGAGCGCGCGGCGTCCGACGAGCGGTTGCGCCTGGCGCGGGAGATCCACGACGTCGTGGGGCACTCGCTCTCGATGATCTCCCTGCAGTCCGCCGTCGCGCTCCGGGTGATGGACGCCGACCCCGCCCAGGCCCGTGTCTCGCTGGAGGCGATCCGCTCCTCGTCCAAGGACGCCCTGACCGAGCTCCGCCGCACCCTCGGCGTCTTCCGCGGCGACGAGACCCCGCTCGCCCCCACCCCGTCGCTGTCGACGATCCCCCAGCTGGTGGAGGAGGTGCGCGCGGGTGGCGTCCGCGTCGACCTCGCCCCCTTGCCGGACGCCGCGGGCCTCGGCGCCGCCACCGAGGCGGCGGCCTACCGGATCGTCCAGGAGGCCCTCACCAACGCCGTCCGCCACGCACCCGGACGGGCGGTCACCGTGACGATCGGACGCGATGGACCGGGCCTCTGGCTCAAGGTCACCGACGACGGGGCGCCACCGGCGCAGATCACCGAGGGCGGCGGGCTGCGCGGCATGCGCGAGCGGGTGGATGCCCTGGGTGGCACGCTGGAGGCCGGCCCCACGGCGTCCGGTTTCGTGGTGGCGGCGTGGCTTCCCGGAGGAGGACGATGAACGACATCCGGGTGTTGCTCGCCGACGATCAGCCGCTGGTCCGTATGGGCCTGCGCGCCCTGGTGACCTCGGAGCCCGGGATGGTCGTCGTGGGCGAGGCGTCCGACGGCGGCGAGGCGATCGAACAGGCGCGGGAGCTGGCCCCCGACGTCGTCCTCATGGACATCCGGATGCCCGGCACCGACGGGCTGAGTGCCCTGCGCGCCATCGTGTCCGACCCCGCGCTGGCCGGCACCCACGTCGTCATGCTGACCACCTTCGAGCTGGACGAGTACGTCTTCGCCTCGCTCGAGGCCGGCGCCTCGGGATTCCTGATCAAGGACGCCGATCCCGACGACATCCTGCGCGCGATCCGGGCCGCCGCCGGCGGCGACAGCCTGCTCTCCCCCACCGTGACGCGGACGGTCATCTCGACGTTCACCCAGCAGCGCCGCTCGCCGAGCCCCCAGCGCCACCCACGCCTGGATGACCTGACCGAACGGGAACGCGAGGTGCTCGAACTCGTGGCCCAGGGCCTCAACAACGACGAACTGGCCGAGCGCCTGTTCATCAGCAAGGCCACGGCCCGGACGCACGTGAGCCACATCCTGCTCAAGCTGGGCGCCCGGGATCGGGCACAGCTCGTGGTGATCGCCTACCGGTCCGGGCTCGTCTGACGCGCCGGGATCAGCCCCTGCCTCCGGCTCTGACGTCGTGGGCGCGGACGATCATGTCCACGGCCTCGTCGATCGAGTACCGGCCGGTGTTGATGACCAGGTCGTAAGCCTCGTCGTTGTTCGGATCCCAGCCGTACAGGCGCTTCGACATCTCCCCACGCAACCGGTCCTCGGACTCGCTCCGGCGCTCGGCGACCTCCTCCGAGATCGCATCGAACTCGGCGGCGCGGCCGACCCGCACCCCCGCCGGAGCCGTCAGGCGGACGTGGAGCGCGCCGGGGTGCTGGGCGAGGACCACCGTCGCGTTCCGGCCGAGGATGACCCCGCCATGGGCGACGGCTTGCGTGACCTCGATGGCGTTCTCGGCAGCGAGGTTGCGGTCGGCCCGCTGGTCGGCACCGATGTTGAGGTCGGCGTCGGAGATGCCACGGCCGGCCACGCTGCGCAGGAAGCGATCCCACGTGCCCTCGACCTTTTCGTCGTACTCCGGGGCGGCCTCCAGGTCGGCGGAACTGAGGCGCTGGCCGGTGTACGGGACGCCGAGGCGCTCGGCGACCTTGCGTCCGATGGCGTCCGCGCCGCAGCCGTACTGCTCGAAGAGCGTGACCACGGGACCGGTGGCGGCGGCCGGGGTCCCGGCTCCCGGGACGCCCGCGGCGGCCGACCTGCGTTCGTTGAGTTCGCCGACGAGGTGGGCGTGCTGCTTCTCCGACAGGGGGTAGGCGAACAGGATCAGGGCGGCGATGATGCCCAGGATCGCGGGCACCCAGCCGGTGGCCACGCGAAGGCCGGTGACCATGTGCTCGAAGCCGGGGTCACCCAGCTTGATCGCGGCGGAGTACCCGAAGGCGCCGATGATCGGACCACCGAGCGCACCGCCCAGGCCCTGGCCGGACTTCCGGACGAAGGACAGGATCGAGTACGCGCCACCCTCGGAACGCGTGCCGGTCTTCCACTCGCCGTAGTCGACGGTGTCGGCCTGCATCGAGAACATCAGGGCGTTGGTGCCGCCGACGCCGACGCCGAGGATGAACCACCCGACGATCGCCATCACCAGGCCGCCGGTCGGGACCAGGGCGATCACGACGTATGCGACGACGGCCACGAACGCCATGACGATGTAGCCGAGCCGCTTGCCCAGCTTGACGGTGATGGCGGGCACGAAGGACGCCGCGAGGATCGTGCCGACCGTCTGGGCGAGCATCAGGAAGGTGAAGTAGCCGGCATTGCCCAGGACGGAACGCGTGTAGTACATCGCCACGGCGTTCATGGTGAACATGGCGCCCAGCAGGAAGAACGCCCCGATGCAGAGGACGAGCAGGGGCTTGTTCCGGCCGACCATCTTCATGGTGGTGGAGAACTTGCTCTTGCCGGGCGTCCTCGGCACGACCTCACGGGTGTTGAGGAAGCACACGAGGTAGAGGAGGACCGCCAGGACGCCGAGGATGACGCAGGTGATCGTGAACTTGAGCCGCACCTCTTCCATCGGCAGTTCCTGGATGCCCTGGAACTGGGGCGAGATGATGGCGGACAACGCGACGCCGGTGATGGCCGAACCGATGGAACGGGCGCCCGAGAGGCGCGAGCGGTCGAGCGAGTTCTGCGTCATGGCCGCGGACAGGGAGCCGTACGGGATGTTGACGAACGAGTAGGCCAGCTGGAAGGCGGCGTCGAACAGGAGGATCCAGACGAACGCCTGGGTCGGGGTCAGGCCGGCCGGGGTGCTGAACAACAGGACCAGCATGATCGCCAGCGGCGTCGAGCCCCACAGCAGCCAGGGGCGTAGACGGCCCCAGCGCGTGTTGGCCTTGTCGACGGTGTTGCCGGCGATCAGGTCGGCGACACCGGCCCAGACCTTCGTGACGGCGTAGATCGTGCCGGCCGCCGCGGCGGAGAGCCCCACGATGTCGGTCATGTAGACCATCAGGAACATCGAGGTCATCTGGAACGCGAGGTTGTTGGCCACATCGCCCAGCGCGTAGGAAACGACCCTTCCGTTCCCCAGCGTGCCCTTGGGCCCCTTGTCCAACGTTGCGGTGGTCATGCCACTCCCCTTCATCGAAACTTCAACGGCTGATGTCGACGGTAGGGCGACGATCGATGGTCGGAGGCCGAATCGCCAATGTTGCCGTCGAACCTGTTGGGAATTGTCATGCAGATCACCGTGGTGGGGGGTCATGACCGGACGCTCGCTCCCGAGCGGATGACCGTCCACCTGCAGGTCGGCGTCGAGGGCGACGGCCAGCCCTCGCGGAGGAGCCACCGGGCAGCGATAATGAGCCCATGGACGCCGACTACACCGTGGTCGACAATCCCGAGCGTCGCCGGTTCGAGGTGCGCGACGGGCGCAAGGTGCTGGGGTGGACCACCTACGAGCAGACGTCCCAGATCATCGTGTTCCACCACACCGAGGTGAGGGTGCGGTACGAGGGCATCGGCCTGGGGAGCCTGCTCGTCCGCACCACGCTCGACCACGCCCGCGCCCAAGGCATGCGCGTGCTGCCGCTGTGCCCCTTCGTCGACGGGTGGATCGAACGCCATCCCGACTACGCCGACCTGATCTACCGCCCGCGGGCCGGCGAGCCGGTCCCCTGATCAGTTCCGACCGGGCTCGGTGAGCGGACCAGCTTCGCGGGGTTCGACTGGGTGCCGCGCATCCCGAGGGTGTCCCAGTCGTCGGCGATCTCGGAGCCGGCCGCATCGTCAGTCGCGCGACCCCTGGGGCAGCGTGACCTTCGTGCGGGTCGCCGGGCGCGAGGGCGGCGGGACGACGGGGCCGACGTCCCCGTCCGGGGCCTCGTCGAGGTCGACGATCACGGGCGCGTGGTCGGACGGCAGCTTGCCCTTGCGCGCCTCACGGTCGACCCAGGCGGCCCGCGCGCGGGCCGCGACGGACGCCGAGGCGAGGACGAGGTCGATGCGCATGCCGAGGTCCTGGTGGAACATGCCGGCGCGGTAGTCCCAGTAGGAGAAGACGCGCTCGTTCGGCCAGCGTTCACGCAGGACGTCCACGAGTCCGAAGGCCCCGAGGGCGTCCCGCTCGGGCGGGGTCACGTGCGTGTGCCCGACGTAGGCGGACGGGTCGAAGACGTCGGCGTCCGACGGGGCGATGTTCATGTCGCCGCACAGTGCCGCGTCCGCCGGGCCGTCCGCCACGGCCGCACGCAGGGCGTCCAGCCAGGCGAGCTTGTAGGCGTAGTGGTCGGACGCCACCTCGCGGCCGTTCGGCACGTAGAGCGAATGCACGCGGACGCCGCCGCACACGGCGCTGATCGCCCGCGCCTCGGCCCTGTCCGCGTAGACGGGTTGCCCGGCGAAGCCGCGCTCGACGTCGTCGATGCCGACCCTCGAGAGCAGGGCGACACCGTTCCACTGGCCCTGGCCGTGGTGGGCGAAGGTGTAGCCGCGCTCGGCGAGGGGCTCGGCGAGCAGGGCGGCGAAGGCCTCGTCCGACAGCTTGGTCTCCTGCAGGCACACCACGTCCGGACGCCGCTGCTCCAGCCAGGGCAGCAGTCGCGGGATGCGCTGCTTGACGGAGTTGACGTTCCACGTGGCGATCCTCACCACCCCGAGGCTAGCGCGCCCGGGGACGGGCGGTTCCACCACGCCCGGGCACAGAACTCGCCCGCACCCCTCGAGGAGTGCGGGCGAGTGCTGGCCCGGCGACGATCAGGCCGTGGGCGGCGCCTCGGGATCCGTGGTGGGGAACGTCGGCTCCTGCGTCGGGATCATCGGGTCGGTCGGGGCCTCCGGATCCACCCGCGGTTCGGTCGGCAACGGGTTGTTGGTGTTGTTCGGCAGGCCGAGTTGGCCCTCGACCCAGTCGCCCGCCTGGTCGACCTGGGCGGAGTACTGGCCTCCGGTCCTCTCGTCGACGAAGTCCTCGATCTTGTCGATGAAGCTGCGCGCCTGCTCCGGGTTCTGCTGCGCGTAGCCCTTGGCCTTGTCGACGTACTCACCGGCGTTGAACTGCTGCGGCTGGTCGGTCATGACTTACCTCCTGATGGGGACACTCGTACCGGGTTCACGGTAGCGACGACCGTCGCCCGTGGGAAAGGGGGAAGATCGCGGTCAGCCGGCCGACGGATGGGTCATGTCCACCGGGACGACCCACGCGTCGAACTCCTCGCCGGTCAGCTTGCCCGAGCGGATCGCCGCCTCCCGAAGCGTGGAGCCGCTCTTGTGGGCCTCCTTGGCGATGGCGGCCGCCGCGTCGTAGCCGATGTGGCGGTTGAGGGCCGTCACCAGCATCAGGTTCGAGGACAGGTTCGCCTCGATCCGCTCGCGGTTGGGCTCCAGGCCGACGATGCAGTGGTCGGTGAAGGACGCCGCCGCGTCGGCCAGCAGCCGGATCGACTCCAACACCGCGTGTGCCATGACGGGCTTGAACACGTTGAGCTGGAAGTTGCCCTGGCTGCCCGCGAAGGCGGCGGTGGCGTCATTGCCGAACACGCGGGCGACGACCATGGTCACGGCCTCGGACTGCGTCGGATTGACCTTGCCCGGCATGATCGACGACCCCGGCTCGTTCTCGGGGATCGTCAACTCGCCGATGCCGTTGCGCGGCCCGGAGGCGTACCAGCGGACGTCGTTGGCGATCTTCATCAGTGCCCCCGCCAAGGTGCGCAGGGACGCCGACACCTCGACCAGCGAGTCGTGCGCCGAGAGCGCCGCGAACAGGTTGTCGGCCTGCCGGAACTCCAGGCCCGTCTCGGCGCTGATCCGCTCGGCGGTGAGGCGTCCGAAGTCGGGGTGGGCGTTGAGGCCCGTACCCACGGCGGTGCCCCCGATCGCGAGGTCGCGGGCACGCCGGTCGGCGGCGCGCACACCCTCCAGCGCGAAGTCGATCTGGGCGACCCAGCCGCCGATGACCTGGCCGAGCGTGACCGGGGTGGCGTCCTGCAGGTGGGTGCGCCCCACCATGACGACGTCGGCGAACCGGGACGCCTTGGCCGCCAGTACGTCACGCAGCCGTTCGACCGGCGCCCAGAGGCGCCCGTTCAGTTCGCTCACCACCGCGACGTGCATCGCGGTGGGGAACGTGTCGTTGCTCGACTGACCGCGGTTGACGTGGTCGTTGGGGTGGACCGGGTCCTTGGAACCCCTGACCCCGCCGGCCATCTCGATGGCGCGGTTGGAGATGACCTCGTTGGCGTTCATGTTCGACTGGGTGCCGGACCCGGTCTGGAACACCACGAGTGGGAAGTGCTCGTCCAGGTCGCCCGCGATCACCTCGTCCGCCGCCCGGACGATGAGGTCGGCCACGTCGCCCGGCAGCTCACCCAGGTCGCCGTTGGCCTGGGCCGCCGCCTTCTTCAGGACCCCGAGGGCACGCACCATGGCGCGACCCCACACGAAGGTGTCACGACCGATGTCGAAGTTGCCGATGGAGCGCTGCGTCTGCGCGCCCCAGTAGGCGTCGTCCGGCACCTCGACGGTGCCCATGCTGTCTCGCTCGATACGCATCAGGCGTCCTCTCCTTCACGGTCGGGGTCGGCGACGGCGCCCAGGTGCCTCGCCGCGGCGCTGATCTTGCGGGCCAGCGCGATGTCGCGCCGGCTCAGACCGCCCACGTCGTGGGAGGTCAGGGAGACGTCGACGTGGTCGTAGCGCAGGTCGACATCGGGGTGGTGGTTGGCGGCGTCGGCGTCCCGCCCGATCGCGACCACGAACTCGACGCCCGTGGCGAAGGAACCCGTGTGGAACCGGGCGCTGGCGACCTCGTCGGCGACCCGCCAGTCGCGCAGGCCCTCGGCGCTGTTGAACTCGTCAGCGGTGATGGAATCACTCATGGCCCCATCCTCGCCCCGGACATCCGTAGAACCAAGGGGTTCGTCAGCGGTCGCGGCTGCTCGACGACGGAGTGCCACCGCAGCGCCATGTCACTCCTCGTCACCGGTGTTGCGCTGCTCGGAGCCCGTCGTGCCGTCGGTGCGCTCCCACGTGCAGACGAGTTCGTCCTTGGCGCCGAACCGGACGAGGTGGCGTCCCACCACCGACTCGAGGCGGTCGCGGGCCTCGGCGTCCTCGCAGACCAGGGCGACGAACAGGACGCCGTCGCCCGCGGCGAGCGTCGCCCGCCCACCCGGGAAGTCGAGGAACCCTTCACCGGACTCGTCCTCCCACGTGGTGGGGATCTTCTTCCGGAAGTGCGAGGCGAGTTGCTTGGCGTACCGTCCGGGGCGGTCCGTGGCGACGGCGGCGGTGCTGGTGAGGTCGGTCACGGACGCCAGCCTACGCAGGCGTGCGTGTCGTGCGAGGATTCCCCGCGTGACAACGCACAGGACGGGACTCGGCTGGCTCGTGCTCGCCGGCCTGGCCTGGGGGACGTCAGGCACCCTCGGCGTCCTGCTGCGCGCCGAGTCGGGGCTGCCGCTGCTGTCGGCGGGCGGCCACCGCATCCTGGTCGGCGGGTTGCTGATCCTCGCGTTCACCCTCCTCACGCGCCGCTTCCGCCTCCCGCGGCAGCGGTCCGGCTGGGTCCGCGTCGCCGGCCTCGGCCTGGCCACGAGCGTCTACCAGATGGCCTTCTTCTCGGCGATCGGTTTCGTGGGGATCGCGGTCGCCGCCCTCGTCACCATCGGGTCGACACCGGTCCTCGTGCTCGCGATCGAAGCCATGACCGGGCGCACCCGCCTGACCGGACGCCTCGGGCTCGCCCTGGCCGCGGCCCTGATCGGGCTGGCGCTGCTGGCGGGTTCACCACCGGAGGGGATCACCCTCACCGACGCGGCGATCGGCTCGGGGCTGGCCTGCGTGGCGGGCGCGTCGTTCGCCGCGATCAGCATCATGGGTGCGAACCCCGATCCGGATTTCGACGATGCCACCGGCACCGGTGCGGCGTTCGTCCTGGGCGGGATCGCCGTCCTGTCCATCGCGTCCGCATTCGGACCCATCGGCTTCACGCCCACCCCGCCGGCGGTCCTGCTCGTGCTGGCGCTCGGCCTGGTTCCGTCGGCGGTCGCCTACCTCTCCTACCTCCGCGGGCTGCGCACCCAGAGCGGCACGACCGGCTCGCTGGTCGCCCTGCTGGAGCCCCTCACCGCCACGGTGCTCGCAGCGCTGGTCGTCGGCGAGTGGCTGACCGGGCCGGCCGCCGTCGGCGCCGGCTTGCTGCTGACCGCGGTGCTGATGTCGACGCTCGGCAGCGGAATTCGCGCCACCCGTGACACGATGGAGCCGGAACTGCATCCCTGAGGTAGAGGACCGAGAGCAGGTACCGATGAACGCCGACACCCCCGCCCGCCCCCCTGCGAACCACCCACGCCCCACCTTCGCGCGCGCCGCGTGGCACTCCCTCGACGGGCCATGGCGGTTCAGCAGCGGACGGGCCCAGGACACGCCCGCCGACCAGGCCTGGGACCGCACGATCCAGGTGCCCTTCCCGCCCGAGTCGTCCGCCTCGGGCATCTCCGAGTCCCGCTGTGACCACCCACGCTACCGACGGACCTTCACCGTCGACCACGCCGCGGACGAGCGCGTCCTGCTGCACTTCGAGGCGGTGGACCACCACGCACGCGTCTGGGTGGACGGACGACTCGTCGGTGAGCACACCGGCGGCTACACGCCGTTCGTCTTCGACATCACGGACGCGCTGGCCGACGGCCCCGAGCACGAGGTCGTCGTCGCGGCGACCGACCTGACCCGCGACGTGGAACAGCTGCGCGGCAAGCAGGACTGGCATGACGAGCCGCACATGATCTGGTACGACCGGTCGTCGGGCATCTGGCGGTCGGTGTGGCTCGAAGTGGCCCCGGCCGTCCGCATGGCCTCGGCGGCGTGGACCACCCTGGACCTCGCCGGCCACCTGCACGGACTCGTCCGCCTGGCCGGCTGGGACGAGACGGACGATCTGGTCGTCGAGGCGTCCTTCGCCTGCCAGGGGCTGGAGCTGGGGACGGTCCGCGCCGAAGCGACGGCGTCCCCGGTGGAGGTGTACGCCCGGCTCGGTCGCGCGGCGAGCGCCGACACCCCGTGGCTGTACTGGACTCCGGACGCACCGGTGCTCATCGACGTCAGGCTCCGGCTGCTGCGCGGCGACGTGGTGCTCGACGAGGTGTCCGGCTACACCGGCCTGCGCACGGTCGACGTCCGCGCGGGCGTGGTCGAACTGAACGGCGTCACCGTCTTCTCCCGGCTCGTCCTGGAGCAGGCCTTCTGGCCCGACACCCTCTTCACCGCCCCGTCGCTGGACGCGCTGGTCGCCGAGGCCGCCCTGATCAAGGGGATGGGGTTCAACGGACTGCGCATGCACCAGGTCAGCGCCGACCCGCGCTTCCTGCGCGCGTGCGACGAGGTGGGGTTGATGGTGTGGGCGGACGTCCCGGCGGCGTACGTGCACTCGCCGCGGTCGACCGCCGAGGTCACGGCGACGCTCACCGCCCTCATCGAGCGCGACCGCAACCATCCCAGCGTCGTGGCATGGGTGCCCTACAACGAGAGCTGGGGCGTGGGCGAGGTCGCGACCTCGGCATCCCAGCAGGCGGCGGTCCGTGGCGCGTACTGGCTGGCCAAGTCGCTCGACCCGACGCGCCTGGCCATCGGCAACGACGGCTGGGAGAACGTGGCCGGCGACCTCGTCGGCGTCCACGACTACACGCACGACCCCGACCTGCTCGGCTCCCGCTACGGCACGCCGGACGCCGTGCGCGCCACCCTCGCAGGCGAGCGCCCCGGCGGCAAGGTGGTGCTGATCGACCCCCTGCTCGCGGGGGCGCCGGTGGTGGTCAGCGAGTTCGGCGGGGTGTCGCTCCGGCGCGGGAGCGACTCGTGGGGGTACGGCGAGGTCGCCGACGCCGAGGCGTTGCTGGAACGCGTGCGCGCGCTGGTGGCCCCCGTCGGGTCGCGATCGGGGCTGGCCGGATTCTGCTGGACCCAGCTCACGGACTGCCGCCAGGAACAGAACGGGCTGGCCTGGCCGGATCGGACGCCGAAGGTTCCGATCGAGGACTTGAGGGCGGCTGTGACGGCCTCCGGGTAACGGTTTTCTCTATTTCGACAAAAATTGGTCACCACCCCTTGACCACACCGGTGGGCAGCCGGTTGGCTAGTGCTCCATGAGCCCTACGCCGAACCCGCACTTCCTTGATTCCGACTGGTGGCGCCACGCGGTGGTGTACCAGGTGTACCCGCGCTCGTTCGCGGACGCCGACAACGACGGCACCGGCGACGTGCGCGGCATCACCGAGAAGCTCCCCTACCTGGCCGACCTCGGCGTCGACGCCGTGTGGGTGAGCCCGTGGTACCCGTCGCCGCTGCTGGACGGCGGGTACGACGTGGCCGACTACTGCGACATCAACCCCGACTTCGGCACCCTCGCCGACGCCGACGAGTTCATCGCGCGCGCCCACGAGCACGGCATCCGGGTGCTGATCGACCTGGTGCCGAACCACTCCAGCTGGGAGCACCCGTGGTTCAAGGAGGCACTGGCCGCCGCCCCGGGCTCGCCGGAACGCGAGCGGTACATCTTCCGTGACGGCCGCGGTGCCGGTGGCGAACTCCCCCCGAACAACTGGGCGTCCATCTTCGGCGGTCGGGCGTGGACCCGCACCACCAACCCGGACGGCACCCCGGGCCAGTGGTACCTCCACCTGTTCGACGTCTCGCAGCCGGACTGGAACTGGGCCAACCCCGAGGTCGCGGCGATGTTCGACGAGGTCCTGCGGTTCTGGTTCGACCGCGGCATCGACGGCTTCCGCATCGACGTGGCGGACTCGATGGCCAAGGATCCCGCCCTGCCCGACCACATCATCAACCCCCACACCGGGATGGGCAGCAACCTCAAGGAGGTCGGCGCCCCGCACTGGGACCACACCGACCTCGGTACCATCCACCGCCGCTGGCGCGCCATCGCCGACACCTACGCCGACACCGACCTGGGCGCGCGCATCTTCGTCGCCGAGGCGTACCTCGACCCGATCGAACGGCTCGTGGAGTACGTCCGCCAGGATCGCCTGCACACCACGTTCAACTTCGACGCCCTCCTCTCGGAGTGGTCCGCGGACTCCCAGCGCGCGGTGATCGCGAAGACCATCCCGGCACACGAGTCGGTCGGGGCACCCGCGACGTGGGTGCTCGGCAACCACGACAACGTCCGGGTGGCGACCCGCTACGGCAAGCCCGTCACGGGCGTCAACTACGCCGTGGAGCACCGCCTCGAGCCGGCCGGGGATCCGATCGAACTCGGTGCCAAGCTGCACGCGATGCCGACCGACCTGGAACTGGGACGGCGCCGCGCCCGGGCGGCGGCCCTCCTGGAACTGGGCCTGCCGGGTTCGGCCTACATCTACCAGGGGGAGGAACTCGGCCTCGAGGAGGTCGAGGACCTCCCCGAGGCCCTGCTGCAGGACCCGACCTGGGAGCGCTCAGGACACAAGGTCCGTGGCCGGGACGGTTGCCGCGTCCCGCTGCCGTGGTCCGGCGGGGTCGCCCCGTTCGGCTTCGGCGTGGACGCCTCGCCGTGGCTCCCCCAGCCCTCATCGTGGGGTGAGTTGACGGCCGAGAAGCAGGACGGCGACCCGGGATCGATGCTGACCCTCTACCGGACGGCGTTGCGGCTGCGACACGAGCGCGCCGACTTCCGCAGCGAGGCCTCCGCTCCCCACGAGGCGGACGGCGGAGACGTGCTCGCGTTCACGCGCGGGAACTCGACGGTCGTGGTCGTCAACTTCGGTGACGACCCGGTGGACCTGCCGGCCGGCGAGGTGCTGCTGAGCTCGGTCGACCTGGTCGACGGCCGGCTCCCGTCCGACGCCACGGCCTGGCTGGCGGTCTGACCGCCGGCGCTCAACCGGCAGTCCGGCGCCGCCGGGGCCGTCTGGACCGCTGCCGTGGGGGCCGCTGAGGGCGCGGGGGCCTGAGGGGGTCCTCGACACTCAGACTTGCCACACCTGCGTCGGCGGTGGGCGCCGACACTCAGACTTGTCACTCCTAGCCCCGTGCCGCCACGGGGGCAGGAGTGGCAAGTCTGAGTGTCGGCGCGCCGGGAGCCTCACCAAGGGGCCACACCAGGGAGCCTCACCAAGGGGCCAAGGGCCAGGAAACCTGTCCACCGTCCCCCTGTACGCGCCATCCGGATCCGTCTAGCGTCGTGGGCAACCCCACCAAGGAGAAGCCATGGCCCACGGTGACATCACGCACATCGACATCCCGGTCGCCGACCTCGAGAAGGCGTCCGCGTTCTACAGCGACCTGTTCGGCTGGCACATCGCCGAGGTCCCGGGCTTCGAGGGCTACCCCATGTGGCAGGCCCCGAACAAGATCAGCGGCGGCGGACTCGCCCA
This sequence comes from Propioniciclava sp. LT294, assembly GCF_059516005.1. Taxonomy (NCBI): domain Bacteria; kingdom Bacillati; phylum Actinomycetota; class Actinomycetes; order Propionibacteriales; family Propionibacteriaceae; genus Propioniciclava; species Propioniciclava sp. LT294. Next base: position 263,501 of record NZ_JCAKNG010000003.1, read on the forward strand.
CCGGAGCGAGGGCTTCACGCAGCCGCGCTCCTATGTCGAGGTGGACTCGATCGACGACGTCCTGGCCAAGGTCGAGGTCAACGGCGGCACCGTCACGATGCCGAAGACGAGCATCGATCCCACCAGTTGGTACGCCGCGTTCAACGATCCGGACGGCAACGCCATCGGACTGTTCGAGGGCCAGACCGGCGGCGACCTCGCCGAGGACTGACCCCGGGCAGCGGGCCGCGGCAGCGCTCGCCAGGGGCGCTTCTCAGGCCGGCACCTCGTGGACCTGCTCCCCCAACGGCACCAGGTCGACGTCGGACTGGGCCACCTCACGCACGAGCGGCAGGGCGGCTCCGGGGTCGTCGACGGACAGGGTGAGCAGGACGGACGCGCCACCCCAGTCGGCGTCCACGACGTCCACGCCGCGGTTCATGAGGGCTCCTTGGACGCGTCCCGCCTCGGCGGCGTCCACCTCGAGCCCGACGAGCCGGCGGACGACCGGCCGCACCCGCGGCGTCCCGGACACGGCGGCGGTGACCGAGTCGGAGTAGGCCCGGACGAGGCCGCCGGTGCCGAGCAGGACGCCGCCGAAGTACCGCGTGACCACGGCGACCACGTTGGACAAGCCCGATCCGCGGAGCACCTCGAGCATCGGCATGCCCGCGGTGCCTGCCGGCTCGCCGTCGTCGGAGGACCGCTCGATCGGCTGGGCGTCCGGCACGTGGATGATGAAGGCGGTGCAGTGGTGCCGCGCGTCCGGGTACGTCGTGCGCACGGATGCGATGACGGCGCGGGCGGCGTCCTCGCTGTCGACGCGCGCGAGGCGCGTGATGAACCGGGACCGCCTGATCTCGAGCTCCGACTCGGCCGAGTAGCCGCGCGGGAGCAAGAGGGTCACAGAAGCCATCCTTCCACGCGGCCCGTGCGAGGATGGCATGCGATGAACGCGATCGCTCCTCCAAGTCCCACCGTCCACGCCGAGGCGCTGGCGCTGTCCGACGCCCAGGCCAAGCCGAAGGGCGCCCTCGGCCGCCTCGAGGAACTGGCCGCCTGGGTGGCCGCCTGCCAAGGTGAGTGCCCGCCGCGTCCCCTGAGGGATGTCCGCGTGGTCATCTTCGCGGGCGACCACGCCGTGGCGGACGCCGGCGTTTCGGCCTACCCGGTCGAGGTGACGCCCGCGATGGTGCACGGGATCCTCGCCGGGAAGGCCGGTGTGAACGCCCTGGCCCGCTCGGCCGGGGTGAAGGTCGAGGTGTACGACCTGGGCGTCCGGTCACTGCGCGGCGTGCCCGACGAGGTGGCCCGCTTCCGCATCGGGCCGGCCCGGGCGATCCACCGCGAGGACGCGCTGACCGCGGAGGAACTGGGCGCCGCCCTGCTGGCCGGCGACACGATCGCCGCCGAGGCGATCGCCGAGGGGGCCCAACTGCTCATCGCCGGCGATCTGGGCATCGGCAACACCACACCCGCCGCGGCACTGGTGGCGGCGTCCCTGGACCTGCGCGGCGCCGATGTGGCCGGCCGCGGCACCGGCCTCGACGACGCCGGCCTGGCCCGGAAGATCGAGGTCATCGATGAGGCCCTGGACCGCATCGGAGACCGAGCGGTCGACCCCCGCCAGCGCCTGGCCGCTCTCGGCTCGGCGGACATCGCCGCGGCCGCGGGCTTCATCGGCGGCGCGGTTCGCCGAGGCGTCCCGGTCGTGGTGGACGGCTTGATCGCGAGCGCCGAGGCGCTGCTCGCCGATGAGGTGTTCCCGGGCGCACGGCACTGGATGGTCGCCGGGCACCGCTCGACCGAGCCCGCCTGCGAACTCGCCCAGACCCACCTGGGGCTGTCGCCGATCCTCGACCTGGGCATGCGGCTGGGCGAGGGCTCGGGAGCCGTGCTGGCGGTGGGCGTCCTGCACGCAGCCGTGGCGGCCCTGCGCGAGGTCGCGTCGCTGTCGGACCTCTGATGCGCATCCTGCTCGAGGGGCTGCGGCTGGCCTGGGGGACGCTGACCGCGATCCCGGGGCCACCGCCGAAGAACGTCAACGCTGCCGTGGCCGGCGTGGCCATGTCGATCGGGTGGCTCGTGGTCCTGCCGGTGACGCTGGCATGCGCGGCGCTCGGGTGGGGTCTTGCCCTGCTGGAGGTACCGGCGGCTGCTGCGGGGCTGGTGGTGGTCGCCTCGCTCGCTGTGGCCACCAGGGCGATCCACGCCGACGGGCTCGCCGACACGGCGGACGGGCTGGGTTCGGGGCGTCCGCGCGAGGCGGCCCTGGAGATCATGCGGCGCGGGGACGTCGGCCCGATGGGCGTGCTCGCGGTGGTGTTGGTCTATGGACTGCAGGGGGTGCTGATCGGTGACCTGTTGATCCGGCCGGGGGGCTGGGTGCTGGCCGGGCTGGCCCTCGCGGTCGGACGCCTCGCCCTCACCCACGCTTGTTCCCGGGCGGTGCCGGCCGCGCGCACCGACGGGCTGGGGACGGGGGTGGCCCGGTCGGTGCCGCGTTGGCTCGGGGCCCTCCTGACCGTGGCGCTGTTCCTCGTGGGGATGCTGGTCACGGACGGACTGGCCGGTTGGCTCGGACCCGGCGTGGACCGCAACGCCTGGGCGTGGGGCCTGGTCGCCGGCACCTTCCTCTCGGGCAGCGTGCTGGCCCTGGCCGTCCGGAAACTGGGTGGTATCACCGGGGACGTCCTGGGCGCGATGGTCGAGTTGATGGCCTTGGGGATCCTGCTGGGTCTCGCCATCCGCTGAGCGCCGAGGGCTCCCCTGTTCCCTGCCGAGGGCTCGCTTTGGACCTACCGAGGGCTCGCTTTGGACCTACCCTCGGCATGCTCGAAGACGACATCGCGGGTTTCAGCCGCACCAAGAGCGCGTTGCACTTCACCCCGAACCAGCCCCTGCCGGACCACCGCGTCCGCCTCGTGATCCGCACCCGCCTGGCGGGAGTTGGGGTGACCGACAGGCCCTCGGCAGCTTTCCAACAGGCCCTCGGCGGCTCTCCGGCAGCCCCTCGGCGCTACAGGTGCAGCGCTCGGCCCGCGACCACCAGGACCACGTCGTCGACCACCCTGCCCAAGGCCTGGTTCGCCCGGCCGAGCAGGTCGGAGAAGAGCCGCCCGGAGGGGTGTTCCGGCACGACACCCCAGCCGACCTCGTTGGTGACCAGCACGATCGGTCCGGGGTGGCCCCCCACGGCGGCCGCGAGCTCGGCCGTCCGGCGCTCCATCAGCAGGGAGGCCTCGGGACGCGGGGTGTCCCAACCCACGGCGTCCAATTGGCGGGTCAGCCAGGTGCCGATGCAGTCGACCAGCACGGGCCCCGAGGTCACGCGGATCGCCTCGGCGACATCGACGGTCTCGACCGTCACCCAACTCGGTTGCCTGACGAGGCGGTGCCGGGCGACGCGGGCGGCCCACTCGGGGTCGAGGGCCGGATCAGCGGGATAACCGGGCGTCACATAGGTCACGCCGTCGAGGACGCGCAACAGCCCCTCCGCATACCCGGACTTACCAGAACGCACGCCGCCCGTGACCAAGACTCGACTCACGGAAGGCACCCTAGCCCCCTCCGGACGCCCACTAGGTTGGGGAGGGTGACCCCGACCCCTCGCTTCACCTTCGTCCGGCACGGTCAGTGCGTGGCCAACGCGCAGGGCCGCGTGGTGGGCCACCTCGACAGCCCCCTCACCCCGCTCGGACACACCCAGTCCGAGGGGGCCGCCGTCCTCCTGGCCGCACGCAAGGGCCTCACCGCCGTCATCGCCTCAGACCTGCAGCGCACCCTCGCGACCGCGCGCATCATCGCCGGCGTCCTGAACCTGCCCCTGTGGTCCGAGCCCGGGCTGCGCGAGCAGAGCTTCGGGTCGATGGAGGGCCAGTTGTTCTCGGAGTTGACCGCATCCAGCCCGGGCTCGGCCCACATCAACGAGGTGCGCTGGGGCAACGGAGAGTCGGTTGCGGACGTCCACACCCGCCTGCTGGAGACCTTCGCCCGGATCGAGGCGGCCCATCCCGGCCCGGTCGTCCTGGTGACGCACGGGCATGTGATCCAGATCGGGATGTCCCTGCTGCAGGGGCGCGGTGCACGCGACATCGAATGGTTCGACCTGCCCAACGGAGGAATCGTCAACGGGCCCGTACTGGCCGACTGACGTCAGTCGCGGCCGGCCCCCGCCACAGGACGCTCCTCGAAGGAGCGCACGAACACCGGCAGGTCCGGCGTGGAGGCCCCCTCGTCGTACCGGTAACCCGCCTCGTCGAAGCGTGCCAGGGCCCCGGCCGTGCGGACGCGGTTGCGCACCATCCAGCCCGCCATCTCCCCGCGGGCGCGCTTGGCGTAGAAGGACACCACCTTGCGGACGCCGCGGGCGTCGGTGTCCTCGAAGCGCGGCGAGATGATGCGCGCCCCGAGCACGTCCGGACGGACGGACCTGACGTACTCGTCCGAGGCCAGGTTGACCACGACAGCGGCGCCCGGCGACTCCGCCAGGTCGCGCCTGAGCACCTCGGAGATGCGGTCCCCCCACCACGCGTACAGGGTGGGGCCGCGCTCGGTCCTCAGCCTGGTGCCCATCTCGAGCCGGTACGGCTGGATCAGGTCGAGCGGACGCAGGACGCCGTACAGCCCCGAGAGGATCCGCACGGTCTTCTGCGCCTCGGTGAAGTCCCGCTCGTCGAACCGCTCGGACGCCGCCATGCCCTGGTAGACGTCCCCGTCGAACGCCAGCACGGCCTGCTTCGCGTTCTTCGCCGTGAACGGCACTGAGAACTCGGCGTACCGCAGGGCGTTCAGCGCGGCGAGTTCGTCCGAGATGTGCATGAGGGAGGCCAGGTCGGCCACCGACCGTGTGCGGAGCACGGCGATGAGTTGTTGCGACTCCTCGAGCAGCCGCGGCTCGGTGTGCTTGCGCGTGGCGGGCTTGGTCTCGTAGTCCAGCGACTTCGCCGGGGACAGCAGCGTGATCACGCCCCGAGGGTAGCCGGTCTCGCGGCGGCTGCCATGCCGTTCACCCGAGGTAGCGCCCTCTGGACCACATCTGGTTCGGATGTGCGCCATTCGTTTCGCATCTCACCTTGTCAGAAAGGTTCCGCGCGGCAGGAGTCGGGGGCCATGTGGTCCAGATGGCGCTACGCCCAGGCACCCGGCTCAATCCGCGTCGCGCGGCCAGGCGTTGGGGGTGCAGCTGGCCAGCTCGATGCCCTGCTGCATCATGACCGGAGCGGGCCCGCCCGTCTTCGGGCAGCCCACGTGCCCCAGGCCGAGGAAGTGTCCGACCTCATGGTTGACCGCGTAGGAGCGGTAGGCGCCGAGGTCGTCGTACGTGGGGGTCATGTACTTCCAGCGGTCCGCGTTCAGCACCACCCTGTCCCCCACGTGGCAGTTCCACTTCGACGCCACGTCGGCCGGCTTGCACAGGTCATTGGCGGTCTCCGGCGACGTGACGTAGATGGTCAGCTTCGCCGCAGCGGTATCGCTCACGAGGCGGAACGTGCGCTTGCCGTATCCCACCCAGCCCCGTTCGTCGTCCAAGGTGGCCTGCACCTCGCGGGCGACCTCGTCGGCGTCGAGTCCCGTGGTGTCCTCCACCTGCACGCTGTAGGGGATCACATCGGGGGCAGTGACCGCCGGCTCGAGCGCGATGGTGTTCGACAGGTACACCCCGGACGCCTTGGTGTCGGAGATCCACACCTGCTGACGCGCGATCTGGGGGATCGTGGGCGTCTGCGAGCCCGCGGAGGGCAGCGGCGCGTACGCCTCGGGCGGGCGCTGGCTCATCCAGCCCCACAGCATGCCGAGCACCGCGAGGATCACCACGAACGCCAGCCACCAGACCCGCGACGCCCGTGGGCCCGCCTGGGCGGCCCCGCCGGGGCGTCTGGTCTCGGTCACCCCTTCACCCTAGGCGACGGCACCGGCGTTTCCCCGGCGCCTCACGTGACCGCACCCGAGGCCAGGCCCGCTCGCCCGTACCGCTGGACGGTTTCGAACCTCCGGCACCATTTATTCGTATATTGTCCGTACTAACTTGGTTGACGTCACAGCCCCAAACCCGTGCCAGACTTGGGGCGACGAGAGGAGGGGGCGTGTGGCCAAGCAGCCGCTGAAGCGTCCCGCCGCGCCGCCTTCGCCGGGCAGCCCCTTGGGCGGCCGGGTCGCCCAGGCGGAGATGCGCGCCGCGAACATGGGCCTGCTGCTGCGCCACCTGCGCGGCCACGGGGGCCGCTCACGTGCCCAGCTCGCCAGCGAGACGGGGCTCTCGAAGGCCACCACGTCCAGCCTGATCGCCGACCTCGCCGCCCGCGGCCTGGTGCGGGAGGGCGAGCTCGTCCGGGGCGGGTCGGTCGGGCGCCCCGGCCAGACCGTCACCCTCGATGGCGCGAACGTCACCGGTATCGGGCTCGAGCTCAGCGTCGACTACGCCGCCCTGACCGCCGTCACGCTGGCCGGCACCGTCGTGCGCGAGTCCGTCACGCCGCTGGACGTGGCCAACCTCGACCTCGAGGTCGTCCTCGACCGCGCGGCCACCCACCTCACCCGGGCCGTCGACTCGCTGCGCGCCGCAGGCACCCATGTCGTCGGCATCACCGTCGCCGCGCCCGGGATCATCGACTACGAGACCGGGACCCTGCGCTTCGCACCCAACCTCGGCTGGCGCGCCGTGCCACTGGTGACCGAGCTCGCCCGACGCCTCGGGCCGGACACCCCGCCGATCCGCCTGGAGAACGACGCGAAGCTCGCCGCCCTGGCCGAGTTCGACCGCGTGGCCGCCCACGGCATCCTCGACCTGCTCTACCTGTCGGGCGAGGTCGGCGTCGGCGCCGGCATCGTCGCGGACGGGCGCCTCGTCCGTGGCTACTCGGGCTTCTCCGGGGAGGTGGGCCACCTGCCGCTGGACCCGACCCTGACGCCGTGCAGCTGCGGGCGCCGGGGCTGCTGGGAGACGATCGTCGGCCTGTCCGCCTTCCTGCGACTGGCCGCCGACCCGGGCGACAGCCTGCACAACCCCAAGCGCGCCCTTGAGGACCGCCTGCTCACCCTGGCCGACCGCGCACGCGCCGGCGACGAGCGGACGCTGGCGGCCCTGGCGACCATCACCGAGCGCCTGGCGCTGGGAGTGGGCATCCTCGTCGACGTGCTCAACCCCAGGATGATCGTGCTGGGCGGTTACTACGCCTTCTTCGGCGAGTTCATCCTGCCCCCGGTGCAGGCCGCCCTGGCCCAGCGCCGGCTCGACGAGGGCAGCTCGGTCGTGCTCATCACGTCGGAGTTGGGTCTCATCTCCACCGCGAGGGGCGGGGCCCTGCTCGCCCTCGAGGACGTCTTCACCGACCCGACGGTGGCGAGTGGAGGGGTTTGACCCCACACGGCGAACGGCCAATATTTCGTGCATTGTCCGAACTTACGGTAGGTCCGTCCGATCCCACCGCCGGGGCGTCCAGTCCCTCCGGCTGCGCGCAACCGCCACCTTCGACTCGCGGGCGGCGGAGTCGTTCGGGCACCTCCGGAACGTCCAGCCCGAGGCCTCCCGACACACGCGCACAGTTGGCGCGACGCCGACCGGACCGACGGCAGGCCCGCACCCAGCCCGACCCGGGACCGATCCGTTCGCTTTGTGAACAAACCGCAACCTTCTCCGACGTCGGACGTCTCGACAGGAACGCATTTCCCTCGTAGAGTCTTTCGTCAAGAGTCTGAACTAATGCGACCGGATCGCAGGACACCCAGTCTCAACGACGAGAAAGGCACCACACATGGCACGACTCACCCAGGGCCTCCTGGCGCTCGGGGCGGCTGCCGCCCTCACGCTGACGGCCTGCTCCACCGGCGGCACCTCAGCCCCGGCACCCGGCGGTTCGACGTCCGCAGCCCAGGCGCCGGCGGGCCAGCTCCCCGCGACCACCATCAAGATCCTCGCGCCCTCCTACGCCGACTCCTCGAAGGCGGACTGGGAGGCGGTCATCGCCGAGTTCAACAAGAAGCAGCCCAACGTGAAGGTCGACCTCACCATCGAGGCGTGGGACGACTTCAGCGCGAAGGTGCAGGCGCGCATCCAGGCCAAGGACTACCCCGACATCCTCAACGACAACGCCTTCGCGGGTGCCGCCGACGCCGGCCTGCTCTACCCGATCGAAGAGGTCCTGAGCCCGGAGACCATCGCCGCCATTGAGCCGGCGCTGCTGAAGAACGGCCTGGGCACCGACGGCAAGCAGTGGGCCGCCCCCGACATCGCGACCTCGCGCATGCTCGCCTACAACACCGACCTCTTCGCCCGTGCCGGCGTCTCCGGCGCGCCGAAGACGTGGGCCGAGCTGGCCGACGCCGCCAAGAAGGTCAGCGACCTCGGCGCCGACATCTACGGCTACGGCATGCCGCTGGGCCAGGAGGAGGCGCAGGTCGAGTCCTCGCTGTGGCTCTGGGGCGCCGGCGGTGACTGGAGCCAGGGCGACAAGCTCGTCGCGAACACGCCGCAGGCCACCGAGGCCTTCGCCGAGATGAAGAAGCTCATCGACGCCGGCGTCACCCAGCCCGACCCGGGCGCGACCAACCGTGCGCAGGCCGGCGCCCTGTTCCAGAACGGCAAGCTCGGCATGCTCCTCGTCCACTCGGGCCTGGCCAAGGACGCCCGTGAGGCCGGCATCAAGTATGAGCTCGCGCCGATCCCGTCGAAGGCCGGCACCCCCGTCGCCCTCGGTGTGACCGACTTCATCCTCGCGTTCGACAACGGCGACGCGAACCGCAAGGAGGCCACCAAGCAGCTCCTCGACATCCTCTACAGCGACGCGCAGTACGAGGGTTGGTACAAGGGCACGCAGCTCCTGCCCGTGACCAAGTCGCAGATCGAGGCCGGCAGCAAGTCCGACACCGCGAACGGCAAGTTCTACGAGGCGCTGTCCTACGTGAAGTTCCTGCCCGTCGGCAACCCGTCGTGGGACGCCCTCCAGAAGGCCCTCCAGGGCACTGCGGGCACCGTGGCGAACGACACCCCCGAGTCGGTCCTGGGCAAGATCCAGGCTCAGCTCGACGCCCAGGGCTGATCGACACCACGATCGGGGGTGCCTCCCGCCCGGGAGGCACCCCCTTGCCTGAACACACACCCGCCCAGGAGGAACGATGAAGCCCACCGCGCGCCGATCGCGCCGGGAAGCGCTGATGGCCCTGCCGTGGCTCCTGCCCACCCTGATCCTCGTCGCGGCCGTGGTCATCTACCCGGCCGGCCTGATGGTCTGGACGGCCTTCCGCAAGTACAACTCCTACGGCATCGAGCGCGGCCCCGCCGGCCTCGACAACTTCATCGGCCCCGCGGGCGCCTTCACCTTCCCCACCGTGCCCATGGCCCGGATCTGGGTCAACACGGTGGTCTGGGTCGTGGTCGTGGTGCTCATCACCCTGGTGCTGTCCCTGCTGCTGGCCCAGTTCCTGAACAAGGACTTCCGGTTCCGCAAGCTGTTGCGCCTGGTGATCATCCTGCCGTGGGCGTCCTCGGTCGTCATGACCACCACGATCTTCAACTACGGCCTGCAGACCGACGTCGGCCTGTTCAACCGGCTGCTCGTCGACACCGGCATCCTCGACCGGGCGATCGGCTTCACCAAGGACCCGACGCTGGCCTTCTGGGCCGCCGTCTTCGTGGCGATCTACGTGTCGCTGCCCTTCACCACGTACACGATCCTCGCCGGCCTGCAGTCGATCCCCGAGGACGTGCTCGAGGCCGCGCACGTCGACGGCGCAGGCTCGGTGCAGCGCTACTGGAGCATCGTGTTCCCGATGCTGCGGCCCTCCATCGCGGTCGCGACCCTCATCAACATCATCAACGTCTTCAACTCGCTGCCGATCCTGAAGATCCTCAACGAGACGCCCGGCTACAACACCGGCCACACGACGACCACCCTGATCTTCGAGTACAAGGCCCAGCTGGGCCCCGGCGTCGCGAGTGCGCTGTCGCTGGTGAACTTCGCGTTCTGCCTCGTGATCATCGCCATCTACCTCGTCGTGGTGCAGCCCACCAAGGAGGTCTCCTGATGACCGTCACCGCCGCCACGGCCCGGACGGTCCCCGCCCGGCCCCCCCGAGGTCCCTCCTACCGCGGGGGCATCCACAAGCGTCCGAACCCCTTGGGCGTCGCGGTCGGCGCGATCGCCATCGTGGTGTTCTTCTCGTTCCCGTACCTGCTGATGTTCCTCACGTCGCTGAAGACCCGCATCGACGTGCAGAAGATTCCGCCGGAGTACCTGCCCCAGACCCCCGAGTGGGGGAACTACCTGGCCGTGTGGGCGTCCAACGTCGCCCCGGGCGGCGCCCTGGTGGCCACGACCGTCATCGCGTTCGGCGCCACCCTGCTGGTGTTGCTCGTCGCGACCCCGGCCGCCTACTACGTGGCGCGGTTCCGGTTCCCGGGACGCCTGGCGTTCCTGCTGGTCGTCCTCGTCACGCAGATGCTGCAGCCGACCGTGCTGGCCATCGGCCTCTACCAGGAGTTCGTGGGGTGGAAGGGCCACATGGTCTGGGTCGCCCTGATCCTGATCAACGGCGCGTTCAACCTCAGCTTCGCGATCTGGATCATGCAGGCCTTCTTCTCCTCGGTGCCCAAGGAGATCGACGAGGCCGCGCTCATCGACGGCGTCGGGCGCGTGCAGGCTCTGTTCCGCATCGCCCTGCCGCTCGTGTGGCCCGGCATCGTGACGGCGATCATCTTCGTGTTCGTCAACACCTGGAACGAGTACGCCGCCGCCTTCGTCCTGGTCCAGGACCCGTCCCTGCAGCCCCTGACCGTGGCCATGCCGCGCTACCTGGGCCTGTACATCCGCGACTGGCAGTACCTGTTCACCACCGCCCTGATCGCGATCGTGCCCGTGATCATCCTGTTCGCGTTCATCGAGAAGCGTCTGATCGGCGGCCTCACCGCCGGCTCGGTCAAGTAGCACCACCCGCATCCACGTCCCAGCGAAAGGCAGATCTCGTGATCCAGTTCGGCACCGGTGGTTGGCGCGCCATCATCGGGGACGGCTTCACCAAGGCCAATGTCCGGCTGCTCGTCCAGGGCCTGTGCGACCGCATGCACGCGGAGGGGGTCGCCGACCGGGGTGTCGTGGTCGGCTACGACCGCCGCTTCCTCTCCCAGGAGGCCGCCGAGTGGGCGTGCGAGGTGTTCGCCGGCAACGGCGTCCCCGTCACGCTGGTCAACCGTCCCGCGCCCACGCCGATGTTCATGTGGACCGTCGAGAACCTGGGCTGCGCCTACGGCATCGCCGTGACGGCGTCCCACAACCCGGCGATCTACAACGGCATCAAGGTCTTCACCGAGGGCGGCCGGGATGCCGAGGCCGAGGTCACCGACAGCCTCGGCGCGCACATCAACACGCTGTCGGACGCCGACGTCCGGGCCGTGCGGTTCGCGGACGCGCTGGCGTCCGGCGCCATCACCCCGCAGACCTCGATGAACTGGTACCTCGACGCCATCATCGACAAGCTCGACATGGAGGCGATCCGGCACCGCCACCTGCACATCGTGCTGGACCCGATGTTCGGGGTGGCCCAGACGTCGCTGCAGACGATCCTGATGACGGCGCGCTGCCAGGTCGACGTCATCAACGACCGCCACGACACCCTGTTCGGCGGGCGGATGCCCTCCCCGGGCGAGGGCACCCTCCAGCGCCTCACCCAGGAGGTGCTGCACCGCCGTGCCGACCTGGGGATCGCCACCGACGGCGACGCCGACCGGCTCGGCATCATCGACGACACCGGCGCGTACCTGAACCCCAACCAGGTCCTGGTCCTGCTGTACGAGTACCTGCTGACTCGCAAGGGCTGGACGGGTCCGGCGGTCCGCAACATGTCCACCACCCACCTGCTCGACCGGGTGGCGGCGGCGCACGGTGAGGTCTGCCACGAGGTGCCGGTCGGCTTCAAGTGGATCTCGGCGAAGATGGCCGAGACGGACGCCGTGATCGGCGGCGAGTCGTCGGGCGGGTTGACGGTGCGGGGGCACATCGCGGGCAAGGACGGGATCTACGCCGGGTCTCTGCTGGTCGAGATGGTGGCCGCCTCGGGCAAGAAGCTGTCCGAGCTGTGGGCCGACGTCGAGGCACGCTACGGCCGGCTCGAGATGGTGGAGCGCGCGTACGGCTTCACCCCCGAGCGCCGCGAGGAGCTCCAGGAGCGCGTGTTCGTCGACCATGACCTGCCCGACTTCGGGTTCGAGGTCGACCACATCGGCTGGACCGACGGCTGCAAGGTCTACTTCAGCCATGGGGGCTGGGCGACGATCCGGTTCTCCGGTACGGAGCCCGTCCTGCGGGTCTTCGCCGAGATGGAGAACCTGCAGGAGGCCGAGTCGGTGGCCGCGCGCATCTCCGCGCACCTGGGGCTGGCGTGATGGCGGGGGATCGCAGGCCCGTCCGCAAGGCCGTCGTGATGGCGCGCGGCCTGGGCTCGCGCATGAAGGCCGCGGCGGACGCCGCCCTGACGCCCGACCAGGCCGCCGCAGCGGCGTCCGGGGCGAAGGCGATGATGCCGCTGGGTGGGCGCCCGTTCCTCGATCACTCACTCTCACGGCTGGCCGACGCCGGGCTGACGCAGGTGTGCCTCGTGATCGGGCCGGAGCACCGGGCGATCCGCGACCACTACGACTCCCTCGACCTGGAGCGCCTCGAGATCTTCTACACGATCCAGGACGAGCCGCGCGGGACGGCCGATGCGGTGCTGTCCGCGGAGTGGTTCGCCGGCGAGGATCCCGTCGTCGTCATCAACGGCGACAACCTCTACCCGACCGAGGCGCTGGCCGCACTGGCGCGGGCCGAGGGGTCCGCGACGATCGGATTCTCGGTGGCCGGTCTGGTGGCCAACTCGAACATCCCCGCCGAGCGGATCGCCGCGTTCGCGGTGCTCGAGGTGGCCGAGGGCCGGCTCGCCGGCATCATCGAGAAGCCCACGGCCGAGCAGCTCCTCGACCTCGCCGGGGCCCCGGTGAGCATGAACTGCTGGGTCTTCACGCCCGCGGTGTTCGAGGCCTGCCGGCTGGTCGAGCCGTCGGCCCGCGGCGAGTACGAGATCACGGACGCCGTGCGCGCCCTGGTCGCCCGGGGGGAACGCATCGAGGTGCTGCCGTCCGACGCCGGTGTGCTCGACCTGTCCTCGCGTGGCGACGTCGCCGCCGTGGCGGCCCTGCTCGACGGCGCCCGGGTCCGGCTGTGAGTCCCGTGGTTCCTTCCGCGACCTGGCGCGTGCCCGGCCGCATCGAGGTCCTCGGCAAGCACACCGACTACGCCGGGGGCAACGTGCTGGTCTGCGCCGCGACCCAGGCCGTCACCGCGGTCGCTCGCCCCCTCGCCGCCCACGGCGGGCCGCGGCTGCTCGCCCGCTCGGCCGCGTTCCCCGGCGTCGTCGCCCTCCCCCCGGACGCCGACCCCCACCTGCCCGCCGGCCACTGGGGACGCTACGTCGCCACCGCCTGGCAGCGCCTGCGCGCCAACTTCGGCGACCTGCCCGCCGCCGAGCTGACCGTCGACTCCGACCTGCCGCTGGCCTCGGGGATGAGTTCGTCCTCGGCGCTCGTCGTCGCGGCTGCCCTGGCCCTGGCCGATCTGGCCGGCCTGCCGGAGACCGACCTGTGGGCGTCCGAACTGGGCGACGACCGCCTGCGCTGGGCGACCTACCTGGCCGCCATGGAGAACGGCACCACGGTGGGCCGCCTCACCGGCAGCGCCGGGGTGGGCACCCGCGGTGGTTCGGAGGACCACACCGGCATGCTCTGCTCCGAACCGGGCCGACTCGGCCAGTTCGGCTTCGACCCCGTCGCCCGCCACCGCCACGTCGCGCTCCCGCCCGGCCTGGTGTTCGTCATCGGGGTGAGCGGCGTGAGCGCGGAGAAGACCGGCTCCGCCCAAGCGCTCTACAACCGCGCCTCGGACGCCGTGGCCGGTGCCCTCGCCGCCTGGAACGAGCACACCGGGCGCACCGACCGCTCCCTCGCGGCCGCGGCCCGGGGGGAGGCCGACGCGCCGACCGCCCTGAGGCGCATCGCCGCCCGGGCCGGGCTGGGCGACCGCGTCGAGCACTTCCTCCAGGAGTCCGAGGTGCTCGTGCCCGCCGCGGCGGACGCGCTGGCCGCCGGCGACCTCGCCGCCTTCGGTGCCGTCGCCGACGACTCCCAGCACCTCGCCGAGACGCTGCTGGGCAACCAGGTGCCCCAGACCACGGCGCTGGCGGCCACCGCCCGCGAGCTGGGTGCGGTCGCGGCGTCCGCCTTCGGCGCGGGGTTCGGCGGGAGCGTGTGGGCGCTCGTCCCCCGCTCGGACGCCGGCCCCTTCGCCTCGGCCTGGCTGGAGCGCCACTCCCGCGCCTTCCCGGATCAGGCGGCTGCGGCGTCCGCCATCGTGACGGACGCCGCGGCCGCGGCCCAGCGCGTCCCGTCGGTGTGACCACGCGCCGGGGGGCCGCGGGGCTAGGGTTGCTGGCGTGAAGTTCCTCTTCCTCGGCGCCGGGGCGATCGGTACGTACATCGGTGGATCGCTCGCCGCCGCCGGGCACGGCGTGGCCTTCATCGAGCAACCCGCCCCCGCTGAGGTGATCGGCCGCGACGGCCTCGTGGTGGAGTCGACCTCCGGTCGCCTCGAGGTGCGGGACGTCGCCCTGTTCACCGACGCCGGCGCCGCGCTGGACGCAGGGCCCTGGGACGTCCTCGTCTTCGCGCTGAAGTCCTTCGACACGGTCGAGGCCGTCGAGCACCTGATGGCCACCGGACGTCCGGTGCCCCCGGTCCTGTCGCTGCAGAACGGGGTGGACAACGAGCCCGCGATCGCCGCCCGGCTGGGCGCCGACCAGGTCATCGCGGGCACGGTCACGACCTCGATCGGCAAGCCGGGCATCGGCCATGTGGTGGAGGAGAAGCACCGCGGTGTCGGCATCGCCCTGGGACACCCCCTCTCCGCGTCGCTGGTGGAAGCGCTCAACGACGCCCGTCTGGGTGCCCGGACGTACCCCGTCGCCGGCCCGATGAAGTGGTCGAAGCTGATCACCAACCTCCAGGGCAGCGCCACGTCGGCGATCCTCGACCTGCCGGTCTGCGATGTCTTCTCCGACCGCCGACTGCTCAACGTCGAGACCGCGTCCCTGCGTGAGTGCGTCGCCGTGATGCGCGCGCTCGGCCACGCCCCGGTCGACCTGCCGGGAACCCCCGTCCGCGCCCTCGCCTGGGCCGTCGAGACTCTCCCCCAATGGCTCACCCGGCCGATCTTCACCCGCGCGCTCGGCGGGTCGCGCGGGCACAAGATGCCCTCGCTGCACATCGACCTCCACAGCGGGCGCGGCCACTCCGAGGTCGGGTACCTGCACGGTGCGGTCGTCCGTCACGGCGCCTCCGTCGGTGTGCCGACCCCGGTCAACGCGGTGCTCACCTCCGTGCTCGAGGGCCTCACCGACGGCACCGAGGACGTGGAGGCCTTCCGCAGGAACCCCGAGGCGCTGCTCGCCCGCGTGGGGTGACCCTCGTGCGGCTACACCTGAGCTCGGATCTCGTCGAGCGTCGTCATGATCGTGACGGTCTCGTCGAGCGGCAGGAGAGGTGACTCGGTCGCACCGTCCGCAACCAGCTGGGCCAGGTGGGCAGCCTCGAAGCACAGCCCCAGGTGCCCCTCGATGCTGGGGCGATCCGACTCCACGACGTCACCGTCCCGCGTGATCAGGCGCACCACACCCGGCGTGTAGAAGTCGCCGTCCAACTCCAGACGGGCCTCGCTCCCGCTCAGGGACGCCGTGGCCGGGGTCTTGGCCGCCAGGGTGGTCGTCACCAGCGCCGTGGCCCCCGAGCCGTACTCGAGCACCGCCGACACCTGCCGATCCACGCCCGTCGAGGTCAGGGTGCCCCGCGCCGTCACCCGCGTCGGCGTCCCGAGCACGAGGGACGCGTACGAGACCGGGTAGACGCCCAGGTCGAGCAGGGCGCCGCCCGCCAGCTCGGGGGCGAAGAGCCGCGAAGCCGGGTCGAACGCGAACCACTGCCCGTGGTCGGCGATGAACGTCTCGAGCTCACCGAGCATCCCGTTCGCCACCACCTGACGGACGATGTCCGTCCGCGGCAGGAACCGCGTCCACATGGCCTCCAGGCAGGCAACACCCGCCGCCCGCGCGGCGTCCACGACCTCGCGCGCCTCGACGGCCGTCCGCGTGAACGACTTCTCGACGAGTACGTGCTTGCCGGCGGCGATGGCGAGCAGGGCGTGCTCCCGGTGGTGCGAGTGGGGTGAGGCCACGTAGACGGCGTCGACCTGGGGGTCGGACACCAACTCCTCGTACGAAGCGTGGGCCCGTTCGATGCCCCACCGGTCGGCGAAGGCCCGTGCCCGGTACGTCGAACGGGAACCCACCGCCACGATACGCTGGCGCGTGAAGCGTCCCAGCCCCTCGACGAAGGGGTTGGCGATGTTCCCGGGAGCGAGGACGCCCCACCGCAGCGGCGGCGCCTCGGCCGGATCGGGCGTGCGGGGCGAGGGAAGAGTGGCCATGCCTGATCCAACCACGGTTAGGGTGTCGCCATGACCGAGGTTCCCGACGGATCCGACCCGCACGCACTGGCCAACTGGTTGTTCGACCTGGCCCGTCTGGGCGACACCGACCGCCTCGCCGCCTACGTGGACGCGGGCGCACCGGTCGACCTCACCGACGCCAGTGGCAACACGCTGCTGATGCTCGCCGCCTACCACGAGCAGGCCGACACCGTCCGCGCGCTGATCGCCCGCGGCGCGGACGTCGACGCGCTCAACCATCGTGGCCAGTCCCCGCTGTCGGGTGCGGTCTTCAAGCAGGCGGACGCCGTGCTCTCGGCCCTGCTCGAGGCCGGCGCCGACCCGGACGCCGGCTCACCCTCGGCGCGCGCGACCGCGCAGATGTTCGGGCGCCCGGACCTCTTCGGCTGACGCCCGGGAGGCTCGTGGGTCTCGGTCCCCCGGGATGCGACCAGCGCCCTGGCGGACCAGGCGGGACTCGGCCGCGCTCACGGCACCAGCAACGGGATGACCAGCGAGATGGTCAGGCCGGCCAGGCCCATGGCCAGGCCGGAGAAGGCGCCCTGGGTCTGACCCTCCTGGAACGCACGCGAGGTGCCGATGCCGTGCGAGGCCACCCCCAGGGCGAGCCCCCGCGCGCGCGGATCGGTCACCCTGGCGACCGTCAACAGCCATGGCCCGAACACGGCTCCGCCCAACCCGGCCACCATCACGAACAGCACGGTGATCGCGGGCCAGCCCCCCAGCGATTCGGAGAGCGCCATCGCGATGGGGGTCGTGGACGACTTCGGTGCCATCGACAGGGCCAGCGCTTCCGAGCCGCCCAGCCACCTGGTCAGCCAGTAGCCGCTCAGGATCGAGAACACGGCCCCGAACACCACGGCCCCGAGCACCATGAGGGCCGCTTCCTTCACGTGCCACGCCTGCCGGTAGAGCGGCATCGCGAGCGCCACCGTGGCCGGCCCGAGCAGGAACGTGAGGACGCCGGCCCCCTCCGCGTACGACTCGTAGTCGATGCCCAGCACCACCAGCACCGTCCCGATGACGGCCGCGGCGACGAGCAGCGGGGTCAGCAGGGGGTTGCGTCCGGATCGCTCCCACAGCTTGTCGGCAGCCCAGTAGACGCCGACGGTGAAGGTGAGCGCGAACAACGGGGAGGTCGACAACCAGGCCCAGGTCTCGGCGAGCCTCATGCCGCCGCCCCCTCGGAGGACGCGTGCCGGGCGCGCCGGGGGCGCAGCAGCGTCGCCAGCCACCCGACGAGCAGGAAGGTGGCGACCCACGACACCACGGAGCCGACGACGGCGGGAATCCACTGGGCGGCGATCAGCGGCGCGACGACGATGAAACCGACCGTGCTCGGCAGGAACATGATCGGCAGGTAGTGCACCAGACGGTCGGCGGCCCGCACCGTCGAGCTGCCCTCCTTCGGGCGCCGCCACGCCAGCCACCCCAGGAAGACCACCATGCCGACGACGGGTCCCGGCACGGGCACCCCCGTCAGCCGTACCAACACCTCGCCGACCAGCTGGCAAGCGAGGATGATCGCGAGTCCACCAAGCATGGGGGCAGTCTCGCACCGGAGCCGTCGTGGACGCTCCCCGCGTCCGCCCGCGGACGTGGGTGGGCCGCACCGGAGTGGGGTGGAGCCACAGCAGTCGACATCGACGACTGAGGCCCTCCTAGGCTGGGGGCATGGACATCCTGGGCCTCCCGCTGCACCCCCTCGTCGTCCACCTCGCGGTGGTGGCCCTCCCCATCGGCGCGCTGGCCACCGTGGCATCGGTCGTCTCCCCCGCCTTCCGGGTGCGCTGGGCGCTGCTGTCGCTCGGGACGCTCACCGTGGGAGCCCTGGGAGCCGTGCTCGCCAAGATCAGCGGCGAGGCGCTCGCCGAGGTGCTCACCCCACCCGAACTCCACGCGACGTTGGGCAACGCCACCCTGCTCACCGCAGGGGGCACTGCCACGCTCGGTTGGTTGTGGTGGTTCCTGGAGCGGCGGCAGGCGAAGGCGCCCGCGGGAACGGCCGGCCTCGCGGCCATGATGCTCGGCGGGTTGCTCACCACGGCGGGGCTGGCCCTCGCCGTGCTGACGATCCTCACCGGCCATGCGGGCGCCCAGGCCACGTGGTCCAGCCGGATGACCGCAGCGGCCGGGGCCGCGCCCACGGCGTCCGCGCCCGCGACGTTCACGGTGGCCGAGGTCGCGGCCCACAACACACCCGCCTCCTGCTGGGCGATCGTCGACGGCGGCGTCTACGACCTGACGCGGTGGGCGGATCACCACCCCGGCGGTCGTGAGCGCATCCGCGCGTTGTGCGGCACCGACGCCACCGAGCAGTTCCGGATTCAGCACCGCGACGCGGCGCGACCGAACGCCCAGTTGTCCGCGTTGAGGATCGGCGACCTGAGCAGGTGAGGAGGCCCGAACCACCGGCGGCGCCGCAGGAGCGAAGCCCCGCGCGGGGTCGATAGGCTCTCCCCCATGACCGAAGCGCCTGTGGGATCCGACTTCATCCGCGACCAGATCCGTCGCGACAACGAGGCAGGGACTTACGGCGGGCGCGTCCAGACGCGGTTCCCCCCGGAGCCGAACGGCTACCTGCACATCGGCCACGCGAAGGCCATCGTCACCGACTTCGGCATCGCCGAGGACTTCGACGGCGTCTGCAACCTGCGACTGGACGACACCAACCCCGAGGCCGAGGACACCGAGTACGTCGAGGAGATCAAGGCCGACATCGCCTGGCTGGGCTACACGCCGGGCGTGACGGTGCACGCGTCCGACTACTTCGAGCAGCTCTACGCCTGGGCGGAGTACCTCGTCGGCGAGGGAAAGGCCTACGTCGACGACCAGGACGCCGAGACCATCTCCGCCCAGAAGGGGGGCTTCGGCCGGCCGGGCACCGACTCGCCGTACCGCGAACGGACGCCGGAGGAGAACCTCGACCTGCTGCGCCGGATGCGCGCCGGCGAATTCGCGGACGGCGAGCGCGTGCTGCGGGCGAAGATCGACATGGCCAGCGACGAGATGTGGCTGCGCGACCCGGTCATGTACCGGATCCGCCACGTGGAACACCACAACACCGGCGACGAGTGGGTCATCTATCCGACCTACGACTGGGCGCACGGCCAGAGTGACGCGATCGAGGGCGTGACGCACTCGCTGTGTTCGCTGGAGTTCGAGTCGCACCGCCCGCTGTACGACTGGTTCCTGGCGAACCTCCCGTTGGACCGGGCCGCGCCGAAGCAGCGCGAGTTCGCGCGGCTGGAACTGACCCACACCGTCACGTCCAAGCGTCGCCTGCGCACGCTCGTGGAGCAGGGTGTCGTGGACGGCTGGGACGATCCCCGCATGCCGACCCTGTCCGGCCTGCGTCGGCGCGGTTACCCGGCGTCGGCGATCCGGGCGTTCTGCGAGGCGGTCGGCATCACCCGCACCAACACGCGCAAGGCGATCGAGGAGCTCGAGTCCTTCGTCCGCCGCGACCTGAACGCCACCGCCCAGCGCCGCATGGCCGTCCTGCGCCCGCTCAAGCTGGTCCTCACGAACTGGCCCACCGACGCCGCGGGCGAGCCGGTCGTGGAGCACTTCGAGGTCGTCAACAACCCGGAGAACCCGCAGGACGGCGTCCGGTCGGTCGCGTTCAGCGGTGAGCTGTGGATCGAGTCGGACGACTTCGCGGAGGTGCCGCCGCCCAAGTTCTTCCGCCTCTCGCCGGGGCGCGAGGTCCGCCTGCGCGGCGCCTACCTGGTCACCGCCACCGACGTGGTGAAGGACGAGGCGGGTGAGGTCGTGCAGGTGAACGCGGTCGCCGACCTGGACTCCCGCGGCGGGAACGCCCCGGACGGGCGCAAGGTGAAGTCGACGATGCACTGGGTCTCGGCGCCGCACGCCGTGGACGCCCGGGTCGCGCTCTACGAGCGCCTGTTCACCACCGAGGTGCCGGGGGCCGCGACGGGCGAGGCGCTGGACGACGTCAACCCGGACAGCCGCGACATGCTGGACGCCAAGGTCGAGGCCGCGCTGGCCGACACCGCACCCGGCGATGTCGTGCAGTTCGAGCGCCTCGGCTACTTCGCCGCCGATCCCCGGACGCCCCTGCTCTTCCACCGGACCGTGGGCCTGCGCGACGAGTGGGCGTCGATCCAGAAGCGCGCCTGACTCGACGACGGGCCGGCGCTCGCCGCGCCCGAGTTTCTTGACTCACGGAAATAACAGGTCGCGGACCGGGCCGTGAAGCCCTACCGTGGTCCCTTGTGAGTCAGACCTTCAACCCGGTGCGCGCACGGATCGGCATTTCGCTGTTCTTCTTCACCAACGGCGCGATGATGGCGGGCATCCTGCCCCGGTATCCCGAGGTGAAGGCCATGTTCGAGTTGTCGAACACCGCCTTCGGGTTCATGGTCGCGATCGGACCGCTGGCGTCCATGCTGGCGTCCTCCCTTCCCGCACCCCTGATCCGCCGCTTCGGCGCGACCCGCACCGCGTTGATGTGGACGGTCGCCATGGCGCTCGCCATGATCCTGGCCGGCTTCGCGCCGCACTTCCTCGTCTTCGCGTTCGCTCTCGCCCTGGCCGGGTTCTCCGATGCCATCGTCGACGCCGCGCAGAACGTCCACGGCGTCCGCGTCGAGGATGCCTACGGCAAGACGATCATCAACTCCCTCCACGCCCTGTGGAGCCTCGGCGCCACGACGGGCGGTCTCATCGGCGCGTGGGCGGCCTCGCAGCGCATTCCGCTGTCGATCCACCTGAGCGGGGTCGCGCTCGGGCTCGTGCTGCTCGCGGCCCTGGCCACGAGGCTCGGGCACCTCCCCAACGGCGGACGCCCCGTCGTCGAGGACGAGCACGCGGACGTCCCGCCGACCACGCTGCCCAAGGGCGCGTGGGCCCTCATCCTGCCGCTGGTGTTCCTGGCGATCGCCGGCGTCCTCACGGAGGACATCGCCGCGAACTGGTCGGCCCTCTACCTCGTGCAGGTCGTGGGCGTCACCGTCGGCGTCGGCGGCCTCGGCTACGCGGTCATGCTGGCGGCCCAGTTCGTCGGTCGGTTGCTGGGCGACCCTGCCACCGACCGGTGGGGCCGCGTCAACGTCGCCCGCGTCGGCGGTGCGATGATCGCGGTCGGGGGCGTCCTGATCGTGTTCTTCCCCCTGCTTCCGACGGTGCTGATCGGCTACGCGCTCGCCGGGTACGGGTGCGCCACCATCGTCCCTGCGGCCTACGCCGCGGCCGGACGCCTCCGCGGCCTGCCGGAGGGCGCGGGCATCACGTACGTGAGTTGGCTGATGCGGGTCGGCTTCCTCGCGACGTCCCCCATCATCGGCTCGATCGCAGACCTCACCAGCCTGCGCGTCGGCCTGTTCCTACTGGTGCTGGGCGGGCTCGCGGTGACGTACCTGGCGAAGGTGCTGCGCCCCGTGGATCACGAGGGCTGACTCTCCCCCTGATGCATTTCCGGGTGGCAATACCCCAAGGATCCTTGGGGTATTGCCACCCGGAAATGCATCGGAGGCGCTACTCCGTGACGTCCGCGACCTGCGCGCCCAGCGCGGCGAGTGCCGCGTCGGCGTCCACCGTGATGCCGACGCCATGGGCGCCGCCGCCCATGGAGATGCGCCGGCCCAGGACCGCGGCGTCCGCGATGACCGGCCAGGGCTTCGTGGAGCCGAACGGCGTGATCGTCCCGCGCTCGTACCCCGTCACGTCACGGGCGGTGGTGGCGTCCGGCATCGAGAGGCGGTTGACGCCGAGCAGCGCGCGCAGCTTCGGCCAGGAGAACTCCCGATCACCGGGGACGAGCACGAACACGTAGTCGTCCTCACCACGCCGCACGACGATCGTCTTGACCAGGTCGCGCGGCTCGATGCCGCGGGCGGCCGCGGCCTCCTCCAGCGAGTTCACCCGGCCATGGCGGGTGACGGTGTGCTCCAGCCCGAGCGCGATGACGGCGTCGATCGCCGGCGTGGTGGCGTGGTCGTTCATGGGTGCAACCTACCCGCCGGCCCCATCGCCGCCTTCAAAACTGTCCGTGCGGGTGCCAGAGTGTTGCCATGGCGAAGGCACTCCGCACGACCCTCACGTTCCTCGGCGCGGCCGGCACGGTCACCGGCTCGAAGTACCTGCTCACGGTCGGTTCACGACGAGTCCTCATCGACTCGGGCATGTTCCAGGGGGAGAAGGAGTGGCGGCTGAAGAACTGGGAGGAGTTCCCGGTCGACCCCGCTTCCATCTCCGACATCGTGCTCACCCACGCGCACATGGATCATGTCGGCTACCTGCCGGCCCTGACCAGCCGCGGCTTCACCGGGCCGGTCTGGTGCACCGAGGGCACCCGGCAGTTGGCCGAGATCGTCCTGCGCGACGCCGCGAAGCTGCAGGAGCAGGAGGCCTCCGACGCGAACGAGGGCGGTTACTCCAAGCACGATCCCGCGCTCCCGCTCTACACGACCGACGACGTGGAGGCCATGCTCGGCCAGTTCGTCGCCCTCGAGTACGACACCGACTTCGAGCTCACCGGCAACGAGCGCCCCGGCTTCGACGCGAACCCGCACGAGACCGTCACCGTCCGGCTCACCCGGGCGGGGCACATCCTCGGCTCGGCCTCGGTGAACGTGTGGACGCCGTCGGCGTCGATCCTGTTCTCGGGCGACCTGGGCCGCAAGGACCATCCGGTGCTCAAACCACGCGAGATCCCCGAGGAGAGCGCCCCCTTCGTCGTGATCGAGTCGACGTACGGCGATCGTGAGCATCCCGAGCCGACGAACCTGCCCCACGAGGGGTTCGCCGACGTGATCCGGCGGACGATCGCCCGCGGCGGGTCCGTGGTGGTCCCCGCCTTCGCGATCGACCGCACGGAGGTGGTGCTGAAGACGATCTCGGACCTGGAGCGGACGGGGCGGATCCCCGACGTGCCGGTCTACGTCAACTCGCCCATGGGCGTCCGGGCGCTGCGCGTCTACCAGTCGTTGGCCGACGAGATCCGGGAGGACATCCGGCCGCAGGACTTCGTCTCGATCCCCGACCTGACCGCGGTCGAGTCGGCGGACGACTCCAAGAAGCTCACCGGACCGTCGGGCCATGGACCCGCCGTGATCATCTCGAGTTCGGGCATGGCCACGGGCGGCCGGGTGCTGCACCACCTCGAGACGCTCCTCCCCGACCCGCGCAACGCCGTGGTGCTGACGGGCTACCAAGCGGCGGGCACCCGGGGGCGCCAGCTGTCCGAGGGCGCGAGCCAGGTCAAGATCCGCGGCCGGTACATCCCGGTGAAGGCCGAGATCCACCACGACCGCGAGTTCAGCGTGCACGCCGACTGTTCGGACCTGCTGGACTGGCTGCGGGAGTTGGACCCGCAGCCGCAGCAGGTGTTCTGCGTCCATGGGGAACCCGACTCTGCGGCCGCCTTCGCAGCCCGCGTCAAGGCGGATCTGGGCATCGAGGCCGTGGTCCCGAGGTACGGCGAGGTCGTCCTGCTGGACACGGACGAACTCACGCCGCACCCCGGCACGCGCCCGGAGGCGCAGCCCCCCGCGGCACGCGCCGCGTCCGCCCGACCCGCACCGGCCGTCGCCCCGGTCCCCACCCCACCTCCCGCGGCGCCGCTCCCGGAGGGGGCGCCGCGCTACCGGCTCCTCACCGGCCCGGACGACACCGAGTTCTGCCGCCGGGTCAGCGAGGCATTGGACGCCGGCTACCAGCTCGCCGGGTCGCCCGCGTTGACCTTCGACGGTCAGAGGGTGATCGCGGGCCAGGCGGTGGTGTGGCCCGGCGAGAGTCCGTGGGGGCCTCCGCAGCCCGCCTCGGATGACGGGTCAGCGCCGCGGGGTTGACGGCCGGCGCACGTCGAGGATCTTCGCCGCCCGGGACAGCAACTTCACGAGCTTCTCGGCATCCTGGGCGCCGAGTTTCTCGGCCAGCGCGTCCTCGACACGCGTGGCGGCCGCTTCCTCGAGGCGCGCCCGCTCCTTGGGTGCCAGGTCGGCCCAACGCGAGCGGGCATCCTTGGGGTTCTTCTCCCACCTGACCTGGTCGCGCTCGGTCAACTTCGCCAACGAGGCCGACACGTGCGACTGGGCGAAGCCGGTGCGTTCGGTGATGTCGCGGACGGCGCTGCGCCCGTTCAACAGCAGGTCGTCCAGGATCGCCATCTCACCGGGTGTCGTGCCCTTGGCGACCTGGGCGTGCGTCATGTCTCCGGCCAGGCCAGAGAGACGGCGTCCGAGTTGGTGCAAGGTGGCGGCTCTCATGGGGCCATCTTATCCATCGTTGCCGATCAATCGCCAACGATGTAAAGTGGACAGACGTCCCACCGTCACCGATCGAGGAGCACCGCACATCATGGGCCGTTACGACCTGACCGCCACCAAGGTCGGCCAGCTGCTGGATGACCCGGCCGCCGTCGCCGTCATCGAGCGCCGCTACCCCGGCCTGACCAGCAAGCCCATGGTCGGCATGTTCAAGGGGATGATCGCGCAGAAGGCGCTCAGGATGGCCGCCGGCTACGTCAGCGACACCGAGGTGGCCGAGGTGTGCGCCGAGCTCGAGAGCCTCTGACCCGAACCCGCCTAGGCTGAGGGCGTGCTCACCCTCACCGGATTCACCGACGAGGCCCTCGCCACCTTCCCCGGGCAGACGCGCATGGCCTCCGCCGCCGGCCTCACCCACCTCGAGTTGCGTCGCATCGGTGTCCGCCCCACCCCCATCCTGAGGGCCTCCGGGCGCGCCGTGGCCGCCGCCGAGGAGGCCCTGGCCGCGCAGGGGCTCCGGGCCTCCTGCATCGCGACGGGAATCGGCAAGACAGCCGTGGACGCCCCCTTCGCCCCGCAGGTCACAGCGGTCAAGCGCGCGGCCGCCCTGGCGCACCGGTTCGGGACGCCGTACGTCCGGGTCTTCTCCTGGCACACCACCACCCCGGACGCCGACCGTCCCCGCGTGCTGCGACAGATGACCCTGCTCGCGCGCACCGCCGAGGCCGAGGGGGTGATCCTGCTGCACGAGAACGAGAAGGGCGTGTTCGGCGACACCGCGCAGCGCTGCCTCGAACTGGCCCGCTGCGGCGTGCGCCTGATCTTCGATCCGGCCAACTTCGTGCAATGCGGCGTCCGACCGTTCGGGCAGGCGTGGCCACTGCTGGCGGAACACGTCGAGTACCTCCACGCCAAGGACGCCCGCACCGCCACCCGCCGCGTGGTTCCCGTGGGGGCCGGCGATGGGGAGTGGCCAGAACTCGCGGCCGAACTCAGGGCGTCCGGGTGGTCCGGGTTCGTGTCGCTGGAACCGCACCTCGGGCTGGGCGGACGCGGGGGCCCCGTCACGCCACGACGGTGGGTGCGGGCCCTGAACACGCTGCGAGGGGTGCTCGGGATCTGACAAGGGGTTTCCCCACGACTCCCATCCCAGATGTGGTCCAGATGGCACCACCTCCGGCGGGCCGGTGGAAAGATGGCGGGGTGGCCTTCTCCTTCCCGATCAGCTCCCGGTTCGGCGATGAGCCCGCCGATCCGGTCGGCGACCTCTTCTCCGTGCTCAGCCGCGGGGACATCATCAGCTTCGCCGGCGGCATCCCCGACGGCGCGCTGTTCGACGTCGAGCCGATCAAGGAGAGCTTCGACCACGTCCTGACCCACCAGCCACGTCGGGCGCTGCAGTACGGTGCCACGCCGGGCGAGCCCGAGCTCCGGGCCGCGGCCGCCGCACTCGTCTCGCGCCACCTCCCCACGACCGCCGACGACATCCTCGTCACCTCGGGATCGCAGGAGGGCATCTACCTCGCGGCCCAGGCGCTCCTCTCCCCCGGCGACGTCGTGCTCGTCGAGGAGCCCACCTACCTGGCCGCCGTCCAGGCGTTCATGCTGAACAGCGCCCACCTGGTCGGGGTCGCCGCGGACGCCGAGGGCATGCTCCCCGAGGCCCTGGACAGGGCCATCGCCGAGCACGCCCCCAAGTTCGTGTACCTGATCCCGACGTTCGCCAACCCGTCCGGCAAGACCATGGGGCGACGCCGTCGCGAACGTATCGCCGAGATCCTGCTCCGCACCAACGTGGCGCTCCTCGAGGACGACCCGTACGGGCAGATCCGCTTCTCGGGCGAGCCGGTGTCACCGATCGCCTCGCTGCCCGGGATGGCCGAGCGGACGATCCTGCTGAACACGATGTCCAAGGTGATGGCACCGGGGCTCCGGGTGGGCTGGATGCGGGTCCAGGGTCCGCTGAAGAAGATCCTCGGCATCGCGAAGTCGGCGGTGACCCTGCAGTCCTCCGCGCTGAACCAGCTGGCCATCGCCCACTACCTCACCCACCACGACCTGGACGCCCACATCGCCGCCGTCGTGGGCCCCTACCGCGAGCGACGCGACGCCATGCACGCCGGCCTGCTGGCGATGCTCCCGGCCACGGCGACGGTGACGCGCCCCGACGGTGGCATGTTCTGCTGGGTGACGCTGGGTGATGACACCGACACCGCGGCGCTCCTCCCGATCGCCGTCGAGGAGGGCGTGGCGTTCGTGCCCGGCTGGAGCTTCTACGCCGCGGATCCGGATCGCAGCACGATGCGGCTCAGTTACGCGACCAATTCCCCCGACACCATCGCCGAGGGCCTGCGGCGGCTCGGGAAGGCGCTGCCCCACTGACCGCTGCCCGCGGCCCCCTGCTCCGCGGCCCCTCGCTCAGGCCGCGCGCATGGAGCAGGAGACCTCGCCCTGGAGGCGACGACGGAGCGCCCACGCGAGCAGCACGATGCCCAGCACCCCGAGGAACGGCTGGACCGGTCCGAACCACTGGAGCGCGCCGGTGTAGCCCAGCGCCAGGAGTGCCAGCTTGTTGCAGACCGGGCAGCCCACGGCGAAGTAGGCGAGCAGCCCGCCGGCCGTGCCCGCCCGGCCCCCGCGGGGGGCGTCCGCGCCACCCCGGACGTACGTGGCCATCACGAGACCGCCGAGCAACGCCGTCAGGGCGAGGACCGGCCACGCCCACCATGTCGTCGCGATCTCCCGCCCGAAGACAGGGTTGGGGATCATGGCGGTCGGGATCGCGATGACGAACACCGTGGCGACAGCGGCGATCGCGGCGCTGACCCAGCGGCGGGCCGGCCACGTGGTGAGCGTGCGCCACGGGCTCGGGTTCCGTTGCTCGACGAGGGCGTCCAGCGCTGGGGGCGCGGCGAGGCGCAACTGCGGGTCACGGATCAGGGCGTCCATCGGAACCTCCAGGTCGAGTGCGCTGGAGCATACCCCAGGGGGTATGGAAATTGCCACCGGATTGGACGCCCGCGCGACGCGGGTGTCCAATCTAAGGCATGGAAATCCTGGCCGACCTCGGTGACGTCAGCGTGGCACGCGCCACCCGCGAGCACATTTCGGCGATCGAGCGCCTGCTCGCCGACGACCCCACCTCGCCCCAGCACGTCGCCACGACGAACCTCGTGAGTGACGACCTGCTGGGAGAGAGTCCCGTCGAGGCGGATCTCGACGCCACCTTCACCCGCATCGACTCCGACCCCAACCAGACGCTGCTGGTCGTCCTGGACGACGGGGACCGCGCCATCGGCACCCTGCAGTTGAGCCTGTTGCCGACGATGGCGCGCGGCGGAGGGGTCCGGGCCATCGTGACCGGGGCACGCGTCCGGGCAGGCGCGGACTCGATCAGCATTTCGCGGCGGGTCTTCGAGTGGCTGACCGGCCACGCCCGGGACAAGGGCGCCCGCGTGCTGCTCGTGGTCACCGACAAGAACCGCGCCCACCTCCAAGGCTTCTACACGACGATGGGCTTCCGGGCGAGCCACGAGGGCCTCGTCCTCCCGCTCTGACCATCCCGCCGCGCGGGACGACGCTCACCGCGGCAGCGGGGCGTCCACGTTCACGCGGAGGTTCTGGTCCTCCGGGTATCTCTCGCCGATGATCTCGATCCTGTCCGCGGCGCGGGTGATCTCGTCCAGCTGGGCCGCCGACAGCACGACGTCCGCCGCGGCGACGTTCTCCTCGAGGCGGGAGATCCGCTTGGTCCCCGGGATCGGGGCGATCCACGGCCGCTGGGCGAGCAACCAGGCCAGCGCGATCTGGGCGGGCGTGGTACCGGCGTCGGACGCCAACCGCTTCAGCACGTCGACCAGCACCAGGTTGGCCTCGAGCGCCCCGCCTTGGAAACGCGGGGTGCTGGCGCGGAGGTCCTTCTCCCCGAACGTCGTCGACGCCGAGATCGCCCCGGTCAGGAAACCCTTGCCCAGCGGGCTGTAGGGCACCAGGCCGATGCCCAGCTCGTCCAGCACGGGGATCACGTCCTGCTCGCGCTCGCGCCACCACAGCGAGTACTCGCTCTGGACGGCAGCGACGGGGTGGACGGCGTGCGCACGGCGGATCGTGTTCGCCGCCGCCTCCGACAGCCCGAAGTGCAGCACCTTGCCCTCGGCGACCAGGTCGGCCACCGCCCCGGCCACGTCCTCGATCGGGACCGTGGGGTCGACGCGGTGCTGGTAGTAGAGGTCGATGTGGTCGGTGCGCAGGCGCCGCAAGGAACCCTCGACGGCCTGCTTGATGTGCTCGGGACGGCTGTTCAGGCCGAGGTTGCGTCCGTCCGCGTCGAACGCGAACGCGAACTTCGTCGCGATCACGACCTGGTCCCGGACGGGCTCGAGCGCCTCGCCGACGACGTCCTCGTTGGCGAAGGGCCCGTAGACCTCAGCGGTGTCGAAGAGGGTGACGCCGAGTTCGACCGCCCGCCGGATCACGGCGATGCTGTCGCTCCGGTCGGGCGGGCTGTCGGCGTACGCACCGGTGAAGCTCATGCAGCCGAGGCCGAGGGCGGAGACGGTGAGTCCGTCACCCAGGGTGCGTTGGTCCATGGAGGTGTCCTCTCTCGAGCGGGTTCTGATGTGTCGGCCACGGTCGGCCCGGGACGAGCAGGGCGATCATGAGTGGGTGCGCCACGGCCGGCACGCGTGTGTGAGGCGGGCGACGTGCAGCGTGAGGTAGGCGATCTCGTCCTCGGTGATCGGCTGGCCCAGCCGGATCTCGAGGATGTCAGCCACGCGCCGGGCGCACCGGTGGGCGTCCGGGTAGGCGGTGGCGATCGCGTCACGGAAGGTGACGGGGTGGTCGTCGACCTGGCCGGCGTTGTGCACACGGACGAAGAAGTACCGCAGGTGCGTGATGAAGCGTGCGACGTTGACCGACTCGCGGTCCAGCTTCATGTCGAACGCCCCCTCGATGACCTCGAAGACCTGCGTGAACACGCCGGTCATCCGGTAGGTCAGCGCCAGGTTGCCCGAGTCGAAGGCGGCGTTGACGAGGTGCAGTGCGATCGGGACGGCCTCCTCGCGGGGCAGGTCGACCTCGAGCTCGGCGTTGATCGCGTCCACCACCTGCTCGGCCCAGTGCAGTTCGCGCGGGTAGAGGTGGGCGATCTCGGCGCGCAGCGGGTACACGCCCTCCATGCCGCGCTCGATGCGCTTGATCGCGAAGCTGAGGTGGTCGGCCAGCGCCAGGACGGTGGTCGAGGAGGGGGCCCGCCGCAGTTCGGCCCACACCGGTGCCAGCACGCGGTCGACGAGGTGCACCAGTTCGGGCGCGATCGAGGCGAGCATCTGTCCGAAGTTGTCGGCGTTGCGGCCGTCCTCGGGCACGAACGTCTGCATGATCCTCGACGCGTCGACCTCCTGGCCGGGTCGCGCCTGGTACCCCAGGCCACGTCCGGTCAGGACGACCTCACGGCCGCCCGGGTCGCGCGCCAGGACGACGTTGGTGTTGAACACCCGCAGGATGTGCACGTCCGCCCCCTTCCTTCGTGTCAGATTGTCACGCGGGCGTCCGGTTGGGAACCGGACGCCCGCGCCGGTTCAGGCGCCGAGGTGGGCGCCGTTGCTGGCGATGACGTCGGCGTAGTAGCCGAACGACTTCTTCCTGGTCCGCGTCAGGGTGCCCGTCCCGTCGTCGTTCCGGTCGACGTGGATGAACCCGTACCGCTTGCTGAGCTGCGCCGTGGACGCCGACACCAGGTCGATCGGGCCCCACCACGTGTAGCCCCACAGCTCGACGCCGTCGGCGATGGCCTCGCGCACCTGGAGCAGGTGGTCCCGCAGGTAGGCGATGCGGTAGTCGTCCTCGACGGTCGGGACCCCGTCGAGGACGACGAGCTCGTCCTTGGCGCCCAGCCCGTTCTCGACGATGAACAGCGGCTTCTGCCACCGATCCCAGTAGTCGTTGAGGACGATGCGCAAGCCGACCGGGTCGATCTGCCAGCCCCACTCGGACGCCTCGAGGGTCGGGTTCGGCACGCCCGCGAAGATGTTGCCCGGCCCCCTCTCGATCGTCGGGTCCGCCGAGGCGCAGATGCTGACGTAGTAGCTGAACGACACGAAGTCCACCGTGTGCTTCAGCGTCTCGCGGTCGGCATCGGTGATCTGCAGTTCGACGCCCGCCTCACGCAGCTTCCGCAGGAAGTAGCCCGGGTAGGTGCCACGGCAGTGGACGTCTCCGAACGCGTAGTTGTCGTGTTCGATCCGCAGCGCCTCCCACACGTCGGCCGGGGCCGGCGTGAGCGGGTAGGTCGGCATGGCGATGATCATGCAGCCGACTTTCAGGTCGGGGTTGATCTCGTGCGCGATCCTCGTCACCGACGCCGAGGCCACCAGCTCGTGGTGGATGGCCTGGTAGAGGTCCTGATCGGACAGCTGTTCCTTCGGCGTCCAGATGCCGCCCGCCATCAGCGGGGCGTGCAGGACGGCGTTGATCTCGTTGAACGTCAGCCAGTACTTCACGCGGTCCCCGTAGCGCTCGAACAGCGTCCGGGCGTAGCGCTCGTAGAACCCGATCATGCGGCGGTCGACCCAGCCGTCGTAGGTCCTGGCCAGGTGCAGCGGCGTCTCGTAGTGGCTGATCGTGACCAGCGGCTCGATGCCGTGCTTCGCGCACTCGTCGAGGACCCGGTCGTAGAAGGCGAGGCCCTCCTCGTTCGGCGTCTGCTCGTCCCCACGCGGGAAGATCCGCGACCATGCGATCGAGAACCGGAACACCTTCCAGCCCATCTCGGCGAACAGCGCGATGTCCTCGGCGTAGCGGTGGTAGAAGTCGATGCCCTCGAGCTTGAGGTTGTCGGGCGTGGGCTCCTCGGTCGGCGGGGCCATGATGCCGCGGGGCATCACGTCCTGGATTGACAGGCCCTTGCCGCCGGCGAGGTGGGCGCCCTCGTACTGGTTGGCGGCGACCGCGCCACCCCAGAGGAAGTCCTGCGGGAACGTCGTGCTCATGGTGTGTTCTCTCCTGATGGGTCTCAGACGGTGACGAGGGCGGCGTCCTGGCCGGCGGTGACGGTGCCGGACGCGGTGGCCTCGACGGACTCGAACTGTCCGGTGTTGGTGACGATGAGGACGGTGGTGGTGTCGTGGCCGGCTGCCTGGACGATGCCGAAGTCGACCTCGGCCAGCACCTGTCCCCGCTCGACGCGGTCACCCTTGGCGACCGTCGAGGTGAACCCCCGGCCCTTGAGCTGGACGGTGTCGATGCCCACGTGGACGAGGACCTCGACCCCCTCGTCCGTCCTGATGCCGAACGCGTGGCCGGACTTCATGGCGACCACCACCGTGCCGGACGCCGGGGCGACGATCCGTCCGTCGGTGGGGATGACACCCACGCCGCGGCCCATGGCCTCGGAGGCGAACACCTTGTCCTCGACCTGCGTCAGGGGGATGGCGGTGCCGGCGACCGGGGCGCCGAGGGCGACGGTCCTGGTGAGGAGGGCGACGCCGCCCGCGGTGGCGGTGGTGGTGGTCGCGTCGGTCGGGACGGGGACCGCTGCGTCCGCGGACGCGCGGGCGGGACCGGAGGCCGGGGTGGCATCGCTGCCGGCCGGCTCGGGGTCGGGCTGCTCGCGGTCGACCAGGGCGAGGGTGACGAAGAAGCCGATCGCCATGGCCACACCGGTGCCGATGAGCTGCAGGGTGAAGTTGCCGACGGTCATGTAGGCGGGGATGGCGAGCAGGGACGGGAAGACGAACCCGGCGGCGGCGCTCCCCCCGGCGGAGGCGATGGCACCACCGATGGCGCCACCGGCGATGCCGGCGTAGAAGGGCTTCTTCAGCGGCAGGTTGACGCCGTAGATGGCGGGCTCGGTGACGCCGGCGACGAAGCCGGAGACGGCGGACGGTCCGGCGACCTCACGACGCTTGGCGCTGCGCGTGCGGAGGGCGACCGCGGTGGTGGCGGCGGCTTGGGCGAGGACGGCCGCCAGGAGCGGGCCGCTCAGGACGGAGTAACCCTGCAGGGTGAGGTCGTTGAGCATGATCGGGACGAAGCCCCAGTGCAGGCCGAACAGGACGAACACCTGCCAGAAGCCACCCATCAGCGCACCGCCCAGCCACGGGGCCATCATGAAGACGGAGGTGACGGCCGCGGAGATGCCGCGGGCGGCGAAGGTGGTGGCCGGGCCGACCGTCAGCAGGACGAGCGGGACCATGATGAGCATGACCAGCAGCGGGGTGGTGAAGTTCCGCAGCCAGTGCGGCAGGACCTTGTTGAGGCCCTTCTCCAGGTACGACTGCAGCCACACCGCGATGACGATCGGGATCACGGAGCTGGTGTAGTTCATGGCCACCACCGGCAGGCCGAGGAAGGTGACGGGCCCCTCGGCGGCGGTCAGGGCCACGATGCTGGGGTAGACCAGCGCGGCGGCGACGGCCATCGAGGTGAAGATGTTCGCCTTGAAACGCTTGGCGGCGTTGACGGCCAGGAAGATGGGCAGGAAGTGGAAGATCGCGTCCGCCGAGGCGTTCAGGATCGTGTAGGTCGTCGACGCGGGGTCGAGCAGGTTGAAGTTGATGAACAGGCTGAGGAACGCCTTGAGCAGGCCCGCGCCGGCCAGGGGCCACAGGGCGGGCAGGAAGATCGAGCTGATCAGCTCGATGAACTGGTTGAGGATGCTCCCCTTCTTGCCGGGCTCGGACGACGCGCCGTCCTCACCGAGCTTGGTGATGCGGGTCATCTCGTCGTACAGGATCGGCACGTTGTTGCCGATGACGATCTGGAACTGGCCGCCCGCCGGCATGACGGTGATGACACCGGGCAGCTTCTCGACGGCCGCCTTGTCGGCCCTGGAGTCATCCTTGAGCCGAAGGCGCAGGCGCGTCGCGCAGTGCCCCATCGTCGCGATGTTCTCCTCGCCGCCGACGGCGGCCAGGAGGTGTGGTGCGAGTGTCCGGTAATCCACGGAGCCCATCGTTGGGTCCTTCCTCTTGTGCGGGAACGCAAAAAAGGCCCGAGGCGCACGTCTGTGCGTCTCAGGCCTTGCCTCAACAGCTGAGTAACAATCCTGGGGAGCCCTCAACGGGCTCACGGACATAGATAAACACAAACCCACCGTCCCGCACAACCCTCGGCTTCGAGCGCGGATCCTCACCGTCCTAGGCTGCCCCCATGAGCATCGGCATCATCGGACTCGGCAGACTCGGCACGGCCCTGGCGGGAGGCTTGGCGCGGGTCGGCGTCCCGGACGTGGTGGTCTTCAACCGCACCACCGCCAAGGCCGAGGCGCTGGCGTCCGAGTGCCCTGGGGTGGCGGTGGCGGCGTCGGCGGCCGAGGTGTTCGAGCGGTGCGACCCGGTCTTCCTGTGGACGGCACCGCCGGACTCGGCGGCGTTGGCGTCCGAGCACGGCGAGGTGATCGCCCGGCACCGTCCGATGATCGTCACCTGCGCCTCCGGCTGGGATCCGGGCGGGCACACCCCGCGTTGGGCGACCACGCTCCCGAACGTGAACCTCTCCACCGGCCAGGGCGCGACGCTCGTCACGTGGGGCCCCGGGCTCACCGAGGCGGACAAGGACGCCGTCCGCGCGCCCCTCGCCGCCTGCGGCGTCGTGCACGAGGTGGACGCCGAGCGCCTCAGCCTCTACGCGGCGCTGACCAGCAGCGGACCGGCCCTCTACGCCCGGGCGCTCGAGATCTGGGCCGACGCCCTGGCCGGACGTCACGGTCTCGACCCCGAGGTCTGCCGCGGCCTGGTGCGCCAGACGGCGGCCGGGACGCTGACGCTCCAGGAGCAGGACGCCATCGGCGCCGGCGCGGTCGTGGATCGCGTCGCGCACCCGGGCGGGACCACCGAGAAGGGCCTGGACGTCCTCAACGCCGAGTTCCCCCGCGTCGCCGAGCAGATGCTGCGGGCGATGGGCAAGTGGGGCGCCTGAGGTCGGCACGCCCCACCCCCTGTGTTGCATTTTGTGTCGGCAAAGTACCCCGATGATGACCAGCTTTGCCGACACAAAATGCAACACACCCTCGGGACTTCCTGCTCGCCGCCGGACGCGTCCTGAGGTCCGGGGACGGCGGCCGGTCGGTTCCCCCGCCCTCAGTCCTCGTCGAACTCCCCGGCCAGGGCGTGCGCTGCGAGGTGCTCCTCGGTGGCCGCCTCCCAGACCTCCTTGGCGGCCCGGACGTTGATCAGGATGATCGCGATGCCGAGGATGACGTCCGGCCACCCGGACAGGGTGAACCAGGTGATGACGCCCATCACGATGATGAGCGCGTTCACGATGACGTCGTTGCGGGCCGTCAGGAACGCAGCAGTGGTCATCGAACCACCGTGCTCCCTGTAGGTGGACAACAACCAGGCGCAGGAGGCGTTCACGAGGATCGCGCCGCCCGCGGTGACCACGAGCGACGTGACGTCCGGCGCCTCGGGGTTGCCGAACTTCTCGAACGCCTGCCACGCCGCCGCCAGCGCCGGCAGCAGGATGATGCCCGCCATCACCTTGCCGGCCCGCGCGCGGGCGCGCAGCGACCAGCCGAGCGCGACGAAGATCAGCAGGTTGACGGCCGTGTCCTCGAGGAAGTCGACCGAGTCGGCGAACAGCGACACCGACCCGATGGCCAGCGCCACGGCGACCTCCACCCAGAAGTAGGCGAAGTTCAGGCCGGCCACGGTGAGCACCGTGCGGCGCAGCCGCGGCATCCGTTCGGCAACCTCGTCCGCGGTCAACTCCAGGTCATCGTCGTCATCTACCACCGGAGAAACTTCTCACGTTTGCGGGCGTTCAGCGCACCGGGGCAATACGGTGTGGTCGTAAGCTGAACGCCTCGTTCGCAGAGCGAACAGACTGGGACGTCGTCCTCTTCGGAGCCCTCGCCCACAAGGAGATTCCATGCCCCACGCAACAACGTCGGCCGACCTCACGCTCCACTACGTGATCGACGGCCCGGACGCCGCCCCTGTCGTCGTCCTGTCCAACTCGATCGGTACCAACGTCGACCTGTGGGCGCCCATCGTGCCCCGGCTGGCCGAGAAGTTCCGCGTCGTCCGCTACGACAGCCGCGGCCACGGCGGCTCGACCACTCCCGCCGGTGACTACACCATGTCCCAACTGGCGGGCGACATCGCCGCGATCCTCGACGACCTGGCCGTCGAACGTGCCCACGTCGTGGGCCTCTCGGTCGGCGGCCAGACCGCCCTCACATTCGCCCTGGAGCACCCCGAGCGGCTCGACCGCCTGGTCGTCTCCAACACGGGGGCGAAGATCGGGACAGAGCAGTCCTGGGCCGACCGCGCCGCCAAGGTGCGGGGCGAGGGCCTCGAGGCCATCGTCGACGCCGTCACCGCCGGGTGGCTCACCCCCTCCCACGCAGCTGAGAACCCCGAGCAGCTCGCTACCCTGAAGGAGTGGTTCCTCGGCAACGACCCCGAGGGCTATGCGGCGACCTGCATCGCGCTGGGCCACACCGACCTGAACGACCGGCTCGGCGAGATCAGTGCGCCGACGCTGGTGATCGGCACCACCGGGGACGTCCCGACCCCGCCGGCCCTGACGTTCGCGATCGCCGACGGCATCCCCGGCGCGACCCGCGTCGAGATCCCGGGCGCGCACCTCAGCGTCCAGGAGGCTCCCGAGGCGTACGCCGAGGCCGTCCTGGCCCACCTGTCCTGAAACGCCGCACCGCCAACCCGCACCACCGAACACGAAAGGAGCCAGGACGATGAAGTTCCTGTGCCGCATGCAGGTGAAGTTCCCCGAGTCCATGTCGAAGGAGGAGATCGCCGAGAAGCAAGCCGCCGAGAAGGAGTACTCCCAGGCACTGCAGCGCTCCGGCGAGTTCGAGGCGATCTACCGCGTCGTGGGGCGCTACGCCAACGTGTCGGTCTTCGAGGTCGAATCCAGCGACCGCCTGCACGAGATCTTGGCCGGCTTCCCGATGTTCCCGTACATGGACATCGAGACCACCGCTCTGTGCAAGCACCCGAACTCGATCCGATGACCCCCGGCCCCGAACGCCCTGAGCCGATCCAGTCGCTCGTCCGAGGACTCTCGGTCATCACGGCGTTCGGGGCGGCACACCCCCGGATGACGCTGAGTGAGGTCGCCCGCGAGGTCGATCTCAGCCGGGCGACCGTCCGACGCGTGCTGCACACCTTGGTGGACCTCGGCTACGCGGCCACCGACGGCACGCTCTTCTGGCTGACGCCGCGCACCCTCTCGCTGGGCTACTCCTACCTCTCCTCCCAAGGCCTCGCCGACCTGGCCAACCCCCACCTGCGCGCCCTCTCGGCGGCACTGAACGAGTCCACCTCCCTGGCCGTGCTGGACGCAGACGAGATCGTCTACACCACCCGCTTCGCCGTGCGGCGGATCATGCGCACCCCCATCGCCGTGGGCACGCGGTTCCCGGCCTACGCCACCAGCATGGGACGCGTCCTGCTCGCCGGGATGTCGGACGCCGACCTCGACGACTACCTGGCCCGCACCGACCGTCCGCGCCTGACGCCGAACACCAGGACTCAACCGGACGAGCTGCGCCGGGCCCTCCACGAGGTGCGTCGGACCGGCATCGCCGTGATCGTGGACGAGTTGGAGCCCGGGGTCTGCTCCGTGGCCGCCCCCATCGTCGCGGCGGACGGTGCGGTGGTCGCCGCCATCAACGTGTCCATGGCCAGCGGCTCCGGCGCCCGCGAGCGCCTCGATGCGGTCACCCCGAGCGTCCTGGCCTGCGCCAGGGCGATCAGCAACGAAGTGCGGAACCGCGCGGCGCTGACGCCCTGATCCCCGTCAGACGCCGGCGCACTGCCCCGGATGACGCGGGTGGTTGAACGTCACGATGATGTTGCCGCCCCCGTCGCGCACCACGAACGTGTCGGGCAGGGGCTTCAGGTTGGTGGCCAGTTCCTGGCACAGGGCCATCGCCCGGTCGACAGACCGGTCGGGCAGCGACGTTCGCACCGCGTACCGCCGCGGACCGATCTGGTTCACCGCCGTGATGACGTCGCTGTTCTGCGGCGCTGCGGCACGGTAGCGCGCCGCCTCGCCGCCGGCGTCCGCCGTGCTGTCGCCGGCCGGGGTGGATGAAGCGCCACACCCCACGAGCAGGACCGACGCCGCCAGGGCGACCAGCAGACGGGGTCTCATGCGGAGGGCTGCACAGCCCAGGACGGCGGCTCGTCGTTGCCGGACTCCTCGTCAGCCTCGGAGTCGGCGAACGTCTTGTGAACCTTGCCCGCCGCGTGGTGGACCGGGGCGTAGATCGCGTAGAGACGCATGGGCTCATCACCGGTGTTGATCACGTCGTGCCACATGCCGGCGGGCACGACGATGCACCAGCCGTCGGAGACCTCCTCGGTGAAGGTGATCTCGTCGGCGTCCGGTCCCATCCGGACGTGCCCCTGCCCGGCGTCCAGCCGCAGGAACTGGTCGGTCTCGGGGTGCACCTCGAGGCCGATCGACTGGCCCGGTTCGATGGACATGAGGGTCACCTGAAGGTACTTCCCCGTCCAGGCGACTTGGCGATAGACGTCGTTCTCGACGGTCGCCTTCTCGAGGTCGAACGAGTTGGGCTTCGGCCCGACGTCCTCGATCTTCACGTGTCGCTCCCTTCGTCGTGGATACCTCTCCAACCTAGCCGAGGCCCCCGACATTCACCGGGCGCGCGCCAAGATCAGCGCCTCGGCGCGCGGCCCCGGGCACGAATCCGGCGAGCAGCCCCCCGACCCGGAAGGCGCGGCCGTCAGGGTTGGCACATGCGGACGAGTGGCTGCTGGCCCTGCAGGGTTCCCATGGACGACGATGGGCGCGTGCGCAACCAGATCCAGGCTCCCTCGGCGGTCGTGATGGTGCGACCGCACCACTTCACCCCGAATCCCGAAACCGCGGCCGACAACGTGTTCCAGCTGCCACGTCCCGAGATCAACGCCGAGACGTTCGAGGCCCGGGCGCTCCGCGAGGCGGACGCCGTGGCGCGCACCCTCATGGAGCACGGTGTCACGGTGCACGTGTTCGATGACCGAGGGCGCGAGACACCCGACTCGGTGTTCCCGAACAACTGGTTCTCCACGCACCATGGGGGCCGCGT
The DNA here is from genome assembly GCF_059516005.1 of Propioniciclava sp. LT294. Classification (NCBI taxonomy): domain Bacteria; kingdom Bacillati; phylum Actinomycetota; class Actinomycetes; order Propionibacteriales; family Propionibacteriaceae; genus Propioniciclava; species Propioniciclava sp. LT294. Next base: position 302,302 of record NZ_JCAKNG010000003.1, read on the forward strand.
GGTCCTCTACCCGATGGCGGCCCCGAGCCGGCGCGGCGAGCGGCGTGTGGACGTGATCGAGATGCTCAAGCGCGACTACCGCGTCCAGGAGGTCATCGACTACTCGGGGCTCGAACCCGACGGGCTGTTCCTCGAGGGGACGGGCGCGATGATCCTCGACCACGTCGAGCGGGTGGCGTACGTGGGCGCGTCGCAGCGCGCGAACCAGGTCATCCTGGAGCGCTTCTGCACGCACGTCGGCTACGAACCGATGGTCTTCGAGAACCGCGACCCCGCCGGCGAGGCGATCTACCACACCAATGTGATCATGAGCATCGGCACCGACTTCGCCCTGCTGTGCACCGAGGTGATGACGGACGCCCGCCGCCGCGACGAGATCGTGGAGCGCCTCACGGCGTCCGGACGCGACGTCATCGACCTCTCCTGGCAGCAGGTCACCGAGTTCGCCGGGAACGGCATGGAGTTGACCGGCTCGTCGGGACGGCTCTACGCCTGCTCGGCGCGCGCCGCGGCGTCCTACACGGACGAGCAGCGGGCCCGGATCGAGGCGTCCGCGCCGATCGTGGCGATCGACGTGCCCACGATCGAACTCGCCGGCGGCTCGGTGCGCTGCATGCTGGCGGGGATCCACCTCTCCCGCCGCTGAGGCGACGACCCGATCAGCGACGCACCGCTCTGTCGACCAGACGTGCCGCCGTCCGGGCGGTGCGCCCGTCGACGTCGAAGCGCGGGTTGAGTTCGGCGATCTCGAGGAGTCCGAGCTTGCCGGATGCCAGCACGGCGTCGACGATCACCCGCACGACATCCAGCCCGATCCCGAAGCCCGCCGGCGCGCTCACACCGGGCGCGACGGACGCCGGCAGCACGTCGAGGTCGATGCTCAGGTGCACCCGGTCCAGCCCGCTGGCGAAGCGCTCGACGAAGGCGGTGGCGGCCCCGATCGCGCAGTCCTCATCGAGCAGGACGCGCGCGCCGAGGCTCTCGGCGGCCTCGAACAGGGCACGGGTGTTGTTCGCCCGGCTGATGCCGGCGACCGCGTAGGCGAACCGGCGCCCCGCTGCTGCCTCGGCGGCGGCGATCTCGGCGAACGGGGTCCCGGAGGTGGCGCGGTCCGCCGAGCGCAGGTCGAAGTGGGCGTCGACGTTCAGGACCCCCCACCTCTCAGCCGCGGCGCGCGGAGCCCACCCCAGGTAGGAGCCGTGGGCCACCTCGTGCCCGCCGCCGAGGACGACCGGGAGGGCGCCGGCCTCCAGCACCGACGCAGCCACCGCCCCGAGTCGCTCCTGGCCGGCCTCGAGGTCGCCGCCGTCGACCACGACGTCCCCGGCGTCGAACACCGGACGCCCCGGGTCGCTGAGGTTCGCGAGTGCCTCGCGCAGGGCGAGCGGGCCCTCGGCGGCCCCGACACGCCCTCCGTTGCGGCGGACCCCCTCGTCTGAGGCGAACCCGAGGATCACCGCCGAAGATGGAGTGAACTTGTACCCCGACTGCGGGGTACAAGTCACCACCGTGTGCCAGCGGGCATGCTCGGGCCCGGGCCCGTCGTCGCGTCCGGCCCAGGGCTGGGAGGCTCGGTCAGCCACGGCGCCCCTCCTTCAGCACGTGCCGCACGAGCGGGACCCCGGGACGGTAGGCGAGGTGGATCGACGACGGGGCGTCCAGCACGACCAGGTCGGCCCGGGCGCCGGGGCCGAGGTGGCCGACGTCGGTGCGGCGCAGCGCCCGGGCCCCGCCGGCGGTGGCTGCCCAGAGCGCCTCGGCCGGGGTCATCCCCAGCTCCCGGACCGCCAGCGCCACCATCAGCGGCATCGACGTCGTGTACGAGGTGCCCGGGTTGCAATCGGCCCCGAGCGCGAGGGTGACGCCGGCGTCCAGGAGTCTGCGCGCATCGGGGTAGGGCCCGCGCGTGCAGAAGTCCGCGCCGGGGAGCAGGGTCGCGACCGTGTCGGAGCCGGCGAGGGCGTCCACGTCCGCGTCGGTCAGGTGGACGCAGTGGTCCACCGAGGCCGCACCCAGCTCCACCCCCAGCCGGACGCCCCCGCCCGCGGTCAGCTGGTTGGCGTGCACACGCACGCCGAGCCCCGCCGCGAGGCCGGCCTCCAGCACTGCCCGGGACTGCTCCACGTCGAACGCGCCCTCCTCGCAGAACACGTCGATCCACCGGGCGTGTGGAGCGGCCGCCGGGATCATCTCGTCGACGACGAGCCGGACGTAGTCGTCGACGCGTCCGGCGAACTCGGGCGGCGGGACGTGCGCCGCGAGCAGGGTCGCCTCGTCCGCGTGGGCGGCGGCGAGGCGCACCGAACGCACCTCGTCCGGGACCGTCTGGCCATAGCCCGACTTCACCTCCAGCGTCGTCGTGCCCTGGCGGCGGTACTCGGCGGCCAGCCGGCGCAGGTTGGCCGCGAGTTCCGGGTCGGACGCGGCGCGGGTGGCGGCCAGCGTCGTCCGGATGCCGCCGGCGGCGTACGGCAGCCCGGCCATGCGGGCGGCGAACTCCTCGGACCGGTCCCCCGCGAACACCAGGTGGCTGTGCGACTCGACGAACCCCGGCACCACGGCCGCGCCCGCGGCGTCCAGCACGTCGTCGGTGCCGCGATCGGCCCGCGCGGACGGCCCGACCCACGCGACGCGGCCGTCCTCGACGACGACCGCGGCCTCGCGGAGGGTGCCGAGCTCGGGATCGTGGGTGACCAGTTCGCCGATGTGGTCGATCAGCAGGGACATGGCGTCAGCCTCTCGTCTCAGGCCTCCATCATGGGGATCCGGACGCCACGCTCGCGGGCGACGTCGCGGGCATGCGGGTATCCGGCGTCGACGTGGCGCATGACGCCGGTGCCGGGGTCGTTGGTGAGCACCCGCTCGAGCTTCTGGGCGGCGAGGTCGGTGCCGTCGGCGATGCAGACCTGTCCCGCGTGGAGGGAGCGTCCGATGCCCACGCCCCCACCGTGGTGGATGCTCACCCAGGACGCGCCGGATGCCGTGTTCAGCAGGGCGTTCAGCAGCGGCCAGTCGGCCACGGCGTCCGAACCGTCGGCCATCGCCTCCGTCTCGCGGTAGGGCGACGCCACAGAGCCGGAGTCGAGGTGGTCGCGTCCGATCGCGAGGGGGCCGATCTCGCCGGCGGCCACCATCTCGTTGAAGCGGACACCGGCCCGCGCGCGCTCCCCGTAGCCCAGCCAGCAGATGCGGGCCGGCAGGCCCTGGAAGTGGACGCGCTCGCCGGCCAGGGTGATCCAGCGGCGGAGGTGCTCGTCCTCGGGGAAGAGGTCGAGGATCGCGGCGTCGGTCCTGACGATGTCGGCCGGGTCACCGGAGAGGGCGGCCCAGCGGAAGGGTCCCTTGCCCTCCTCGAACAGCGGACGGATGTAAGCCGGCACGAACCCCGGGAACTCGAACGCCCGGGCGAACCCGCCCTTGCGAGCCTCGTCGCGGATCGAGTTGCCGTAGTCGAAGACCTCGGCGCCGGCGTCCTGGAAGCCGACCATCGCCTCGACGTGCTGGGCCATGGACGCCTGCGATGCCTCGGTGAAGCCGGCCGGGTCCCGGGCGGCACGGTCCTTCATCTCGTCGAACGGGACACCGAGGGGCAGGTACTGCAGGGGGTCGTGGGCGGACGTCTGGTCGGTGACGACGTCGATGGTGATGTCGCCGACGCGGTGGCGTTCGAGCAGGGCGGGGACGACCTCCGCGGCGTTGCCCAACAGGCCGATCCCGAGGGGGCGCCGTTCCTGCTTCGCCCGGTTCGCCAGCGCGATGGCGTGGCCGAGGTGGTCGGCGACGACGTCCAGGTAGCGGTGTTCGACGCGTCGCGCGATGCGGCTGGGGTCGCACTCGACGCAGATCGCCACCCCCTCGTTCATGGTCACCGCGAGGGGCTGTGCGCCGCCCATGCCGCCGAGGCCGGCGGTGAGGGTGATGGTGCCGGCGAGGGAGCCGCCGAAGCGCTTGCGCGCCACGGCCCCGAACGTCTCGTACGTGCCCTGCAGGATGCCTTGGGTGCCGATGTAGATCCAGGATCCGGCGGTCATCTGGCCGTACATCATGAGTCCGGCCCTCTCGAGTTCGCGGAAGTGCTCCCAGGTCGCCCAGTCGCCGACGAGGTTGGAGTTGGCGATCAACACGCGCGGGGCCCACGCGTGGGTGCGGAACACCCCGACGGGCTTGCCCGACTGGACCAGGAGCGTCTCGTCGTCGGCGAGGTCCTTCAGTGTCCGGACGATGGCGTGGAAGCTCGGCCAGTCGCGGGCCGCCTTGCCGGACCCGCCGTACACGACGAGTTGCTCGGGGTGCTCGGCGACCTCGGGGTCGAGGTTGTTCATCAGCATCCGCAGGGCGCCCTCGGTCTGCCAACTGCGGGCGTTCAGGTCGCGGCCCCGGGGGGCGCGGATCACGTCAGCCATGGGCCCAGCATCGCCCCGGCGCCGGCGTCCGACCCGGGACGACCGGCGTGTGTCTCGGATCTCAGACAGACGTGGGTCGGTGGGCCGCGCCCGCGGCGTCCGTGCGTGAGACTCGACCCCATGCGTGAGGTGAGGGTGGGGATCGGACCGGTCTCCTTCGAGGACGTCGTGGCGGTGGCCCGGCAGGACGCGCGCGTGGTGGTGACCGACGAGGCGCTGGCCGAGGTCGCGGCGACGCGCCACAGCATCGAGGCGCTGGCGGCGCAGGATCGTCCGGTCTACGGGGTCTCGACGGGGTTCGGGGCGCTGGCGACAAAGCACATCCCCCAGGAGAAGCGCGCGCAGCTGCAGCTGTCACTGATCCGGTCGCACGCGGCGGGGTCGGGCGAGGCCGTGGAGCGCGAGGTCGTCCGCGCGATGATGCTGCTGCGGCTCTCGACGATGGCGAGCGGGCGCACGGGCGTCCGGCCGGTGGTGGTCGACACGTACGCAGCGCTGCTCAACGCGCGACTCACGCCGGTGGTCCACGAGTACGGGTCGCTGGGGTGCTCGGGCGACCTCGCCCCGCTGGCCCACTGCGCGCTCGCCGCCATGGGCGAGGGTGAGGTGACGGACGCCGCGGGAGTCCGCCGACCGGCGGCCGAGGCGCTGTCCGCCGCCGGGATCGAGCCCCTCGTGCTCGCCGAGAAGGAGGGGCTGGCCCTCATCAACGGGACCGACGGCATGCTCGGGCAACTGGTGCTCGCGTGCCACGACCTGGCGTCGCTGCTGACAACGGTGGACGTGGTCGCCGCCATGTCGGTGGAGGGCCTGATGGGCACGGACCGCGTGTTCGCCCAGGATCTCCACGCCATGCGCCCGCACCCCGGCCAGGGTGAGTCCGCGGCGAACATGCGGGCCCTGTTGGAGTCCTCGCCGATCGTCGCGCGGCACCGCGACGACCCGGACTGCCCGATCGTCCAGGACGCCTACTCCGTGCGGTGCGCGCCGCAGGTGACCGGCGCGGCCCGGGACACGCTCGCCCACGCGCGACTGGTGGCCGGGCGCGAGTTGGCGTCGGTGATCGACAACCCGGTCGTGACTCCCGACGGGCGCGTGGAGAGCAACGGGAACTTCCACGGGGCCCCGGTGGCGTACGTGCTGGACTTCCTGGCCATCGCCGTGGCGGACGTCGCGTCGATGTCGGAGCGGCGGACCGACCGGTTCCTCGACGTGAACCGCAACCACGGGCTGCCGCCGTTCCTGGCGCACGACCCGGGCGTGGACTCGGGCCACATGATCCTGCAGTACATGCAGGCCGGGGTGGTGGCCGAACTGAAGCGCCTGGCCGCACCGGCGTCGGTGGACTCGATCCCGAGTTCGGCGATGCAGGAGGACCACGTCTCCCTCGGCTGGCACGCAGCCCGCAAGCTGCGTCGGTCGCTCGACGGCCTGGCGCGGGTGCTGGCCGGCGAGGCCCTGACCGCTGCGCGGGCGCTGGACCTCCGGGGCATCGGGTCCGCCCCCGCGACGGCCGCGGTGGTGGCGGCGATCCGCGAGGTCGTCGACGGCCCGGGCCCCGATCGCCACCTGGCGCCGGAGATCGAGGCGGCGGTCCGGCTGGTCAAGTCGGGCGCGCTTGTGAGCGCGGCGGAGTCGGTCGGCGGCCCGCTGGGCGGGTAGTGGATCAGCGTGAACTCGTTCCCCTCAGTCGGGGAACAAGTTCACTCCACGTTCCGGCGGGCACTGCAGGCACCGCGCCGGGCGGCCTGCCCAGCCGCGCCCCATGAGGGCCGAGCCCAGCTGCTGGGCGACCAGGCAGGCCGAGTCCCGCACGTCCTCGCTGCCGTAGCGAAAGGTCAGCTGAAGCTGGGCCGTGTGTTCGTTGTCGCGGGCGTAGTCACGGAACCGCCCCACCAGGTGGCCGCGACGCCCGTCGAGCTCGATCAGGACCCCGTACTCCTTGTACTCGACGTCGATCCGCCGCCCCTTCTTCGTCCACGCCTGACGCTTCCCCTCGGGCAGCCCGTGCGCGCGGAGGACGTCCGCGCGGAACACGTACTCCAGGTTGCTCTCGATGCCTTGCAGGTCGGCCAACACCTCGAGGAGTTCCGCTCGGCGCGGATGCCGACCACGGAGCCGCAGGGCCGTCTCGACCTCCTTCGTCGTCGTGCGCTTCAGGCGGACCAGCTCCGTGCAGGTCGCGACGAAATCGGCCAAGGTGCCACCACGCGTCGCGTCGAGGAGGGCATCCACGGCCCGGATGGCCGGCGGATCCCCCTTGACCTGCCCCAGCCGGCCCTCTCCGTCGCGCAACACCTCGAACGCCAGGGGCAACCGGCGCTGTACCGATGAGGGCACCACGATGGTGATCGTCTCCGGAAGCTCCCCCACCCCGAGCAGGTGGAGCGCCGCCCGCCCACCCACGGCCGATGGCTCTCCCGCCAGCAGGATTCCGGTCCACACGTTCTGGGCGAAGGTGGGCTCCGCCACTCCCCGGATGAAGATCCCGCGCCCACTGCGCGACCATCGCTCGTCGCGCAGGAAGCGCTCGATCGCCTTGGGGCTCACCCCGCAGCCCAGCGCCTGCTGACGGGAGATGGTCCCCGCTTGGGCCTCGAGCAACCGCTGGACTGCCTCCCCTGGAGATTGCGTCGCGTGCACGCGAGGACAGTAGGCGGCATCCGCCACCCCGGATTCGAGCCGGCTCGGCTGCGCTCCGCACAGACAAAGTGAACCCCTTGCCCCCAGTCGGGGGACAAGTTCACCCTGTCTTGAATCGTTACCCCGCGGGCCCACCCAACCGCCGCGACACCTCGGCGGCCGCGGCACGGACCGCCGCAACGATGGGGTGGACCTCCCGCACCGGGACCCGCGCACGCCACGTGCAGCTCAACGACGCGATGGGCATGCCGTGGACGTCCAGGATCGCCGCACCCACCGACCGGAACCCCGGCGTGACGAGCTCGACCTCCTCCGACCAGCCCCGCTCACGCTCGGGCGCGAGCTCCCCCAGCAGGTCCGAGAGCCCACGCGGACCGCGCCCCGTCCGCGACACGAAGTCACCGGGCCGCGTGTACAGCGCCCGCACGGTCGCCTCCGGCAGCTGCGCGAGGATCGCACGTCCGTTCGCCGTGAGATGTGCCGGCAGCAGGACGCCGACCGCGGTCACCAAGCTCGGCTCGTCCCCGGACGCCGACGCCGGCGCCTCCTTCAGAAGATAGAGGGTGAGCGGTCCCCGCAGGATCCCCAGGTGGACGGTCACGCCCTGCTCGTCCGCCAGCGCCTTCACCACCGGCCGGGACAACCGTTCGAGCCCCTCGTGCACCGAGTACGCGCTGGTCAGGCCATACGCGGCACCCCCCAGCGCCCAGCCGCGCGATTCCGGCACGTGCAGCGCGAACCCGCGCCCGGCCAGCACCGTCAGGATGTGGTAGGTCGACGACCGCGGCAGACCGAGGTCGCGGGCGATCGCGGCAGCACCCACCGGGCCCGTCTGGCGACCGAGATGCGTCAGGATGTCCAGCGCCCGCCCCACGGCGGGCGAGGTGCTCGAGGCACGCGCCATGGCGTCGGTCAGCGCATCAGGACGTGGCGCAGCGCATCCGACAACGTGCCCTGCGCGAACCAGAACCCGGACTCGGAGAGCTTCTGCGATGTCACCCGCTGGTCGGTGTCGATGAGCTGGTCGTGACCCTCCCTGCCGAGCAGCAACGTGGGTCCGATCGCAGGCGTCGGCACCACACTGGGCCGGTGCAGCACGCGGCCCAGCGTGGTCGCGAACTCCCGGTTCGTGACCGGACGCGGAGCCACCAGGTTGATCGGCCCCTCGACCGTGTCGGTGAACAGCGCGTGGACGTAGGCGCGGACGGTGTCGTCGAGACTGATCCAGCTCATCCACGCGTCCGGGGCGGCGAGGCGTCCGCCCAACCCGATCGAGTACAGGGGGACCTGAGGGGCCAGCGCCCCCCCGCCCTCACTCAGGACGATGCCGGTCCGCAACTGCGCGACCCGGACGCCGGCGTCCACGACCGGCCGCGCGGCGGCCTCCCAGGCGCGGACGACGCCGGCGAGGAAGTCCTCTCCCGGTTCGGAGCGTTCGGTCAACAGCTCCCCCGGGCGCCGGGCTCCGTAGTAGCCGATCGCCGACGCCTGGACCAGCGTCGGCAGCCCCACGGCCCGGGCCGCCTCGGCGAGGGTCGTCGTGGCGTCGAGGCGCGAGGCCAGGATCTGCGCCTTGTTGCGCCGGGAGAACCGCCCCCCGATGGAGTGCCCGGCGAGGTTGACGACGGCGTCCGCACCCGCGAGGGTGCACGGGTCCGGGCGATGATGCCCCGGATCCCAGCGCACCTCGTCCGGGCGCGTGGCGGGGCGGCGGACGAGCCGGACGACGCTGTGCCCGCCCGAGGTGAGGGCGGCGACCAACTGGCTCCCGATCAGGCCGGACGCCCCGGCCACGACGATGCGGCGAGGCGAGGCCGCCAAGCGCGTGTGCAGGTCGAGGTCGTCGCGGAGTTGGCGCTCGCGGAACGCGAACAGCCCGTCCAGCTGCATCTCGACCAGGGCCTGGTCGATGCCGCCGGGGATGGTGACGGGCAGGTCCCAGGTGACGCGGTCGGTGATGATCGTCGACCCACCGGGCCCGTCGGCGAACTCGTGCTCGTGGTACCAGCGCTTGAACGGTCCGGAGACCTGTTCGTCGACGAACCGCTCGCCGGGGACGAGCTCGACGTGGCGAACCTTCCAGCGGAGGCCGAGGGGGCCCTTGCCGTGCCGGTGCGGGACGTCGGGGAGCAGGCCCGCGACCAGCGGATGGCTGATGATCAGTTCGACCTCGGAGCCGGCCTCGATCCCGTGGGTGTGCGGGCTGACGGCGGTGGCCATCCCGGGGGGCGACAGCCGCGCGAACGCCCCCGGACGGGTGTGCCACGCGAACACCGTCGCGCGCGGGTGCGGATACCGACTGACACGCTCGAATACGGGCATGCGACCAGCCTAGGCCCCGCCGCGGGGCAGCGGCCCCCGGCAAGGGAACCCTCGCCCTCGCCACCGGAATTCGTTTAGCGCAGCTAATGAGCTAGACTAAGCAAAGTGCCCGAACGTGACCCCCTCCTCAGCCTCGCCAGCGATGTGCGCATCGCCTGCCAGCACGTGAGCCGCCGGGTCCGGTACGACAACTGCCACGAGATCCCGCCGCACCAGTTCAGCGTGCTGGCGAAGCTGGCGGTGGGCGTGGCCCGCACCCCCGGCGAGTTGGCCCGCATCGAAGAGGTCAGCGCCCCGAGCATGACCCGCACGGTCAACGGCCTCGTCGAGGCGGGCCTCGTCGCACGCACCACCGACCCCGACGACGGCCGGCGCCACCTGTTGGCCCTCACCCCCGAGGGCGCGGCGATGGTCGAGCGCACCAGGGCCTCGCGGGACGACTGGATGGTCCGCCGGCTCCAGAACCTCTCCCCCGCCGAGCTGAAGACTCTCCGCGCGGCGACCGACATCCTGCAGAAAGTGATCCAGGCGTGAGCACCATGACCGCCCCCGCGCGGACCCCGTTGTTCGCGAGCCTCGGCGTCCGCAACTACAACCTCTTCTTCTGGGGCGGCCTGCTCTCCAACACCGGGACGTGGATGGGCCGCGTCGCCCAGACGTGGCTCGTGCTGACGATCCTCACGAACAACTCGGCGACCGCCGTCGGCTACCTCGCCGCGCTCCAGTTCCTGCCCATGGCGGTGCTCGGCCCGTGGGGCGGCGCCGTCGCCGACCGGTTCCCCAAGCGGACGATCCTCATCTGGACGCAGGTGCTCCTCTCCATCAACGGCGGCCTGCTCGCCGCGCTCGTCCTCACCGACACGGTCGAGCTGTGGCAGGTCTACGCACTCGCGCTCATGCTCGGCGCGATCTCGGCGGTCGACAACCCGACACGGCAGGCGTTCGCCTCAGAGATGGTCGGGCCCGAACTGCTCCCGAACGCCGTCGGTCTCAACAGCTCGTCCTTCAACGCGGCGCGCCTCGTGGGACCCGCAGTCGCCGGCATCCTGATCGCCCTGTGGGGCGTCGGTCCGGCCCTGCTGGTCAACGCGCTCAGCTTCCTGCCCGTCATCGTCGCGCTGCGCGCGATGAACCCCGACGAGCTCATGCCCGCCCCCCTGCGACGCGGACGCGGTGCGATCCGCGAGGGGCTGCGGTACGTGGCCGGACGCCCCGACATCCAGCTGGTCCTGTTCATCGTGTTCATGCTCGGGACCTTCGGCATGAACTTCCAGATCACCAACGCGCTGATGGCCACCGAGGTCTATCGCGTGGGGGCGGACGCGTACGGCGTCCTGGGCTCGATCATGGCGATCGGGTCGCTGACCGCGGCCCTCATGGCCGCTCGGCGTCCGCGACCGCGGCTGAGCATCATGCTCGGCGCGCTCGGCGGGTTCGCCGTGTCGACCACCTTGCTGGCGCTCGCCCCGACCTACCTCACGTTCGCGATCATGCTGGTCCCCGTGGGCCTGACGGCGCTCACCGTGATGACCACGGCGAACGCGTCGGTCCAGCTCACGACGGAGCCGGCCGTCCGCGGGCGCGTGATGGCTCTCTACATGACGATCTTCCTGGGGGGCACGCCGCTGGGCAGCCCCATCATCGGCTGGATCGGCGACGCCTGGGGCGCCCGCTGGACGCTCCTCATCGGGGCCATCGCCACGGGGGTCGCCTTCGTGATCGGCATGCTGTACGCGCTGCGCAACAACGGATGGCGCCTGCCGTCGTGGCGCGAGCTGCGCGGCTACCCCGACCCGGCCCAGTTGGACCCCGAAGAGGTCTGAGGCGCCGCGCGCCCGCGCCGCACACCCGTCAACGCACCGGACTCAGTCGGCGACACCCCCGCACAGGACCGGGATCGTCGTCTCCATGCCCCCCGCGAGCGTGCCGCTCGCGTCGAGGTCCAAGCCGTGGACGACGACCTGGACCCGCCTCGCCAGTTCGAGGTTCGCCTCGGACGCCGCGAATGTGCGCTGGTACTCGAGGTGCCCCGTGGCGTCCGCCAAGGGGAAGGCCATCATGTCGACAGTGCCGGTCGTGGCTCCGGACGTCGTCAGCGAGACCATGACGGGGCCGTACCACGGGACACCCTCGGTGACGCTCACCAGCCCGTCCCCGTCGGCATCGGCCACCGGGCCGGGGCAGCCCTGGTCGGGGGCCGTGGGGAAGGTGTGCAGGTGCATCATGTGGTGGACGCCGGGGGTCAGGCCGTCCGCGACGACGGTGACCTGGAGCTTGCCGCTGGGCAGCGCCATCACGCGTGCTGAACCTCGAGCCCGGCTGCCCGGCACCGCCGCGGCCTGCACCGGCCCCAGGGCGTGGGAGTGGCTCTCGACCTGCGCGGACGGCACGGCGTCCATCGCCATCGAGGGTGCGGCCGCGGCGACGAGCGCAGCCAAGGACGTGAGCGTGACGGTGGTGGTTCTCCGCATGATGGGCCTCCTGGTGAGTGACCGGGCCCGGCTGGCCCGACACTCGGGATACGGCCCGGCGCCCCCGAGGGATTGTCCCCGGGGGCCAGGAGTCGCTCAGTGCGTGTAGACGCCCAGCAGTTCGGCGTACGGTCTGATGAAGCCGTCCCAGTTGTTGAAGCGGTCCTCGTCGCCGGTGAGGTGGTGGATGCGCACCGTCGCGGCGTCGTCACCGGTGTGGATGAAGTCGACGGAGACCGTCGAGGGGTTGGCGGCGTCCTCGGCCTTGCTGAAGGTGAACACCAGGCGCTTGCCCGGCTGCCACTCCTTGATCTCGCCGCGATAGGTCTGGGTTCCGTCGGACGCGACCTCCTGGACCCGGCCGCCGGCGACCGGCTCGAAGAAGACATGGCTGAAGACGTCGGGGCTCCCGACCGCCTCGGGGGACCACCACTCGGCGGTCCGCAGCGTGAAGGCCTCGAACGCGGGCTGAGCCGCGCAGGGCACGTCGAACTCGTGCACGTCGTCGTGAATGTCCATACCTCATCATGGCTCGGATTCACCGCGCCCGACAGGGGGACTCCGAACTCAGGCCCCTGTCGAGGCCTGTGATGCATTTCCGGGTGGAAGAACCCCAAGAATTCTTGGGGTTCTTCCACCCGGAAATGCATCACAGGCGCCCGCGCCAAGCCCGGATCATCGTGATGCGCGCCTCGACCTGGTCCGACGTCGCCGCCGCCAGGGGCGGGCCGCCGCACTGGCGGCGCAACTCCGCGTGGACGTGGGAGTGCGGGACCCCCTTCACCCGCGCGTACTGCGACACGAGCATGTTGAGCTCCTTGCGGCGGGTCGCCAGGGCCCGGTGCAGCGACACCTCGGGCCCGACCTTCTCGCGGCGCTCCTGGCGGGCGTGGCGGTTGACCTGCCGCTGCTGCCGCTCGCGCAGCAGGTGGGTGATCTGCTCGGGCTCGAGCAGGCCGGGCAGGCCCAGGTACTCGGCCTCGTCGTCCGACGTCGGGACGGCGTGCATGCCGAACTGCTGCGACTCGAACAGCACGTGGTCGAAGGTCGCCGCCGAGTCGATCGCCTCGAACGAGCCCAGGAGGTCGTCGGACGCCGACTCCGCGCGGTTGGCCCGCTCGAGGATCGCCTCGGCCTCGGCCCAGACGTCGACCTCCTCGGACGCCTTCTTCCGGCCCAGCACGTGGTCGCGCTGGCGCTCCAGCGAGGACGCGTGGGCGAGGATGATCGGCACCGTCGGCAGGAACACCGTCGCGACCTCGCCGCGACGCCGGGTCCGCACGAAGCGGCCGACGGCCTGGGCGAAGAACAGGGGCGTCTGGGTGGCGGTCGCGTAGACGCCGACGGCGAGGCGCGGGACGTCCACGCCCTCGGACACCATGCGGACGGCCACCATCCAGCGGTCCCCCGAGTTCGCGAACTCCTCGATGCGGGAGGAGGCGCCGGCATCGTCCGACAGCACCACCGTCGGCTTGGTACCGGTGACCGACTCGAGCACGCGCGCGTAGGCGCGGGCGTTGGTCTGGTTCGTGGCGATGACGAGGCCACCGGCATCCGGGACGTGGCGGCGCACCTCGGTGAGGCGCTTGTCCGCGGCGCGGAGGACGGCCTGGATCCACTCGCCCTTCGGGTCGAGCGCCGTGCGCCACGCCTGGGAGGTGATGTCCTTCGTCGTGACCTCGCCGAGGTTGACGGCCATCTCGTCGCCGGACTTCGTCCGCCAGCGCATGGGCCCGCCGTAGTTCATGAACACGACCGGGCGGACGACGTGGTCGCGCAGGGCCTCGGCGTAGCCGTACGTGTAGTCGGCCTTCGAGACCATCGCGCCGGCCTCCTCACCGGCCCCCGCCGGCACGTAGGAGACGAACGGGATGGGGTTGTCGTCCGACCGGAAGGGCGTACCGGTCAGCGCGAGCCGCCGCGTCGCGTACTGGAACGCCTCGCGCACCGACTCGCCCCACGCCAGCGCGTCACCCGCGTGGTGCACCTCGTCCAGGATCACGAGGGTGTCCATGTTCGCGGTCATGGTCTGGTGGTGCAGCATGGCGGCCGCGACGCCGGCGTACGTCACCGCGACGCCGTCGTACTGCCGGGACCGCCCGCGCTTGCGCCCACCCGTCCCCGGGTCGAGTTGGATGCCGACCTTGGCCGCGGCGTCCGCCCACTGCACCTTGAGGTGCTCCGTCGGGGCGACCACGATCACGCGGCGCACGACCCGGGCGTGCAGCAGTTCCACGGCGATGCGGAGCGCGAAGGTCGTCTTGCCGGCGCCCGGGGTCGCGACGGCGAGGAAGTCCTTGGGCGAGCGTTCGAGGTAGAGGTCGAGCGCCTCCTGCTGCCAGGCGCGCAGCTTCGTCGCCGTCCCCCACGGCGCGCGCTGCGGGAACGCCGGGCCCAGCCGGTCGAACGCGGATTGGCTCATGCCTGCACCTCACCCGGGGCGCGGCGGGGCAGGGGGGCGGGGAAGCGCATAGGGCCTCGACCTTAGCCCCCGGCACCGTTGAGTGGTCAAACAGCCCGGCCAGGGTGTCGGGCGTGTCGGGGGGCGATCACCCGACCAGGTTCTGCAGTTCCTCCAGCAGCGGGACCTGGCCGATGGTCAGCCGCGTGCGGGCTTCCGGGACGGTGAACCAGTCGGCGCGGTCGACCTCGGGGTACAGCTGGAACCGCCCCGACTTGCGTGGCCATTCGACCTCGAAGAAGTTGCTCTCCACGAACTGCAGGTCGGGGGACGCCTCGACGCCGAACCCACGGACCCGCTTGCCCGAACTCAGGCGGACCTCCCCCAGGTCGATGAGCTCCCCGACGGGTGCTTCGACACCCACCTCCTCGAGGAACTCCCGGCGGGCCGCGTCCTGCGGACTCTCCTCCCCGGGGATGTACATTCCCTTCGCCAAGGACCATCCACCGGAGTCGCGATGACCCCAGAACGGGCCGCCCATGTGCACGATGAACACCTTCAACGTGCCATCCACTCGGGTGTATGGCAGCAGTCCGGCGCTGTACAGGGGCATGGCCCCATGGTGCCGCCCCGGACAAGGAAGGTCCACGACCCTCGGTCCGGCCCCGCTGGGGCAGCGTGTCGGACGCCGCGTGCGTCCCTTCGTGCCGAAGAAACTCCAGATCGATGGACGCCGAAACCACCGGGGTGGAAAGGTAGGCGCATGAGTGAACCCATGGATGCCGACAAGGTCGTGGACCCGAAGGAGCAGATGCGGGCCGCCCTCGAGGCCAAGAGGAACGCCTCCCACGGGAGTGCCGCGGGCACGCAGGGCGGACCGAAGGCTGCGGGAGGACCACACGGACAACAGGGAGGCAAGCGAACCTTCCGGAGGAAGGCCGGGGGCTGACGAACATGCGCGTCTCGATCCCCAAGGAGACGAAGGTCCAGGAGTACCGGGTCGCGATCACGCCCGTGGGCGTCCACGACCTGGTCGCCGCGGGACACGACGTGCTGGTCGAGTCCGGCGCGAGCGTCGGCTCGTCGATCTCCGACGAGGACTACGCCGCCGTCGGGGCGCAGATCGTCGACACGGCCACGGCGTGGTCGGGCGAGCTGGTCCTCAAGGTCAAGGAGCCGATCGAACCCGAGTTCGGGTACCTCCGCAGCGACATGGTGCTGTTCACCTACCTGCACCTGGCCCCTGACCGTCCCCTCACCGAGGCCCTCCTCAAGGCCGGCACGACCGCCGTCGCCTACGAGACCGTGCGGCTGCCGAACGGGCAGTTGCCGCTGCTCTACCCGATGTCCGAGGTCGCCGGCTGTCTGGCGCCCCAGGTCGGCGCGCACGCGTTGATGAAGGCCCAAGGCGGCCGCGGCGTCCTGATGGGCGGCGTGGGTGGGGTCGCCTCGGCGAAGGTCGTGGTGCTGGGCGGCGGCGTGGCCGGCCAGAATGCGGCGAACATCGCCCTCGGCATGGGGGCCCACGTGACGATCTTCGACACCGACCTCGGCAAGCTGCGCGAGATCTTCTGGCGCTTCGACAACCAGGTCCAGCAGTTGGCCAGCTCGACACTGGCGATCCGGGAGCACGTGCGGACCGCCGACCTGGTCATCGGGACCGTGTTGATCCCGGGTGCGCGGGCACCGAAGCTGGTCACCAACGACATGGTCGCCGAGATGAAGCCGGGGTCGGTGCTCGTCGACGTCGCCATCGACCAGGGCGGCTGCTTCGAGGACTCCCGCCCGACCACGCACGACGACCCCACGTTCCGCGTCCACAACTCGGTCTTCTACTGCGTGGCGAACATGCCCGGCGCGGTGCCGAACACCTCCACGTTCGCCCTGACCAACGCGACCCTGCCGTACGCACGGGCCATCGCGAAGCACGGATGGGAGGCCGCCGCGGCGGCGGATCCCGCCCTGGCCCAGGGGTTGAACGTCATCGGCGGGCGCCTCGCACACCCCGGCGTCATCGCGGCGTTCCCGGACCTCCCAGCAGTGGGCGGCTGACATGTTCCGGCTCACCGACCTGACCAGCCCGGTCGTGGCGGCCCCCATGGCGGGCGGCCCTTCGACCCCCGCGCTGGCTGCGGCGGTGACGGACGCCGGCGGCCTCGGCTTCCTGGCCGCCGGCGGCGTGTCCGCGGACGAACTGGCCGTGCAGGTCGAGCAGACCCGGGCCCTCACACCGGGAGCCTTCGGCGTGAACCTGTTCGTGCCCGAGTTGCGCGAGGACGACGTCAGCCGCACGGAGATCTCCCGGGTGGAGGCGTTCCGGGAGTCGTTGTCGTCGTGGGCCGCCGAGTTCGGCGTGGAGTTGCCGCTCCCCCAACCCGATGACGACGCGTGGGACGCGAAGCTGGAGTACCTCGAGGCCCATCCCGTGGCCGTGGTGTCGTTCACGTTCGGGATCCCGTCGGCCAAGGTGGTCGAGCGCCTGCGCAGGGTGGGGACGGCCGTGTGGGCGTCCGTCACCTCGGTCTCGGAGGCCGTGGTCGCGGCCTCACGGGGCACGGACGCCCTGGTGGTCCAGAGCAGGGACGCCGGCGGCCACCGGGCCACGTCCCAGAGCATCGACATGCCGAACGACCACGGCACGGTGGCCCTGGTCGCCGCGGTGCGGTGGGTCCTGGAGGTGCCGATCGTCGCCGCCGGCGGGATCATGGAGGCCTCGGACGTCGACGACGCCTTCCTGTCCGGGGCGTCGGCGGTCCAGTGCGGGACCGCGTTCATGCTGACCCCGGAGGCCGGGACGTCGGCCGCCGTTCGGGCGGCCTATGACGACCCGGCGTTCACCGAGACCGTCGTCACCCGCTCCTTCACCGGACGCCCCGCGCGCAGTCTGGCCAACCGTTGGACGGCCGAGTTCCCGGAAGCGCCGGCCTTCTACCCGGCGGTCCACCAGGTGACGGCGCCGCTGCGTGCTGCTGCCCTGGCGGCCGGTGACACCCAACGGGCCCACCTCTGGGCGGGCACCGGTTGGCGTCAGGCACGCGCTGAGCCGGCCGTGGACGTGGTGCGGCGGTTGTCCGGCTCCTGAGGGCGGACTTCCCCGACCACCGCTGGTGGTGGGCCTGCCGAGTGCGGCAAGAAGTCGGCGCCAGGTCTGGTCGACGTAGCGCCATTGTGACCACATCCGACACTCTTCTGGCCAAGGCCTCTTGGAATCATCCCTTGCCAGAGCGATTCACCTGCGGGGGAACATCGCCGTGATGTGGTCCAAACGGCGCTACGTCAAGCGATACTCGCTCGGATCCACCGCCGTCGGCGGGGTCTCGCCTCGCTCGAGGGCGGCCAAGGCGGCGAGCAGGTCCGCCGCGGCGTCCTCGGCCCGGGTGATGGCGGCCAGATGGGGCGTCACGCGGACGCGCGGGTGGGCCCAAGCCCAGTGGTCGCGCGGGAGTGGTTCGACACGGTGGACGTCCAACCACGCCGCACGGACGTTCCCCAAAGCCAGAGCCGCTTGCAACGCAACCTCGTCCACGGTCGCACCGCGTCCGGGATTGACGAACAGTGCGCCGGCCAGGTGCTCGAACAACGACGATCCCACCGAGTCACGGGTGGCGTCCGTCAGGGGGAGCAGGTTCACCACCACGCCGGGGTTCGACGCGGCCGCGTCGTCGAGGTCACCCCACGCCACGCACCGGTCGAAGTCGGGCGCAGGGCGTCCGGAGCGGTTCACGCCCACCACCGACAGGCCCAGCCCCCGCAGGGACCGGGCCACCCCCTGCGCGGCCAGACCGGTCCCGAGGACGAGGGCGGAGGTGGGCCACTCCCGGACGCCGAGGTCCAGCCAATCCCCCGCCCCTTGGGCGCGGGCGAGTTCGTCGTGCCGCTCGGCGAAGGACGCCACCGCCGCGGCGACGTAGCGGCCCATCTGGAGGGGCATGGTGCCGACCGTGCGGGTCATCAGGTCCGGACGCGGTGCGTCCGACATCCCGTCGAGGCCGAGCCCGGTGACGTGGATCCAGCCGACGCGCTGCGTGGCACCCTCGGGCCAGCGGAACCCGGTGAGGCAGTCGGCCCAGGCGAGGTCGGCGTCCGTGGCCCGCGTGACCTCACGCACGTCGAGGCCCGCCGCGCGCAGGCGGTCGCCGAGCCCCCGGTCGATGTCGCGGCCGGTCACGACGACGCGGGTCATGTCAGACAGCTGCGGCCCGGACGATGGTGTCCAGCACCGTGGGGAGGCCCTTGGCGAAGGAACGTCCGAGGATGCGGTCCCAGAGACGGGCGAGGGGGCCGGTGATGGTGAGGGTGTGGGTGAGGACCCAGGCGTCCGGGTCGAGGACGGCGAGGGGCTCGTGCTCGTTTTCGCGGTGCTCGGGGCGATCGAGGCTGTGCGCGAGATCCAGGACGGCGAGCGGCAGCTTGGTCTCGAGGGTGAAGCGCATCTTCTGGCGGTCGACCTCGACGAGCTTGAACGGGGTCTTGAGCCCGTACTTGGGCTGGATCCACCCGATCGCGCCCTTGGTGAGCGGCCCGTTGAGCCTGGCCTTGATGACGCGGGGATCACCGGCAGGCCAGTTCTCGACGTCGGTCCAGCGGCGCCAGACCTCCTTCGGATCAACCGCTGCGGTGATGCTTCGGCTGTGGACACCCATGTGACGACTCCCCCCTGTGACCAAGTCCATTGTGGTCACGAATGCGGCAGCGCTGGCAAACCGCGTCCAGAACGGGAGGGCTCCTCCCCCACCGGGGCAGGGCCGAAGGCGCAGGGGACACCTTCGTGGCGAATGCCCTCCCCGCGCAGGTTGCCGGTGCCAGACTGTTCCAGTGACGAGGGGACTTCTGCCATGAGGCTGTTGATCATGGGACCGCCGGGCGCGGGCAAGGGGACGCAGGCGTCCTCCCTCGCCGCGCGCTACTCCATCCCGGCGATCTCCAGCGGTGACATCTTCCGGGACAACATCAAGCGCCACACGCCGCTCGGTGAGCGGGTGGTCGAGATCATCGGGCGCGGCGGCTTGATCCCGGACGTGATCACCACGTCGCTGGTGTTCCAGCGGATCTCCGACCCTGACTGCTGGCGCGGGTGGCTGCTCGATGGATACCCGCGCACGATTCCCCAGGTGGAGGCCCTCGACATCGCGCTGGCCGAGACGGGCACCACGTTGAACGGGGTCGTGGCGCTCACCGCCGATCCTGACGTCCTGGTCGCCCGGATGCTGAAGCGAGCCGAACTCGAAGGCCGGGACGACGACAACGCCAACTCGATCCGCCACCGCATCGCCGTGTACCACGCTGAGACCGAACGGGTGATCGCCATCTACCGTGAGCGGGGGTTGCTGGTCGAGGTGGACGCCGTCGGCAGCGTCGAGGAGGTCCGCGACCGGATCAACACGTCCCTCGACGAACGCCTCGCCGCGCGGTAGTAGCCTGCGTCAATGCGGACCACGGTCGACCACCTTCCCGGACTCACGTGCACGAACCTCACCCTCGAGGCACCGCTCGTCCACGACGACCCCAGCCGCGGGACCATCGAGGTTTTCGCCCGTGTGGTCACCGCCGAGGGCGGTGAGGGGAAGCCGTACCTGGTCTTCCTGCAGGGCGGCCCCGGCAACGAGGCGCCGCGTCCGACGTTGTCCCTCCCCACGAACCCCGCCTGGCTGCCCCGTGCGCTGGAGGACCACCAGGTCGTCATGCTCGACCAGCGCGGCACCGGACGGTCGACCCCCGTCGGGCCGGACGCCCTGGGCCCGGGCGGGTTGGATCAGCCGGCGGCGGCGGCCGAGTACCTGACGCACTTCCGGGCCGATGAGATCGTCAACGACTGCGAGCTGGTTCGTGAGGCGCTGGGGGCCGAGCGGTGGACGGTGCTCGGGCAGTCGTTCGGCGGGTTCACCGCGCTGCACTACCTGTCTGCCCACCCCGAGAGCCTCGCCGGCGCCGTCATCACGGGCGGCCTGAGCGCCGTGCAGCACCCCATCGACGACGTCTATGCGGCGACGTGGAAGCTGATGGTGGGCAAGTCCGAGGAGTACTACCGGCAATTCCCGGCCGACCGCGACCGGGTGCGCGAGCTGGTGGGCCGGGCTTCGGACGGGGAGATTCACCTGCCCAACGGCGACCGGGTCGGCCCGGACTGGTTCCGCACCATCGGGAGCCGCCTGGGCATGCAGGGCGGGTTCGAGCAGATCCACTACCTGCTGGAGCTGGACCACGCTTCGCCGGCGTTCGCCCACGACCTCGCCGCGGCGCTCCCCTTCCGCGGCCGCAACCCGATCTATGCGGTCCTGCACGAATCGAGCTACGCCGACGGCGTCGCCACGCGGTGGTCGGCCGACCGGACGATGCCGGACCACGTCCGCGAGGACCCGACGCTGCTCGGTGGCGAGCACCTGCACCGGACGCTGTTCGAGCAGAGCTCCGAGCTCAGCCCGTACGCCGCGGTCGCCGACCTCCTCGCTGAGCATGAGTGGCCGCAGTTGTACTTCCCGGAGAAGTTGGCCCAGGCCGACGTCCCCGTCGCCGCGGCCGTGTACGCCCACGACGTCTTCGTGCCGCTGGTGTACTCACTCGAGACCGCGACCATGCTCCCGGACTGCCGGACCTGGGTGACCAGCGAGTACGAGCACAACGGCCTGCGCATGGATCCGGCTGTCCTGGATCATTTGCTGGGGCTGTTGGCCGGACGCCGTTGGTTGTAGTCGGTCGGCTCTACCGGAGCGCCTCTGGAGCCATCGCGAGGGTGAGCGCGACGTCCGCCATCAGTTCGAGGGTGGCCAAGTCGACCGCTTCCACGCGGCCACAGACTGGGGTGGCGAGAGGGGTCAGCTGCTTGTCCTCGCTCGCGCCCGTGTAGGGGCCGCCGACCGGGATGCCCGCCTCCGCGAAAGGAGGTGGTCGCTGGCTCCGAGGCCCTCGGTCTCCGGTGCAGTCCCAACTGCTAGCTGGCCCTCAGCGTCAGCCCTGACTTGCACACGTTTAGTGACCCAAACGGGCGAGCACTTGGGCGATGTCGTCGGGGATTCGGGGTTCGGCTTGGAGTTGTTGACCTCCGAGTTGGATGGTGACCTGCTGCAACGGGCGTAGTCCGCGGACGATCTTCTTCAGCGACCAGCCGCTGCGGGCTTGCAGGTCGCGGGCGATCGCGAGTGCGGTGAACACGATGGTGAGGTGGGCCTCGATCGAATCCTTCAAGTAGTGGTAGATGGGACGCGCGGCCAGGTCGCTCTTGGACATCCGGAACGACTGCTCGACGTGCCACAGGTCGTGGTAGCTGGCAATGATTTCGGTGGCGGGCATGACGCTGCTGGTGATGTTGGTGACGTAGCCCTTCAAGCCGACCAGCGCTTGGGCGCGGGCGAGGGACGACTCATCGAGGCTCGCCTGCTGGCCGGTGGTTTTCACGAACCGGACCTTCTTGGCCGGCTTGTCACCGTCGACGACCGCTTGGGCACGGTCGCGTTGCAGGGTCAGGGTGCGGGTGTCCCGGGCTGCCCGCTTGGCTGAGTACTGCCACACGGCCCGCCACGCCGTGGGATGCGCCACGGGATCCCACACGGGTTCGGCGCGCGTCTTCACCCGGTCGGGGTCGGGGGCGGTGGACCGCATCGTGATCGTGTCGATGACCTGGCCATCGGTGAACGCGGTGCCGTGCCAGCGGAAGTGCTTGGCCAGATCATGGGGAGCCTTGGTCATCCTGGAGCCGACGATGAACCGCAGGCCAGCCTCGTCGATCGTCTTCAGGTTGCTCGCCGACAACATGCCCGCATCAGCGACCACCACCATGTCCGCCACCTGGTGGCGCTGTTGGAAGGCTTTGATGACCGGGATGAGCGTGTGGGTCTCGGGCTTGTTCCCTTCGAAGCAGGCGATCTCCAACGGGTGGCCCGACCGGTCCACGAGCAGGCCGACCACAATCTGGGGGTCGACCCGACGTTCCTTGCTGAATCCGACCTTGCGGAGGTCGTCCTCGGTGTCGGTCTCGAAGTACAACGTCGTCACGTCGTACAACAGCAGCGACACGTCACCACCCCGCTCGGCCCACACGTGTTGGAAGCACGCCTGCGCGATCTGGTCGCGGTAGTCCTTGTCAGCGCATCGTCGCAGCGCCTTGGTGAACGTGTTGCGGTGCGCGGCAACCAGCCCGAGCTCCTCGATCACCCGGACGCTGTCCAGCTTCGAGGTGGGTTCCACCAAGCGGGCGAGCACGAGTTGGAAGAACGCCTCATCGTCGATGGTGTCGAACCCGAGCCGTTCCCAC